>NZ_JBQYLH010000010.1:0-162953 GCF_052677165.1 Sunxiuqinia sp. sy24
TTTGGACAATCAGCGTATCTGCTGTCTGCCCAAATGAGAAATTGCTTAGCAAAATAAGTAAGCAAATAATTGAAGTTGTTTTTAGTTTGTTCATAGTAAATAGTAGTTGAAGTATTGTGCGATTTACTTATGTCTGTTTAATTTGTGTATTAAAACTTGGCGAAATTTAGTAGATACAATATAGAGAGAACGAGTACAAAAAATCAAATTCTTGGTCGTTATTCTATTGAGCCTAGCGTGTAAGTTCACCAACCTGTAACCATCCCTCATCATTAATATTTTTCTGATCTACAGCCAGCTTAATCCCTGGTTGTTTATCAAAAGAGATATCAACAATAGCAACCGCAAGTTGATATGAGCCTCTAGCGACATCGTTTAGGCTGAGAGATTCAGAATAGCTTCCTTCTACTCCTTTTACCCATTTTGAAGGTTCAGCCTTTTTGCTGATCCATTTTTTCTTCAATTTTCCTTTGTCGTCAAATAATGCAAAAGCCACTTGATATTTCTGGTTCCAGTTAGGATGATTATTGGGGAGGACTCCAAGACCCAGGTTTTTCCAAACGTGGGTTATAGAAAGCTTATCATCGCTTTCTAAAACGGTTATTTTCGATGGATACAATCGGTATCCGCCATGGCTAATAAACTTTTGTACCAGTTCTGGTAGTTCTTCAATCCAGTACTTGCATTCCAAAGGAACGCGAAGATCCATAGTGTTTGAATGAAATTTCAGGGCATCGTCTAAAGCTGCAGGAAAGGTTGCTTTAAAGCTTTTGAACTTGTACTGTTTATCCTGTTCAAAAGCCCGGTTACTTAGCGTGTCTCCTGTGGGACTTGTAAACCAGTAGCAAGCTTCACCGATGAAGGCACTTTGTGGAAACAAGCTATTGAGAATTTCCTGATCCTTCTTACTAAACCAATAGCTACCTAAACCATCACGGCGTGGAATGAAATTATACCTGTCAAAGGCCAGAGGTTTAGTATACTTGTAGTCTGCTTCTGAAACATTTAGCACGGTGAGAATTTTTTTGAAGCTTTTGGCATAGGAGCTAGTAATCCAATCAACGACAGAATAGTAATTTTCTTTGTTTTTTAAGATAACTCCATGTCCCTCTCCCCATCGTCCTAATCCATAGGCATCGATAAAATCAACAGTTTGAGGATCATCAAATTTTTTCGCAAATGCTTGAAGAAAGGTGTCAAATTTTTTCTGAAATATTTGATCATCGTAATATGGCGTTTTAAATTCCCCATCTTTCCCCGTCACCGTTTTGAATGATGCTCCGGCTTTGAAAACATATTCAGGCGTAGCCTGTTGCACCATATCTCGACTGTCATGGAAAATCCGGAAAGCTAATTTTAAATTCCTTTCTTTTGCACCCTCCACAAGCTGAATAAAATTCGGATCATCTTCCCATGCATATTTCCCTTCTTCAGACTCAAAGGCTGACCATACAGCTCTTATGTATAAAATATTACTTACCTCATGTGCACGAACAGCATCCATTTCTTCCCAGAAGCTGTTTACATTTATTCTGTCGAAATTATCTTGAAAATAAGGGTAGAGTTCCCAGCCTTCGCAGTACATTACCCAACCCATTGCGGGGTTTTTCAAGATAGAGGTAGTATCAGGTATGATCGAAAATGATCTTTCTCGCGGCATATTGTTCTGGCATCCCATCATACACCAAGAAACGAGAATAATGAGGTAGTTTAAATGAACGAATTTCATGATTTAAGTAATATAAAAATGCCCGGCAATTTGCCGGACATTTATGGGTAAATAATTATTGTTTTCTCTTAGGTCGTTTTTACCTCGCTTCTATACCCGGTTGAATCACCGGAAATATAAACTTGTATTAGTCTTTGTTAGTATCCAGGGTTTTGAGTTAAGTTCCCTTTGTACTCGTTGATGTAACCAATAGGTATTGGGAATAAGAATTTATCTTGATCATCATCAAATTTCTTGTCTCCATTGCCATTGGTCATTCGCTGGTAGCGGATTAAATCCATCCGGCGAGTGCCTTCACAATATAGTTCGTGCGAACGTTCCGCTAAAATGGCGTCACGCAAATCCTCTTTTGACATGTTTGTTAGTGGCTCTAATCCTGCTCTAACCCTTACTGCGTTGATAAAAGAATAAGCTGTATTTCCTCCATCGCTGTTATAGGTAGTACCTTCTTTTGATACTTGAGTGATTGCCGGAGCGTTGACACTTGCAGTTGTTTCCAGCTCATTCAAGATTTCGGCCATGGCCAGAAGTGTCTCTGCATAGCGGTAGACAATAAAATCATGTCCCTGAAAGAAACTCACCTGATTTGGATCGAGGTCATATTTCACAGGAATGGCTCCGTCACCAACACCATGTCGATTATCTACCGGATTTTGTCGGCTTATCTCTACTCCGTCAGGAGTAGTATACGACGCTGCAATACCAGATAAACGCATATCATTGGGATCAAAGGTATCGTAGAAAGACCACAAGATCTTGTAACCTCCCCATGAATTTGATCTTCCACCTCCGGGGGTTGGGAAATTGTTGGGAAGAGCTTCAGCGTGCCACATCATGGTGTTAAACGAATAGTCAGAGGGAGTAGCGAATATAATTTCCTTGTTTTTAGTGTTGTTAACACTGAATACATCGCTATAATTATTCATCAATTGATGAGAACCCGAGTTTATGATTTTCTCGGCACATTCTTTCGCTTTAGTCCAAAATGCAGCGTCACCTGTTCGGGCAGCTTCATTCATATATAACCGAAGAAGTACCATGTTGGCGATACTACTATTTATTCTCCCGAAATTTGGGCCATAATCAGCTTCTGGCAGATCATCCTTGCCCTCAAATAAGGATTCAATAATTGCTACAAAATCTTCCTTTGTTGGACGTTCCGGGTAAACTAACTCTGCTGGATTTGCCAGTATTTCGTCTGTTGGGTAAGGAACAGGACCGTAGAAATCATACAGAATAGCCGCTTTCCATCCCCCAACAGCGTTGGCTTCAGCAACTAATGCCGCTTTCAGGTTATCCGAAATATCCATCTGCTCAATTTGATTAGCAACAATACGAGCATTTGAGATGTGATTGTAATAGTTAAAAACATTTTGAGTACCATATCCATTAGATTCGGTCCACTGGTGGGTTCTAAGATATTCCCATGGGTTTGTTCCGTAGGAACACATCATCATATCGCCTGCCGAAATATCAGATAAGGTTATTATTGAGTTGATGTTTTGTACAAACAAGCCAGGACTCCAGGTTCCAACTTTCGTGATTGAGTTATAATATAGTGCGGCAATGGCTAATTTGGCATCTTTCTCTGTATTATAGAAATTGTCAGGCGTTATTTTATCGTATTCGTCTCTCATTAGCTCACAACTTTGAGATGTTATGAGTAAGGAGAGTGCGATTGCAATTATATATTTTGCTTTCATCTGTTTGTTGTTTTTTTTTAAACTGTATTTCCAATTATGATTTGCATGATTTATGAGACAATCTTCGATTATCTTCTAATTGTTATTAGAAACTAAGCTGTACGCCTAAGTTATAGGTTCTGTGATTAGGGTAGGCAGCTACGTATTGATCAGTTTCTGGATCCATACCAGTATAGGGAGTGAAAAGGAATGGGTTCATAATGTTGCAATACACTCTCAAACGTTTGATCTTCGCATTCTGTAAAATATGTCCGGGGAGCGAATAACCTAAAGTAATGTCTCGCACACGAACGAACCAAGCATCTTCAAGGAAAAAGTCACCTGTGCCATATTGAGCAGAACTTTGTAATGCAGACACCCCTGTTCCTTCAAGGTTATCACTATTCCATCTATCCAGGGCTTCGACAGGAATATTTGACGCAGTAGAGACTATCGTGTAGGGATTTGCAACTCCTAATCTTGTTCTGGTCTCATTCATTTTCCATTTGTTAAAGACTCCATAAGTGTATATCGATAGATCAAAATTGCCGTAGCTAAACGAATTGTTCATACCAATAGTAAAAGGAGTATTAACGCCGACTTTCACCTTATCAGCAGCATCTATTTTTCCGTCGGGTTTGCCCGAGCGCTGGGGTTTGCCGTCTTCGTCAAGTATTCTGGTGCCATCATCATCCAAAAGGTAACCATCACGATCCACAATTTTGACTGTTCCGGGAATTTGGTTTAACGGATCAGTACTTCCTACTTGAACCAATCCATCAGTTTCATAATACCAAAGTTCTCCAAAGTATTGTTTTGGAGAATCGTTGATTCCTAAAACATAGCTGGGGTCGCGTTTTAACCAGCGGTCACGGTAATAAGTGAAAGTCATATTCGAATTCCAGCTAAAATTGTCCGAAACAATGTTTTGGGTATTTAAGGTAAGCTCAGTTCCATAAGTTTGTTTTGTGGCATCCAGATTATAGGCGATGCTTGTTACCGGATTTGAACTCAATAAGCTTTTTGATCCTAAAATACGGCTAATCTCTCTGTTAAAGTACTCCAAAGATCCGGAGATTCTGTTGTTGAACAATGAGAAGTCTAGTCCAGTATTGAAGTCAACTTGTTTTTCCCATTTGAGATCCGGATTTCCCAAGCCTGAAAGTCTAACGCCTGATATGATTGAGTTTCCCCACATGGTATTGGCGCCAGGACTGTAAAAGTCTGAAAATGCCGTGCCAATGTTGTCATTACCTGTTTGCCCATATCCTACTCTAAACTTGAGTTGGTTTAGCCAACTTTTTGAAGAGTTCATGAAGTTTTCTTCCGATATATCCCATCCTAACGAAATCCCTGGGAATATTCCATATTGGTTTTCAGGGGAGAAATTTGAAGATCCATCCACACGTAGGTTCGCCGTAACAAAATATTTATTGTCATAGTCATAGCTGGTTCTCAGGAAATAAGATATTATTTCAGAGCTACCACCCGAAGACGAGACACGTGGTCTCTCTGCTCCCAGGTTAAGGTTGTTCCATAAAATACCATCAAAAGGGAAATCGGTTGCAGTTATTCCCATACTTTCCCACTTGTATTTCATATACTCGGTACCCAAGGTGGCAGAAAGGTTATGGTTTTCACCCAGTGTTTTTACGTAGTTTAACAATGCTTGAAATTGGTAATTGTTAGTCTGGTTGTTTGACCGGTCAGCACGACCATTATAACTAGCACCGGTAATGGTTGTCGTTGGCAGATAGCCGTAGTTTTTACTATCATTTCTGTCAAATCCTACCTGCGTTCTTAAAGATAGTTCTGGCAATATATTATACTTTAAGAATGCAGAACTGAAAAAACGTTCCATGACCGTTTTGTTCGTAATATCAAGATAAGATACAGGATTTGGAAGTACTGACATCCGATTGTTAATCGTATAATTACCATTTTCATCATATACTGGTAGTATAGGAGAAAATGTCAATGAGCTCATTAAAACACCACTATTTTCCCATTGTCCTCCGTTACCGATAGAAACGTTATCGGTATTGATCTGGCTAAAGTTGATGGTTAACCCAACAGTTGTTTTATCACCAATTTCCTGATCTACATTTACCCTTCCTGTATATTTTGCAAGGTTATTATTCTTGATAATTCCTTTCTGGTCGTAAGCTCCAAATGAAGCGTAGTAGCGAGTGTTTTTGCTATTGCCCGATAGTGATAAGTCAACATTTTGAACCATTCCGGTGCGGGTTACTTCATCGCTCCAGTTCGTGCCTGTTTTCGTTCCATTTTCGAATTCTGCAATTTGTTCTGACGTGAAATAGGGGGAGAAGTCTCCTGGAGCCACCCATCCATTGGGTTTTGTAACGTCAGAATATACATCTAATCGACTGTCATATAGCCATTTTTCTCTTTGGATACTGTTTGTTTCTTTCATGAAATCAACAGCCCCCAACATCTCTGGAAGATTAAATAACTCTTGAACTCCAGTGGAAGCATTAACATCAACAGAGAATCTGTCTTCTCCTTTTTGACCTCTTTTTGTGGTAATCAGGATAACTCCTCCTGCTGCCTTTGAACCATAGATAGATGTTGCGGAAGCATCTTTCAGAATATCAATGCTTTTAATGTCATTGGGATTTAAGGAAGAAAGAACTCCGTCAAGTGCCCCGGTTCCAAAATAGCCCACTTTCGATGGAGAGAAATTGGATGTAGGCATTCCGTCGATAACGATCAGAGGAGAACGGTTCGTTGCAGATCCTCTAATCTGAAGTTTAACTTCTCCACCGGGTTGTGCTGAGTTTAGACTAACATTTAATCCGGCTGCTCTTCCTTGCAGCGTTTGAGAAACAGAAGATGTTGGTATTTTCACGGCATCAGCCACATCAATTGAGGAAACCGATGAGGTTAAGCTTCTTCTTGTTTGAACTCCGTAGCCAACTGCAACAACTTCTTCAATTCCAATGGCATCTTCCTCCATAACCAAATTGATTGTTGCTTGGTTACCAACCACTAACTCCTGCGTTCTCATTCCTACAAAAGAGAAAACTAGGGTCTCACCCGTGGGCACTCCGTTAATGGTATAGTTCCCATCAAAATCAGTAATTGTTCCTTGAGTGGTTCCTTTAATTAAAACAGTTACACCTGGCAAGGGTTGGCCGGAAGAGTCGGTTACTTTACCTGACAGATCTTTGATTTGTGAGCTGAGTCCCTGAATTTGATTTTTTTCAACAGACAACACAATCTGCCGGTCAAAAATCCGATAGCTAATGTCTGATTCTTGGAATAACCGGTCGAGAATGACTTCAATCTGCTGGTCCTTCACCTGGATGTTGGTTTCGTGCCGGACATCAACCAGATTTTTGTTGTAAAGAAAATAGAAATTCGACTGGTTTTCTATTTCGTTTAAGATTGTTTCGATACTGGTGCTTTTAAAGTCCAGCGAAAGTTGAGTTTTTTGTGCATAGCCTGAGATAGCCTGTGCCTGGAAAATACTCAAAATGAATAAGAACAAACTCCACTTCATAATTTGCATTGGCTTTTTAAGGACACACCAAAGGCTTGTCCATCGTTTCCGATTTTTTTTCATAAATTTACAGTTGAACGGTTAATAATTATTATTGTTAATCATTGTTTAGATCAGGAAGGTGTGTCCGCACTTTCCTGATTTTGTTGTATTATCTTCTTTTCTGGATTAGAATCGTTTTTGTTGACCAGGTCCCATCACTTTTCATCTTCCTGTCTTTTATTTCATAGCTTATTGGCGCTGTATATGCAAGTAATTTTAGTACCTCGTCTAAGGTCTCATTTATAAAGGTGCCCTTGTAGATGTAGTTCTTCAATTGTTCATCTTTCATTACAAACTGTACATTGTACCAGCGTTCCATTTTTTTCAGAACTTCAGCAAGTGGCTGGTCATGAAAAACCAACTTTCCTTCTTTCCAGGCCGAATGGCTTTGGGCATCAACATGAGTTATCTTCCCCACCTTTAGATCAGTCTCAAAAACAAATCGCTCGTCAGGTGATAATGATTCTGAGAATTTACTGGTTTTACCGTCCACGTTTACTTTTCCTTCTTCCAGCACAACTTCAGCAAATTGATCATTCGGATAAGCAGCAACATTAAATTTGGTTCCCAATACGGTAATGTTCAGGTAAGGAGTCTCTACAACGAACTTTTCCTTGTTTTGCTTGACAACATCAAAGAAAGCTTCACCGCTGATTTTTACGTGTCGATTAGAAAATTTAATCGGGTATTGAATGCTTGAGCCGCTGTTCAGCCAACCCGAGGTTCCATCAGGAAGTTGAAATTGCGTCCGGGCACCCGCAGGTGAGTGGATTTCAGCCCAGGCATTTTCCGGGATATACTTATTGTTTAGTAAAAGATAAGTCGTGAGTAAAAGGAACGGAAGTAGCAACACTGCCGCTATTTGCCGGTACGTATGCCAAAGGGATTTTGTCTGCCTTTTTTCATTGAGGTAGATTTGTCGCTGAACTTTCTCCAGAATGAAATCCAGGTCTTTTCCAGGGTGTTGTTCATTAAATTGCTGCCAGTTTTGGTGAATAAGCGTATCAAGTGGTTCTGCTGTACCTTCTTTTTCAAACCAGCTTTTTAGCTGACGATAGTCATCAGGAGAATAGGAACCATTGAGGTATCTGGATAAAATTTTACTGTCGATTTCTTTTTTCACCTTATTCATTTAATAAGCTATCTGGATGAGACTCCAGTTAGCCCCTTGAGTAATTGTGTTTGCTTATTATATCCTTGAAAGAAGGTTATCCCCCACAGGGATTGATATTTTTTATTGGCAAATGAAAAGATGGTAGAAGAGAAAGCCGCCGTAATGTTCTTTTTGAATCTCTGATCGTAAAAAGTTTAGCGCTCTGGTGAGTTGATTTTCAACGGTTTTTGGGGTGATGTTTAATTCTTCCGCAATTTGTTTGACGGGTTTATCGTGTTGTTTCCGTTCGATAAATATTTGTTTTCGTTTTTCAGGCATCTGGTCAATCAGTATTTCCAGCTTATTTAAGAGATCTTGGTAGGTGATTGAACTCTCAACTTGATCATTTGCTTCGAAAAATTGGCTTGCCAGCTCATGTTTGTATTGATCTGCTCTTGATTTTTGGTTGAAATGCCTTTTAATGAAGTTTAAGGTAATGGTAAAAAGATAGGATTGAAAAGAAGTTTCCGTTTTGATTTCCTTTCTTCGTTCCCAAAGTTTTAGGAAAACCTCTTGGACTATTTCCTCGGCTTCAGTTTCAGATTTAAGGTAGGAGAGGGAAAATTGGTACAGCTTGTTGCTATATTTGGAGAAAATTTCTTCAAATGCAATTGGGTCACCTTTACGCAGGTTTTTAATTCGATCATGTTCACTATGAAATCTATGCTTTCTCAAAATTGGAGTTTCGATTGATGCGTCAAAATTACGGATTCTTTTATAGAAACAAACAGGTAATTCGACTCCAAACCTTTTACGCTCAGAAATGCAATAAGGTGTATATCGGGATTTTGGCAAAATCAGTTAGATGAAACTTTTGAAACGCCCCTTTTTTATGCTTAATTTTAAGGGAGAAAAATTGAATACTATGAGATCTGTCAATCCATTTACCAATCAAGTGATCCAGTCTTATCGGGCTCATTCTGACGACGAAGCCAAACGGATCATTAAAACGGTTGATCTGGCGTTTAAATCCTGGAGAAAAATCTCGTTTGAGGAGCGTAAAATGCATTTGCTGAATCTGGAAAAAGAGCTGCTTGATCAGCAGGAAATGCTGGCTGACTTGATTGTAACCGAGATGGGCAAAGTAAAAAAGGAAGCTTTGGGCGAGCTGAAAAAATGTGCCTGGGTTTGTCGTTATTATGCTGAAAATGGCGCTCATTTTTTGGCTAATGAGCCCATTGAGTCGGATGCGTCGGAATCTTTTGTCAGCTTCCAGCCGTTGGGGACCATTCTGGCAGTAATGCCCTGGAACTTTCCTTTTTGGCAGGTTTTTCGATTTTTAGCACCGGCGCTTATGGCGGGCAATACTGCCGTTTTAAAGCACGCCAGCAATGTGCAGGGCTGCTCGTTGGCCATTGAACGGTTAGTGAAAGATGCTGGTCTTCCGGCTAATGTTTTCCGTAGTTTACTGATTGGAGGAAAGTCGGTTAAGGCGGTGATTGAAAGTTCTAAAGTTAAGGCTGTAACCTTAACCGGTAGCACTCCTGCCGGAAAGGCAGTAGCATCCGCTGCAGGTTCTGTTTTGAAGAAATCGGTATTAGAGTTGGGCGGAAGCGATCCCTACTTAATTTTAGATGACGCTGATATTGAAGAAGCTGCTAAGTTATGCGTATCCAGCCGTTTGCTCAATGCCGGACAAAGTTGTATTGGAGCTAAACGTTTTATCGTAATGGAATCGGTTTATGATGCCTTTCGCGAGGCTTTTGTGCGGCATATGGAGGAAGCTAGTTTTGGTGATCCCACCGATGAGAAGACAACCATTGGGCCCATGGCAAGAATCGATTTACGGAACGAATTGCATGGCCAGGTCAGTGCTTCGGTGGCCAAAGGAGCTAAAATTGTGTGTGGTGGTTTTATCCCTGAGTTGGCTGGCGCTTTCTACCCTCCAACGGTACTGGATGGGATTGAACCAGGCATGCCCGCCTATGAAGAAGAATTGTTTGGACCAGTAGCTTCCTTATTCAAAGTGAAGACTGATGAGGAGGCAATAAAGATAGCCAACGACACCGTTTTTGGTTTGGGGGCAGGGGTGTTTACCAGCAATGTAGAACGGGGGAAATTGCTGGCTGAAAAAGGACTTGAAGCAGGCTGTGTCTTTGTGAACGATTTTGTTAAATCAGATCCTCGTTTGCCTTTCGGAGGAATCAAGGAGAGTGGTTTCGGTCGTGAGCTCTCTGTTTTCGGAATTCGGGAGTTTGTCAATATTAAAACTGTAGTTGTTAAATAAGTATCTTTATTTTTTTACCAATCCAGTAGGCGTCGCTCTCCTTTTAGTTGTTGAATTCCAGCAATCTCTTGAGTCACCTCAATGACACCTTTGTATTCTCCTAGTTCATTGCGTAAAGCAAAATACTGGATCAGAATTTTGTCTTCCTTAAAATTAATCCAGAAACTAGCTTGGTCTTTGTTTCCTTTTTTGAAAGCATCGACAATTTCTTCCACCACATGCACGCTTTCGGGCGGATGGCAGTTGTGCACCTTCCGTCCGAGAATGGCTTTGGTTCTCGGAAAAATCCGCTTCTTGGGCGTGGAAAAAAAGCGTACCGTATCGTGTTCGTCTACAAAAGTGATGTCGACTGGCAGGTGATTGAGAATCTGAATGATTTGTTCGGAAGATACCTTCCCGGTGCCCAAATTGACCATTGTTCCATTTGTAAATATATCGCTATCGGAGTCCGCTATACTGGTGGGGCTGAAATAGGGAAAGCCAATTTCAAGGCTGTCCAGGAGCATCTGGTGAATTACGTCTTTTGGAATAGTTTCCAGGATGTGTGGAAAGAGGATTCGCTCTTCGCGGAAACGGATAGCAAATAAGTTGAAGAACAGGTCGCCCACGAGTCTATTCATCTTCCTCAGGTTAATGGTCGTTTCATTGAGTTCCTGAAGGAGTGCTTTCATTAGTTGGCGGATATCATCATGATAAGACCACATTAGCTGCACACAATGAAAGTCTTCCCAATGTTTTTCCAACGTCGGGAAAAGAACATTTTCCTTGATCAGGTAATGCTTGTTGAATTGTTGGAGTTCGTGGGTCTTGCCTTTTAAGTCTGCACAGGCCTGCTGATCTTTCGGATGCTGATTCAGTATTTTGATGGCTGCTTTCATCGATTTCAGTAGGTTTTCCATGGCTGTATTATTCTGGGTCAATACATCCAAGAAACTGTTTTTGGCAGGTTTTATAGCCGGGTAAGCGATCAAAGGCAGATGAAATAGATGTATAATTTTGTTGGTGGCGGTTTTTAGGATTCTATAGTCCCGACGATCGTTTTCTTTAACCAAAATATCAAAAAGGGCGATGACTTCCGATGGAATAACCTCACCGATTAGTTTTTCATTGGCTTTTACGAGCCTAACTTTGTTAGTTGTCGCCATCATTTCGCGGGCAAAATGGGCCAATGCGTTAACGCGTTCCTGTTTGTTGTGAGTAAATTCTGACATCGTTCTTCTTAATTTAGGTTTAAATTAAGAAATTTCAGGCAGCGGTCCTCTTTGGGAAAAGGAAAGATTATAAAAAACTTCTTACTTGATATCGGGTAGGTTTAGGTGAGGTGCTATTTTTTTTGGTTTTTAGCCCATTCTAAATTTTCTTGAGTTTAATCTTCCAATTTAAATTGGAAGATTGACATATCAATTTCTGCTTTGCAATATTGAATTTCAACACTTGAAACTTGTTAAAATAATCATGCTCTGTTTCCCAAATAGTGGACGTCAGTTTAGATCGGCTTTAGCTTAGTTAATCCGTTTTTAGCATCGAATTGATTTGCTTGAGCAGATCCTCTGCTTCAACATAGTATTTTTCAGCTTCTCTACGGTTAACCTTCGAAAGCTCATAATATTTCTGCATCAGTTTGTTATACTTTAATTGAAGTTTCTCAACTTCCGATTTCCTTCTAAATAGTCCAAACATAGGGCTTAGTTTTTAAATTGTTTGCTCAACCAGGTGTACCTGTAGTTAAAAATAGATTGAAGCTGTTTGTACACAAACAGCTGTTGGGCCAAGTTGCCTAACCAGCCGAGAGGCAGTTTGTAACTCACCTTGTCCGTCATTAAAATTCCGTACTCCTTTGCTTCGAAATGATGCTCGTGATGCCACATGCTGTAGGGACCAAAACGCTGTTCATCAACAAAAAATTGCTTATCAGCAACGTGCGTTATTTCGGTTACCCAGTTGGTTGAGAATCCTTTGAAGGGAGCTACCCTGTAAGTAATAATCTGACCAGGATGCATGGGCTTAGGCTTACCAGAAGTAATCTTAAACTGCATGTTGGATGGTGTTATTCGTTCGAGATTGAGCGGGTTTGAAAAGAAATCCCAAGCTTCATCCAACGAAATGGGGAGCTTTTGCTCCACCTTTAGCGTATAAATTCCTGCGTGTTTATTTATGCTTATCATGGCATGGAGGCATTTATGTCAATGGTTTCAAAAATCAAAACAAGAAGCTGTGACAATTGTTTAATCATTCTAGCTAGTCATTAAACAATTTAGTTTTGTGTTCTACCTACAAACGCCAATTATTTTCGGGTATTCTGCCAACGGGCAAAATTGAGGGAGGAGAAAAACCCCATGAGCATGCCATCAAAGATTCGTACAGCCTGAAGTCGGGTGAGAGCATACTGTATTTTTTGTTTTTCGGCCTCGATATTTTCCGCTCGGTTATCCAAAAATCGCTGAAAATCGACCAGACTTTGTTCGATGTTGTTGATTCGTTCTTCGGCTGGATTAAAGGCTAAGAAGGTACGAATGTTGGTATTTTCCCAATTAAAATCATTGGCGTAATATTGAAGTAAGGCTTCCGCGTTGCCGGGCAGCGCTTCTTCCCAGCTGATAAATGGCTTGATAAGCCCAAGCAGGTTTCTTCGGGTCAGCTTATCGTCGGCCTTCGTTATTGTATGAAGCTTGATTTGCTGTTTCTTGACTAGTTCTTCCAAATCATTCCAGGCTGTAGACAAGGTGCGAAAATCATCAATGTCGCTAATGGCCTGATCGCTGGGTAAACCGATAAAGAAAATATCAGAATGCTTGGTTGGCTCATTAGCTACCAGGTATTCGATTCGGTCTTCGAGTTGACCTACAGTGCTTCGGAGTTGCTGGATTTCGCCCATCATGGAGGTAAATTCAAAAGTGTTTAGTAGCATTTCAATTTTGTCATACGAAGTTTGAATTGCCTGTAGTTTTTCCTCTACCTGTTCTTCTTTTGCCCCGGCAGCCCTAATGTTTGGTGTTGCAAACCACTCGTTGGTATTCCCCTGGATGTTTAGATGAATTAGGGACTCGGCCGTGTTTTGCTCTGTTGTGGTGCTTGTGCCATTATCATAGCTCCAGGTGGTTGTAACTTTAACCTTGATGTAGGTTTTTTCTACTTTGTCTACCGGAATAAAAACATCAGTTTGTTGCTTATTGACCAATTCATTGTTCACCAAAAGCTTGATTTTTGTATCCGATTCGAGGTCAATGTCTTCATCTATTATTTCCCATTTGTGCACGACGCCATCCTTTTCGTAAATCAGCTTGTTATAACTCCTGGAAATAATTTTGTCATCATCGCCCAAATCAGCATAGGTGTCCGGAAACTGGACAAAATCGGCCCGGCCACCTTTTATTTGGGTCAGCAGCGTAAATTGTTGCCCTTTGTTGACATTAATTTCAGAACCATCCACTATTCGTTTTCCTTCAATAAACATTTCAATAAAAGGAGTTCGGAGTGGCTGGGCTGAGAAAAGTTGCCCCAATGTAACAAGCATAAATAAAGCGAATACAACGACTTTTTTCATCTCACGCTAATTTTTATTATCAAACGATACTCGATAAAACGGACTCGGTCATCATCTTTTAAGGGTGGACAAACCAATTAACATGGAATTGCATCGGCCCCAACAGAAAGTCCAAGTTTCTGACTTAAATTTAGTCAAATTGAAATGGTAATCCAATAATCTGGCTTATACCTTCAATTCTTTGGCTACCTTCTTAAAAGCTTAGCGGCGTTTTAGTGGACGATTGAGTTTTTAATTTTATGGGGTAGGTTTCATATGATGAGTGTGTTGGCGGGATTGGGAAAGATTTTTTTTGATCCTGAAATTGTTGAATTAAGCTTCCGTAGATCGAAAATGAATTTGCTTGAACCAGCTTAAATTGTGTTATTATGCCTTATAGTATTGATGAATACTATCGGAAACGAATAGGTGTTTGCCTTCGCTGCATGAAAAATGCAAACATACTTTTGGTCATCTTGAACTTTTCCAGTTATCGGGTTGTTTCTGATATCAAGTTCGATGTTCAAGAAGAGGATTAAGAGATAGGGAAAGAGATTATAGTATGAGTTGCAGAAGAAGAGAAGGCGGGCATCGAACTTCATGAATGAGAATATAAAATACGCAAATAGATATTTAGGTTTAGTTTAGGTTTAGTTGGTTTTATTAGTTTGAAAAGGGACCGTTGAAGGCGGCCCCTTTTTTTTGTCAAAAATCTCCTTGTGACTTGCCTTCAGGAGACCTTTTTCCTCTGTATTTTAATAAATGTTTTAGTCGAACGGGTTGATAACAAGAGAAATGAGAAATCCTTGAAACTGACTATTTCTTGGGCTTACTCTCAAGAGATTAATCTAGGATCAAGGATTTTTTTTGTCCTGAAATTGAATTATTCAAAATCAGGACTGGTCAATCATATTAATGCGTGTGGTTTTGGAAATAGCTGTGTGAAAACTTATCCAGTGTTGTTTTTAAACTTTCGATCACTTCCAGGTCTGTGCTTTGTTTTGCTTTCATGGAATAAACCAGTAATTGATGGAGCAGCGCCAACTGGTTGGTATATTTAGCGTAAGCTTCTACTTCTGAAGGGGAAACAGGCTTGATGCGTTGATGTAAAAAGTATTGACTTACAATATCCTGAATCTTTTTGGCGTGTTCCTCTTTGTTTACCACCCAACGAACCAGTTGGTTGTAGTTTTTATCTCCGGCTTTAGAAAGTTCATTGATTTGATTCATAGACTTTTCCAATGTTTCAATATGCTCAGCAATGAGTGTTACACGTACCGAATCGCCGTAAATGCCACAGGGGATTTCACAATGAGCAAAGCTTTTCTGACTAAAAGTAAAAAGACTGATAAAAAGAGTAAGAATAGCTAATTTTTTCATAACTAGTTTTGTTTAAATTTTTAATTCCTATCAGTAAAACAATAGTAAAACGAAGTGGTTTATTAAATTTATGATTGTTAGTCTCTAGTTACCCCTACTAGTATTGAACTGTTTCAGACATTGGACGTTGATTAAGATGGTTTAATCTTAATTAATTGTCATGAAAAAAATATTGATTACGGGCTGTAGTTCAGGGTTTGGCTATCAAGCAGCTAAATACTTGGCAGAAAAGGGACATCACGTTTATGCTACCATGCGAAAGGTGGCCGGTAATAATGCTGGAAAAGCTTCAGATTTAAAGGAATTTGCAAAGGCTAACAAGCTCAACATTGATGTTCTCGACATGGATGTTACATCTGATGAGAGCGTCAATTCTGCTGTCAAACAGATTCCGACACTAGATGTTGTTATCAACAATGCCGGATATGGATATGGCGGACCTGTGGAGGCATTTTCTTCCGAAGAAATATTACAGCAGTTAGATTTAAATATCGTTGGAACCATCCGGGTTGCTAAAGCAGTATTGCCCAAATTGCGAAAGCAAAAATCGGGTTTGATTATTCAGGTCAGCTCTACGGCTGGGAGAGGCGCTTTTCCTGGCTTTGGTGTATATCATGCCAGTAAGTGGGGACTGGAAGGAGTGAGTGAAGCCATGCGTTATGAATTAGCTCCATTGGGGATTGATGTGGTGATTGTTGAACCGGGACCATTTTCAACAAATTTCTTTGGCAACATTGTTCAGCCTAAGGATGCTGAGATTGCTTCAGCTTATGAACATGTAGCAGGATTTATTCAAGGCTTTGGTGGTCAGGTTCAAAACTTTTTTGAGGATGAGAACGCACCGACTGACCCGATGGTCGTTGTTAAGATTTTCGAAGATCTGATGAATAAGCCAGCAGGCAGTCGTCCTCTTAGAACGATTGCAGGATTGGACTTCGGTTTTCAGGCATTGAATGATGCGGTTGAGCCAATTCGAGTGGGAGCTCTTGCCGCAATGGGAGTCGGCGATTGGGATGGTCCTAAAGCCTAGTTATATCTGATTTTGAGAAAAATATGGTTGCCCGACTGATAAAATAGCCGGGCTTTTTTTATTTCAATTCCCAGCTAAAACCGTCTTTGGTATCTTTTACAACAAAGCCCAGTTTCGCCAACTCATCACGGATTTTATCGGCTGTTGCCCAGTCTTTATTGGCTTTGGCCTCCATGCGAAGTTGTAGTAATAAATCGATGGCATGTTCATACGCCTCCGAGTTTGTATTGGCTTGTTGCTCTGGTTCTTGAAGTCCGAATAAATCAAACAAAAAGGAGGAGTACAAGGATTTCAGTGTTTCCAAATCTTCAGCCGAGATACTGTTTTTTCCATCGGCAATGGAGTTGATCATTTTTACGCCATCGAACAAATGGGCAATAGCAATCGGACTGTTCAGGTCGTCATTCATAGCTTGGTAACACTTGCTTTTTAGCTCTTCAATATTTACGGTTGATGTTGCCGAACTTTCCAGTTTATCCAATGTTTCAACAGCTTTCAGTAAGCGTTCCATTCCTTTTTCTGCAGCCTGCAGGGCTTCGTTTGAGAAGTCGAGAGTGCTGCGGTATTGAGCCATCAACATAAAAAAGCGAATGGTCATCGGTTTGTAGGCTTTTTCCAGCAAGGGATGATTGCCTTCGAAAAAATCATCCAACGAAATGGCGTTTCCGAGAGATTTTCCCATTTTTTGTCCATTCAGCGTAATCATGTTGTTGTGCATCCAGTAGCGCACAGCATCGTGTCCGTTGGCTGCTTTGGCCTGAGCTATTTCGGCCTCGTGGTGCGGAAAGGTCAAATCCATTCCTCCACCATGAATGTCGAAGGTATCGCCCAGATATTTGCAACTCATGGCTGTACACTCGACGTGCCAGCCCGGAAATCCGTCGCTCCATTTTGAAGGCCAGCGCATGATGTGTTCCGGCATGGCTTTTTTCCAGATGGCAAAATCCAGCGACGAACGTTTTTCATTCTGTCCGTCCAGTTGGCGGGTGTTGGCTTGCAGGTCTTCTATTTTGCGGCCCGAAAGTTCGCCATAAGGGTAATCTTTGGCATATTTCTCGACATCAAAATAAACCGAACCATTGCTTTCATAGGCATAGCCGGCTGCCAGTATTTTTTCTACCGTTTCAATCTGCTCAATGATATGACCGGTGGCGCGGGGCTCAATGCTGGGTGGCAGAACGTTGAGCTGCTGCATGTTTTTATGGTAGTCGTTGGTATAAATCTGAACGATTTCCATGGGTTCCAGCTCTTCCAGGCGGGCTTTTTTAGCAATCTTGTCTTCGCCTTCATCGGCATCGTTTGCCAGGTGCCCTACATCGGTAATGTTGCGCACGTAGCGGACTTTGTAGCCAATGTGGGTCAGGTAGCGAAAAAGCAGGTCATAAGTCACTGCCGGACGTGCATGTCCCAGGTGGGCTTTACCATAAACAGTAGGTCCGCAAACGTACAAGCCGACTTTTCCCGGATGAAGGGGTTCAAAAACTTCTTTCTTGCGACTTAATGTATTGTAAATCTGTAGCTGATTTTCCATGGTTTCGAGAAATTTGTGCAAAGGTAAAAATTTCTGCTCAACTGTGGCTAAATGAGCCGATGAGAGTCACCGTCAAAGTGAAAACTTGCTGGATGAATCGTTTATTTTTCCCACCATCTTTTGCGGATCGACCCATTCGTCAAATTGCTCAGCAGTTAATAAACGCAGCTCGAGTGCTGCTTCTTTCAAGCTTTTATTCTCGGCATGCGCTTTTTTGGCAATTATCGCTGCTTTTTCATAACCAATGTGCGGATTGAGTGCGGTTACCAGCATCAGTGAATTCCAGAGGTGGGCATCAATTCGTGCTTGATTGGCTTGAATGCCAACAACACAGCGGTCGTTAAACGATTTACAGGCATCGCCCAACAAATTGGCCGACTGCAAAAATGCATGGATCATGACCGGTTTGAACACATTAAGCTCAAACTGGCCGTTCGATCCGGCAATGGAAATGGTGGTGTCGTTGCCCATCACCTGAGCACAAACCATGGTGAGTGCTTCCACTTGGGTGGGATTGACCTTACCGGGCATGATGGAAGAGCCGGGCTCGTTGGCCGGGATGGTAATTTCGCCAATTCCCGCGCGTGGGCCCGAGGCCAGCAAGCGGATGTCATTGGCAATTTTCATCAGGCTTACGGCAAGTTGTTTTAGTGCCCCGTGTGCTTCCACGATCGCGTCGTGGGCTGCCAGCGATTCAAATTTATTTTTAGCAGTTATAAAAGGCAAGCCGGTTAATGTTGCAATGGTTTTGGCCACTTCTTCGGCATAGCCCTTGGGTGTATTGAGCCCGGTTCCAACAGCCGTTCCACCCAAGGCCAGTTCCGACAGATGGGGGAGCGTGTTTCGCAGCGCTTTCAAGCCATGATTGAGTTGCGAAACGTAGCCGGAGAACTCTTGTCCCAGGGTGAGCGGTGTGGCGTCCATCCAGTGCGTGCGACCGATTTTAACCATGGACATCATCGCTTCAGACTGCTTATGGAGGGTATCCCGTAGCAGTTCCACCTGCGGAATGGTATGTTTTACCATTGTTTGGTATGCGGCAATGTGCATGGCCGTGGGAAAGGTGTCGTTGGATGATTGCGATTTGTTGGCATCATCATTGGGGTGAATTGGCGACTTTCCTTCTCCCAAATGGTTTCCCGTCAGCACATGTGCCCGGTTTGAAATCACTTCGTTGACATTCATGTTGGATTGTGTTCCTGAGCCAGTTTGCCAAACTACCAGTGGGAATTCAGCATTCAGCTCTCCGGAAATAATCTCATCGCAAACCTGTTGGATCAGCTTACTTTTTTTGGGGGGTAAAACCCCTAATTTTTCATTGGTAAGGGCCGCCGCTTTTTTCAGATAACCAAAAGCATGAATAATTTCCATTGGCATGCTGGCTGCCGGTCCAATCCGAAAGTTCTCAATGGAGCGCTGGGTTTGTGCTCCCCAATATTTATCAGCGGGCACGCTAACTTCACCCAAGGTATCCTTTTCTATTCTGAAATTCATAATCAGCTTGTTTTGGTTCTATCTATTCAGACAAGCCAGTTCATGATTTGTTTGGTCTTCAATATATCCACAAAAATGCAAGAGGGTGTTTTTTCAATTCAAAATGAAACTATATTTACGGCCAGTTATTTGATGTTTTGAATGAATAGGTTAACACCTTTAAAAGAGCGGCACCTGCTGAGGAATCAGGAGGAGTACCAGGTGAAATACAATTATTTGAAATTTCCGTCACCGGAAGAAGCAGCGACTGCTATGCAAGAACGACAAACGATTTTGTCGGCCATTGAAAGCAGGGTCAAGTGGGGATTTCATAACAGCAAAGTAGATGTGACAAAACTTTCAAAGGGATGTCAGCTTTGTGGAGAGGGACAGTGGTCTTGTCTTTTTATCAACAACCTGTGCAATGGGAAATGTTTTTATTGTCCCACACAGCAATCCGATCTGGGCAAGCCGCAGACCAATACGCTGACGTTTGACGATCCGCTGAACTATGTGGACTACATTCGTCGGTTTGGTTTTAAAGGAGTCAGTATTTCGGGGGGTGAGCCGCTGGTTTCGTTTGAGAAAAGCTTGGCTTTTGTGCAGGCGGTAAAAGACGCTTTTGGCGATGAAGTGTACGTTTGGTTATATACCAATGGCATTTTGCTGACCGAAGAAAAAGTGGCAGCCTTAAAACAGGCGGGCTTGAATGAAATGCGCTTCGACATTGGTGCAACGGAGTACAAAACCGATAAAATAAAGCTGGCTGTCGGACAGATTCCGGTGGTTACGGTTGAAATTCCGGCTGTTCCGCAGGAAGAAGCATTGCTGAAAGAGAAAATACGGGAATTGCATCAGTTGGGAGTCAATCATCTGAATTTTCATCAGATGCGCCTTACTCCCTATAACTTCAACCAACTTGTTGAGCACGATTACACCTACACGCATGGTGAAAAGGTGACTGTGATGGAGTCGGAGCTGACTGCTTTGCGCCTGATTCAGTTTACCTTGGATGAACGCATTGATCTGCCCATTAACTATTGTTCGTTTGTTTATAAAAACCGGCATCAGAAGTCGGCCAATCGTATAAAACATGCACCATTGGTAGTTAAGCCCTGGGAAAAAGTGACCGAAAACGGCTTTATCCGTCGTTTGTTTGTGAAGCTTCCTATGGAAAAGGAGCCAACTGTTTTGGCAGCTTTGGAGTCTTTGATTGAGCAGCAATTGGCTTTTTATCATCCGCAAAAGCGGGAACTGAGCTTTCACCACTACATTTTAGATGAAATTAAAGAACTGGCTTTGCCCATTTTGTTGGAGTACCATGTCAGCCACATTTTCCCGCAGGAAACAGGAATCAATGAATTTGACACTATTCCCCTGAATGATGAGCACCAGGTGGTGATTGAACGACGCCCGGCCATTTTAGCCATTGAGTTGGATATCGTCATGCTTCAACTGTTGGAAGACCTGATTGATGGGCAGCTGAGCTACCAGGAATCTGACTCGAAGGCGATTCAGGAAATCATGACCCACGAATTTATCCCGGAAGGTCTGGGAGAATATTATTGATTGAAGGATCCGGTCTTTCCGACAGACCGGATTCCTAAATACGCTTGTTCAGGCTGTTAAACCACCCGGATCAGATTATCTTGCGGAGCGACCAGTTGCCCAAATGGTTCTGCCTTGATGTTGTGGCTTTTCAGAATTTCCTGCACCTGTGGCAGGGCATCCGGTTCAACCGCCAACAGTAATCCGCCACTGGTTTGTGCATCGCACAGCAGCAGTTTGTCCGACTCATTTTTCAGTTTCACCATGCTGCCATAGCTATCCCAATTTCGGCATGTCCCACCCGGGATACAGCCTAATTCGATATACTCAGCTACTTCGGCAAAGCGCGGAACCCTGTCCAGCTCAACCTCAGCTGATAGCTGGCTTCCTTCACACAGTTCGGTTAAATGACCTAGCAAGCCAAAGCCAGTAACATCAGTCATTGCCTTGATGCCCGGAACAGCGGCCAGTTCAAAGCCCACCTTGTTGAGTTGCATCATGGAGTTAGGAGCCAGGTGTTGGTGCTCCGCTTTTAACTTCCCTTTTTTCTGCGCTGTGGATAACACGCCCACACCCAAGGGTTTGGTTAGTAGGAGTTGGCAGCCTTTGGTGGCTGTGTCATTTCGTTTCAGTTGGTCCAAAGCAACCTGGCCGGTAACGGCCAAGCCGAAGATAGGCTCGGGACTGTCGATGCTGTGTCCTCCTGCCAGCGGAATGCCCGCTTCCTGGCAGGTCTCGCGTCCGCCTTCCAATACTTGTTGGGCAATTTCCGGTGCTAGTTTATTTATGGGCCAGCCCAAAATAGCAATGGCCAGCAGGGGCTTGCCGCCCATGGCATATACATCGCTGATGGCATTGGCTGCCGCAATTTTTCCAAAAGTGAATGGATCATCCACAATGGGCATAAAGAAGTCGGTGGTGCTGATGATGGCGGTTCCGTCCTGCATATCGTAAACTGCGGCATCATCGCGGCTGTCGTTGCCAACCAACAGGTTGGGCGTGTTAAAAGGAGCCAGATTTGTTTGAAGGATGGAACTGAGAACTTTGGGAGATATTTTGCAGCCACAGCCGGCGCCGTGACTATACTGCGTGAGTTTTATTTCGTTCATGTTTTTCGACTAATGTGATAAGTGTTTTTGCATTATTTTCGTGATTCATGTCGGGCAGCGGAATCAAACGCACGAATTCCTGGTTACGATTTTGTACCCCTTTCAAGTATGCTTTGTCGTAGTATTGAAGAGCCAAAAGAGCAACCTCATAAAATTTCTGTTGGGCAAGATATTCATGAGCCATTTTTACATTTTGACCCCCCAGCCGCTTAGCAATGCCATTGATGGCGTAGGCCAGCTCCGGCGTTTCGCAAGCCGTATATTGTTTCACCAGGTGCTGTGCCCGTTGTTCTCTTGATAATTGAATAAAATAGACCATTTGTTCGCGCATCTGTCGAAATAGCGGGATCGGGATTTTCACTTTCCCAATACAATGACTTTCATCTTCCAGCCAGATTGGTTTTTGGAAATCGAGCTGACGAAACTGCTCAAACAAGTTGTTTTCAAACTGCTCCACGGTTGGTTGTGCCGTTTCGCCAATCGCTCCAAAAGCTGATCCTTTATGGTGAGCCAGCCCTTCCAGATCGATGACTTGCTCGCCTAGTTGCTGAATAGCCCTAAGTAAATAGGTTTTGCCACTGCCAGTATAGCCACCCAGAATGCGCAGTTGGAAAGGCTGTTCAAAGAAGTTAAGCACATAATTCCGATAAGCTTTATAACCACCGGTAATGACGTACACTTCGTCAAAACCATTGGTATGCAGATGCTCAGCAAAGGCATGGCTGCGCATCCCCCCGCGCCAGCAATGTACAGCAACAGACGAGTCTCCGGCTACTTTTCGACTCTCGCTAACAAACCAGTCCAGCTTCGGCGTAACAAACTGATAGCCCAGCGCAACGGCTTTTTCGCGCGATTGCTGCACGTAAACAGTGCCCACTTGAGCCCGTTCGTCATTCGAAAACAAGGCAATATTGGTGGCACCCGGAAGGCGGCCTTTTTCAAATTCACCCGGCGAACGCACATCAATCAGTGGTAACCGATGCTCCTGGCTATAAAAATCATGGATGCTGATTTCAGTAATCATGACTGCAAAAGTAGCTGATTTTCGGTGAGGAAAGAAATGGGAAAATAAAATATCAGAGCCCTGATTGCCAATTTCAGGTCGTACTATCAATTGCTTTAGTGTGCCTGTTATTTTAAAGCTTAGGCCCTCTAATGCTTGATAATTATCAGTTTTGACACTACATTTGCATGAAATTATCAAATATTCCCATCGTTTGGGGATTCTTGGTTATAAGGAAGAGTGGAGAGAGCGGGCTCCTGGAAACTCTGGCAACCCTCTGTTCAACAATGGAAACGGTGCCAAAACCCGGCCGGAAAACGGAATTATAATTGATATTAAAAAATGAAACGAGTGAAGAAACAAGCAAATTCCTTATTCCTGCTGAGCTGTATGCATTTCGCAAACAGCTGCATGCGCTAATCGGCGCAAGATACTTTCCTTTTACTAGAAAATGGTCCTGACATGGTGATGAGTTCTCAGAGGATTCGAAACTCAGGTGTAGGACAATAAGTTATAATCTTTCATAGAACAAGAACGAATGCTATTTGAACCCAAAACATACCGCAACAGCTTTTCGAGCGAACGTTTCCAATCGTTTGTAATTACCTACAAAGAGGCGGATCTTTGGATCGGAATTGATCCCGATTCGTACAAGGAGGAAATGGTGGAGTTGGCATCAGAAAAGCTTAAAGAAATTAGTGATGAGCTGGAGCAATACATGGCCAAAGACAGCTTTTTCAAAAAGAGCTTAAAGCCATGCCCGGTTCAGGAAAATGCGCCCGAGATAGCCAAAGTGATGGCTGCAGTTGCTGAAAAGGCAGGAGTGGGGCCAACGGCTGCCGTGGCAGGAATGTTCAGTGAGTTGATTGGGCAAGCCCTTTTGAAGAACTTTTCGATTAACGAACTGGTTGTTGAGAACGGCGGTGATTGCTACCTGAAACTGCAAAAATCACTCGTTATGACTATTTTTGCCGGCGAGTCGCCGCTGTCGGGCATGGCAGGCCTGGAAATTTTGCCAGAACAAACGCCGCTGGGTATTTGTACTTCCGCTGGAACAAGTGGTACCTCACGCAGCTTCGGTAAGGCCGATGCTGTGATGATAGCATGTAAAGAAACGGCCTTGGCCGATGCTTTTGCTACCAGTATTGGCAATTTGATTAAGAAGCCGACAGATGTTGAAAAGGTATTGAAACGAACCGAACGCTTTGAGGAAATTATCTCAGCGGTATTGATTTGTGAAGATCAGATTGGTATTCGGGGCGAGTTTGAATTAAATATATTAGGCTGAAACGGAAATGATTACAAGACTTTAGGTTCGCCGATCACTAAAAACATACGAGGATGATAAGGAAAAACGACATACGCGAGGAGTTAAAAAGCAGGGTGCTGGTGTTGGATGGAGCCATGGGAACCATGATTCAGAAGCACTCATTAACGGAGGATGATTTCCGAAACGAGGACATGGCAGCCATGAAGAATGATTTGTTTGGAAATAACGATTTCCTGTCACTCACCCGACCGGATGTCATTCGGGGCATTCATGCTGAATTTTTGGAGGCAGGTTCTGACATATTGGAAACCAATACCTTCAATGCCAACCGTATTTCGCAGGCCGATTACCACACCGAAAAGTGGGTGTACGCTATGAATAAAGCATCGGCTGAGCTGGCCCGTAAAGTGGCTGATGAATACACGCAAAAAGACCCCTCGAAACCGCGTTATGTTGCCGGAGCACTCGGACCAACCAATAAAACCCTGTCACTTTCGCCCGATGTGAACGATCCGGGTTATCGCGCCGAATCGTTTGATGGCATCAAAGAGGCCTATCGGGAGCAGTTGGAAGGTTTGCTGGATGGTGGTGTGGACCTGTTGCTGGTGGAAACCATCTTCGATACCCTGAATGCCAAGGCTGCCCTTTTTGCGATTGAGGAAGAGCTGGAGAAACGCGGTCAACGGCTGCCGGTGATGGTTTCAGGTACTATTACCGACGCCAGCGGACGAACCTTATCGGGTCAAACCGTAGAGGCTTTTCTGAACTCCATGCGTCACATCGACTTGCTGAGCATCGGGCTAAACTGCTCGTTGGGAGCCAAAGATATGCGTCCTTATTTGGAAGAGCTGGCGAAAAAAGCACCCTTCTACATCAGTGCGTATCCCAATGCCGGTTTGCCGAACCAGTTTGGCGAATACGACGAAACGCCCGAAGAAATGGCTACCCAGGTGAAGGATTTTCTGGACAACCATTTTGTGAATATCATTGGGGGCTGTTGCGGAACAACGCCTGATCATATCCGGAAATTTGCCGGAATAGCAGCGGCCTCTCAACCGCATATCAAACAAAAAAACGATGAATTAACCCGGTTCAGCGGACTGGAGCCGGTAACCATCACCCCCGAAACCAATTTTGTGAACATTGGTGAACGCTGTAATGTGTCGGGATCACGCAAATTTGCCCGCCTCATTCGGGAAGAGAAATTTGAAGAAGCGCTGGCGGTAGCCCGCGACCAGGTGGAAGACGGCGCCCAGGTGATTGATGTGAACCTGGACGATGCGATGCTGGATGCCAAAAAAGAAATGGTGCGGTTCCTGAACCTGTTGATGGCCGAACCCGATATTGCCAAGTTGCCGGTGATGGTCGATTCCTCGAAGTGGGAGGTGATTGAAGCCGGACTGAAATGCTTGCAGGGTAAAGCGATCGTGAACTCCATCAGCATGAAGGAAGGGGAGGAGCAGTTTCTGGAGCAAGCGCAAAAGATTAAACGTTATGGTGCTGCGGTGGTAGTTATGGCTTTTGATGAAAAAGGCCAGGCCGACAACTACGAGCGGCGCATTGAAATATGTGAACGTGCCTACAAACTGTTGACCAAGAAAATCAATTTCCCGGCTGAAGATATCATTTTCGACCCCAATATTCTGACCATTGGAACCGGAATGGAGGAGCACAACAATTACGCGGTGGACTTTATCAATGCCATTCGCTGGATTAAAGAAAACCTGCCACATGCCAAAACAAGTGGTGGGGTGAGCAACGTGTCGTTCTCCTTCCGCGGAAACAACCTGGTGCGCGAAGCCATTCACTCGGTATTTCTGTTTCATGCCATTAAAGCCGGGCTCGACATGGGGATTGTGAACCCGGGGATGTTGCAGATTTACGACGAAATTCCGAGGGACTTGCTTGAGTATATCGAAGATTTGGTGATGAACCGGCGCCCGGATGCAACGGAGCGTTTGCTCGAATTTGCACAGGATTTAAAAGCAGATCCAAACAAGGTTGTCCGTAAAGATGAGTGGCGTGAGTTGCCGCTTGAAAAACGTCTGGAGCATGCGCTGGTGAAAGGATTACCTGATTATATCGAAATTGATTTGGCCGAGGCCTTGCCGCATTATCAGCCGACTTTAAATATCATTGAAGGCCCGCTGATGGATGGCATGAACGTGGTAGGCGACCTGTTTGGATCAGGAAAAATGTTCCTGCCACAGGTGATTAAATCGGCCCGGGTGATGAAGAAAGCTGTAGCCTTCCTGTTGCCTTACGTCGAGGCCGACAAGGCGAAGTTTAAGAACCAGCAAAGTAACCAAAAAAAGGTGCTGATGGCCACCGTAAAGGGCGACGTGCACGACATTGGTAAAAATATTGTTGGCGTGGTGCTGGGCTGTAACAACTACGAAGTGATTGACTTGGGCGTGATGGTTCCAACCGAAAAGATTTTGGAAACGGCCATAAAGGAACAGGTCGACATTATTGGCTTGAGCGGCTTGATTACCCCATCGCTTGAAATTATGGCCAGTGTTGCCGTTGAAATGGAGCGTCAGAATTTCCATGTTCCGCTGTTAGTTGGAGGGGCAACCACGTCAAAAATTCATACGGCCGTGAAAATTGAACCTCACTATTCGCATCCGGTGGTGCATGTCAAAGATGCCAGCCGCACGGTGAATGTGGTAGCCAATTTGTTGGCAAACAACCAGGAGTATATTCAGTCGGTAAAAGATGAATATGCCAAAATTCGCGAGTTTCACGGGCAGAAGAAGAAAAAGGAATACCTGACTTTAGAAGAAGCCCGTGCCAATAAGTTCCGGATTGACTGGAGTAAAAATGAGATTTACAAACCCAAACAAACTGGGGTTTTCGAGCTGATTGACTTTCCGATTGAAGAATTGCGGAAGTACATCGACTGGAACTTTTTCTTCTTTGTATGGGAGTTACGCGGTAAGTTCCCCGACATTCTGGAGGATGAGCGCCAAGGAGAGCAGGCTCGCAAGGTTTATGAAGATGCCCAGCTAATGCTCGACGAAATTATTGAAAAGAAAATGATTCAGGCGAATGGTATTTATGCCATCTGGCCGGCTCATACCGAAGGCGACGACATTGTGTTGTTTGAAGATGAAGCACGCCGTAAAGAGCTTGGTCGTTTTTATCATTTGCGTCAGCAGGAGAAGAAGCGCGAAGGTTCGCCTAACTTCTGCCTGTCGGATTTTGTGGCACCCAAAGAGGTTGATAAAACCGACTACTGCGGGGCGTTTGCCGTCACTGCCGGTATTGGCATTGAAAAATGGATGACTGAATACAAAGCCGATCACGACGATTATAAAGCCATTATGCTGGAAGCGCTGGCCGACCGTTTGGCCGAGGCCTTTGCCGAGTTGCTACACGAAAAAGTGCGTCAGGAATACTGGGCGTATGCTCCGGATGAAAACCTTTCGTGGGATGATATTTTAAAGACAAAGTACCAGGGAATACGCCCGGCCATGGGCTATCCGGCTTGTCCCGAACACCACGAAAAGGAGAACCTGTTCAACATCCTTGGTGCCGAAAAAATTGGCATCACCCTGTCGGAGCATTACGCCATGTATCCTACAGCAGCGGTGTGCGGGCAGTTTTTTGCCCATCCCGAATCACGCTATTTCAGTCTCGAAAAAATTGGGAAAGACCAGGTGGAAGATTACGCCAGTCGCAAGAGTGTTTCGTTAGATTTGGTGGAGCAGTTTTTACCCGTTAACCTGAATTATAAAGGAGTGTAAAGCAGCAACAGGAAGTCGTCCTGAACTTGTTTCAGGATCTCTAACTCAAAAAGGATAAACCCTGAAATGAATTCAGGCTGACACTTGTAAAGAGGAATAAAATTAATAGATCATGAAGAATTCGGCTGGAAAATTTGTAATTGCCTTCGTTTTAGGAATGGTGCTTATGTTTGTGTTGGATATGGTTTTTCATTTCAACAATTCGATTGAAAAGGAACTGGAACGCGAAGCCCAAAGAGCTCAAAAGAAAATAGAAAACATTTTTAAATAATCAGAGTAAATGAACATATGGTTCACAACTCGAAACGTACGACCCGACTATGAAAGTAATAGATATCATCAATCAGAGCGATCAAACGGTTTTCTCATTTGAATTGCTTCCCCCTTTGAAAGGGAATGATGCCAGTAATATTTACCGGACCATCGAGAGCTTGGTGGATTACGATCCTAAGTACATCAACATTACCACGCACCGGGATGAGATGGTTTTTAAAGAGTTGGCGGATGGAAGCATTGAAAAACGTACCGTTCGCAAACGCCCCGGAACGGTAGCCATTGCGGCTGCTATTCAACACAAATACGGCATTCCGGTGGTGCCCCATATTTTGTGTGGTGGCTTTTCAAAAAGCGAAACCGAACACGTGCTGATTGATCTGAATTTTATGGGAATCAGCAATGTGCTGGCTTTGCGTGGCGACGGCCTGAAAACTGATAACATGTTTCGGCCCAACGCCGATGGGCATGCCAATGCCAACGAGTTGGTAGAGCAGATTGTGAACTTGCGCGAAGGCAAGTACCTGGAACCTGACCTGAAAAACAACTCGCCGCTGGACTTCTGTGTTGGTGTGGCAGGCTATCCGGAGAAGCATTTTGAATGCCCCAATTTCGACACCGACATGGCTTATTTGAAGCGAAAGGTTGATGCCGGAGCCGACTACATTGTTACCCAGATGTTTTTCGACAACCAGGTATACTACAATTTTGTGGACAAATGTCGGGCAGCAGGCATCAATGTGCCCATTATCCCGGGTATTAAACCCATCAATTTGAAGAATCAGCTGACGGTGCTACCTAAGATTTTTAGTATTGATTTACCACAGGAACTGGCGACCGAACTGGCCAAATGTAAAAGTAACGACGATGCCAAAGTGGTGGGTACTGAATGGGCCATTTACCAGTCGAAAGACCTGGTGGCCAATAAAGTGCCCAGCTTACACATGTACACTTACGGTGTGTCGGACAATGCCCGTAAAATTGTGGAAGCCGTGTTTTAAAAGGCTGTAAAAGAGAATAAATATACAGGAATCCGGTCTTTAAAGGCCGGATTTTTTGTTGGGAGAAATATTGTGTTGCAGGAGAATTCTCAGGCGTACATTTTCCATTGTAAATGGGGCGTTGCCCCTGAACCCCAGTTCCTTTTTTGCCTTGATGCCAAAAAGGAACCAAAAAAGATCAAGGCTGACCAGTCTTTTGAACGAAAATGACGGGTCAGTCACTCCCCGAAAACCAACTCCTCCCGCTGGTCGTCAAACAGGGTTTTCTTAGCGAGTCCCTGCGCGGATTCCTTTCCTTGTTTTCTAGCTCAAAAGCCTCGTAGGCCGTCCGAACCGCCCCAACCGTAGCGTCATTCTGAACTTGTTTCAGAATCTGCCAGCGAGTTATTGGATGAAAGGATTGCGGAAAGCTAACTGCTTGCGGGCTAAAGGGCAGTTTAAAATGCGTTTTTCGCATCTACAAATGGGGCGTTGCCCCTGAGCCCCAGTTCCTTTTTTGCCTTGATGCCAAAAAGGAATCAAAAAAGATCAAGGCTGACGAGTCTTTTGAACGAAAACGACGGGTCAGTCACTCCCCGAAAACCAACTCCTCCCGTTGGTCGTCAAACAGGGTTTTCTTAGCAAGTACCTGCGCTGTATCCTTCCCTTGTTTTCTAGCTCAAAAGCCTGGTAGGCCAACCGAACCACCCGACTCGAAGCGTCATTCTGAACTTGTTTCAGAATCTTGGTTTCCTGTTACTTCAAGCCCAATTGTTGCTCCCGTGCGATTGTATCGCGTGGTTAAGGCTAGCTGGAAATACTACACGATACAATCTTGGGCAGCGGGAGGATTGCATCGCGTGGGCAAGGTTGATAAGAAGAGGTAGAGGGTGAAATCGTGCGATAGCATTCGCTGATTTATGACGGCTTGTTTCCAACTGGGTTTTCTTTAGGAGAAATTCATAATTGCTTTTTCTTTATCTTTTCAGATACAAATTGTGATTTTGCCCAAAATAGCCCCCCGCCAATGATAAATATAAATGAAATAATAAGCATCCAGGTTTTATAACTTCTATATTTGTTAATCTGAGATTGTATTAGTTGTATTTTTTTTCGATTGTAGGATTGAATTGTTGATTTAGTAAGAATTATCTTTTTTTTGGGAGAAAGAAGTTCATATTTCTTTTCAATTTTATTCTTTATGTTGATAATATCAGCTTCATGATTACCTTTTTTACGTAAGCTTTTAAATTCTAATTTACTACTATCAATATCTGCACTTAAATGATAAATCTCTTTAGTTGTTAACTTGGCTTCTAAATTTAAAAGCAATGAATCTTGCTCAAATTTGAGTTTATCAAGCTCAAGTTGATTTTGCATGTGAGTTGGATAAAAAAGAGCAATTAAGCAAATAATTATGCCTGATAATGTGATAAACTTAAAAAAATTATCACTTGAGGAAATTGTATTTAAAGGAGTCAAATCCATTATAAACTGTCTAATTCAAACTTATCGGTTTCCAATTTTTCAAAAGCACGCAGACAAGTATCAACGACCTGAGAATGTTCTTCTTGCAGGCTTTCGAAATTGGTTTTTGTTTGATTATCTAAATTTAAATCATCTTTATTGGTACATGAAGCAAAACTTAAGAAAGCTGCTAAAATCATTAAGTTACGACCTTTTGATATAATTTCAATATTTCCTGGCGACTGAAGCTGAAGTTTTATAGCTGTGCTATGTATATCTTCAGCAAGTTCAAAATTTGCGTTTATTATGGCTGAGAGTTTTTCAATACTTCCGACCAAGTCTGTAAATGCCCGAAGATTTATATTATCAGCCAAGTTAACGTCTATAACATAATGAGCATACTCACCTCTTTTATACAAATGATTTAAAACGTTATCAATGTATGGCTGAAAACTTTTTACCTCACTAATAGTGTGCATGTTTCTTTTAATAAATCTAAGATGTGGGTCAAAAGAATTAATATTTCCGCTTTTATGCCATTTTACTTCTCTTCTTTTGTGGTAGATGCAATCGTTTTCCCCATCAATATTTACATAGATGTGATTTTGAATAATTTCACCAAAAGCTAAGCTACCAGAACCTTCATTTGGAATAACAATAATATCACCTTCACTTAGGTCATTAAAGCGGACAATCTTGTTATAAATTCCAGAAATTTTCATTTTATATGAAACATCAGATTGCTCAGGGCTTTGAGGCTCATGTTGTGATATTTTAGCTTTAACTTCTTCTTCTGATGAATTAACAATGTCATGAACTGTAATATAATTCCAACCTATTGCAATAAAATTATTTTCCAAATATGTATCATAATATTGCCCATTATCTGTTCTTACAAACCAATATCTTCTTTCTTTCTCTTCGCTTTCAATTTGTTCAATAAAATCTTGAATTGTCATAGTATTTGTTTAGCCTTATAATGTAATTGTGCTTTAAAGTAAGTATTCATCAGTAGTGTTTTTTTTACTCCTATTATTTTATACACTTGCAGTAATCTTTAAGCTGCTTCCGCACGATTGCTTCGCCTACTTACGTTTACCTTGAAATGCTACATGATAGCCTCTACTGAAACGGGAGCCAATTTAGCAAAACAAACTGATCATAAGCTCATTTTTTCAAAAGTTTTTGAGTCATTTTCATTTTTTGGGGTGCTGGCTGAGGCTCAGAAAAGTTGCCTGAGGTTCAGTTCTGCCCAGCCGAGGCTCAGCTGGCTTGTTTTTGATTGAGTTCTGTTCAGCTGAGGCTCAGCCGGGCTGTTTTTGTTCCGGTTCTGCTTAGCTGAGGCTCAGCCGGCTTGTTTTTGTTTCAGTTCTGCTTAGCTGAGGCTCAGCTGGGGTGCCTTTAATTGGTTTGGGCTTAGCTGAGGCTCAGCCGGAGTCAAAAAATGGCAAGGCACCCAAGCCGTAGCTTGTATCGGGTATTTCGCTTGATTTTCAATCGAAAAGGCAGCTTAAAAAAGGCAATTTATCAGTAGAAATGTTTTTTATTTCATCAGAAGGTCATAACTTGTAGTTAATTATAAACATAAAACGACCTAACGATGAAACATTTTCTAGAATCTTTGCGCGTTTCTGCGCTTTCGAACCTCGAAGCAGGCCAATTAGTTAACCGTCATTTAGCCGATTTAGGAACGATTGATCAGGCTCTGATGACCGATGAGCCATTTAACAACTACATGAGTAAGTTAAGTGATCATAGTGATTTGTTCGAGAAGGCCATGGCACAGATCAGGGCGAGTGAAATAACCCTGAATATTGCCAATGCCGATACCAAACGCGATAAGTCGAACCAGGCCTGCCGGCGATGTTTGGCCCTTTATGCCCTTTCGGACGACCCGGAGGAAGTGGCTGCCAGCCGCAGCCTGAACCTGATTTTCAAAAACTTTAGAAATTTGCCCAACCTGAATTACGAAGCCGAAACGATTGCCATTGACAAATTGATCAGCGATTTAGAAGAACCAACGGCTGCGGCGCATGTCAGTACCCTAAACATGGAGCGCTATATTACGCGTTTAAAGGCCGACAATGAAGCTTTTAAAGTGTTGTTTGGTCAGCGTATTCAAACCGAAGCCCAAACGGAAGATTACGATATGAAGACCATTCGCCGGGAAACCTTTCAAACCTATCGGGATTTCTGCAATTACGTGTTGGCCATGGCTAAGGCCCAAGGCACTCCGTTGTTTGAAGAGGCCCTGGATTTAATCAACGCCGGACGAAATTACTACGCGAATATGTTAGCCCGCCGAAATCCGAAAGAAGAAGCCTTAAGTCCGAACTAATAAGGTGAAATATCCTCATTTTCTATGAAAATAAACCCGCCGGTTTTCACTGGTGGGTTTGTTTTTTGTGATCGCTGCTTTCGCAGGCTTGCATCCTTGCTTTGCGCTTTCTTCGCGCCTTTGCGGTTATTAGCGTGGTCAAGCTTAGCAGGAAATACCACACGATACAATCGTGCGGCTGCGGGTGGTTCTAGCATTTTGGCTCTTGACTCTCTTCAATCCAATCATCCAAACATCGAGCAATCTGAGAATCCGATCTGAATCTAAGCAGATGCTGACCTTGGAATAGTAAATTTAAATGTGCTACCCTTATTTTCTTCGCTTTCAATTATAAGCTCTCCACTCTGTTTTTCTATAAGCTCCTTCGTGATAATTAACCCTAGTCCTACACTTGTTTCTCCGTTTGAACCCTTACGATTCGTACTGACCTCGTGTAAAAATAAATTATCAAGAATTATTTTATTCATCCCAATTCCACTGTCTTTTACAATTAGTAAAAGGTTCTTATTCTTAGACTTTTCTACAGTAATACGAATTTCTCCATTGTTTGGAGTGAACTTTATCGCATTCGAAATTAGATTTCGTAGGATTATTCTCAGCGCGTTGATGTCGGCAAAAGCGTACAAATTATTCGCGACCTGGATTTCAATGTTAATATTCTTTTTCGTGTAGTTCTCCTTATGAAAATGTGTGATTTCGTCAATAACATCTTTTAGATTAACCTTTTGTGGGTTTATGGTGACTTTGTTCATTTGAATTTTCCCCCACTCTAAAAGTGATTCAAGTAACTGGTAGGTTTTCTTTGTTTCTTGATTTAGTAGTTCAGAGCATTCTTTAAACTCTTCTAATGTGATAGCTGCCGATTTATCAGCCATTATCTCAGTAAGGCTCATAATATGACTAAATGGCCCTCTTAAATCATGTGCAATTACATTAAAAAACAAGTCTTTGTTTTCATTTGATTTCTTCAATTGCGCATGGCTAACGCATAGTGTTTTTTTGAAAAAACTGATAAAAACAAAACATGCTACAGAGGAAGCCAGATAGCCAAATGCTAAATCTAATTCCTCAATTGTACGATTGTTGTATTCAGTAATAACTTTATCGGAGAATGTGTATTCGAGGACAAACAATATAACGATGTTGGCAAGGGTGATCAATAGCATTAATAGATGGTGCTTGCGTTTGGAGAGGCTTATGAAAGTTACCAGTGCAACAATATAAAGGGCAGGAGTAGACCCACTTATACCTCCGCTGTTGATATACAACAATGATAGGAAGGATAGTGTTATAAGCGCATAAACAAACGGATTATAGATTTGCTTGTATCGTGCAAAATGGAAAAGAAAATAGTAGAGGATAATATAGCTCCCAATAATTACATTCATATGTAATGACAGGCCGATGATGGAATTCCAAATGACTCCGACGATGCACGAAAATAAGCCGACAAGAGAGGCAATAATAAAAACTCTTTGTTCGAGGTTAAATGAATTTTTCGGGCCAAAGATTAGAGTGTATATATTCTTGGTATTTTTGAGGCTAATCATAATTTTATCTGTCTATTTTCTGTTGGATAATTTTGATCTGATCGGTGATATTGAAAGGACCTGCAAGTATACTAAAAATAGCTATGCCTTTTCTGCTGGCATAGATTTGAAAAATCAATAATATTCACTGCATTGCTCCTGCTTGATTGCATCGCCTGGTCAAGTCTTTCTGGAAATGCCAGATGATAGAATTGTGCAGCAGTGGGGGGCGTTGTCCCTGAACCCCAGTTTCTTTTTTGCCTTGATGCCAAAAAAGATCAAGGCTGACCAGTCTTTTGAACGAAAAAGACGGGTCAGTCACTTCCCGAAAACCAACTTCTCCCGCTGGTCGTCAAACAGGTTTTTCTTAGCGCAGTACCTGCGCGGATTCCTTTCCTTGTTTTCTAGCTCAAAAGCCTTGTAGGCCACTCTTTTCTTTTTAGAAGAAAGGCACAGGCATGGGAGAAGGGAGAGCCATCTGTACAGTCTTGGCTCATGCTTCCTGGCTTTTGGTTCTTCAAATCCAATCATCCGATGATCCAGCAATCTGAGAATCCGAATATCCTCTGGGAGGAAAGGCTAAGGCGAAAGCCATCCGTTGAGTCCTGACTCTAGCTTCCTGGTTCTTCAAATCCAGCAATCCGAAAATCCGAACATCATTTGCGCTCTTCTCTTGAGCGGATTGGCCGAACCTCGTGCCAAGGGGTGTTGGGGCGGTTGGCAGGATAACCGTGCTCCTGGCGGTAAGCTTTCCGTTCGTTGGTAAAGTCCCACCACTTTTTGGTTGCGTCGTGGGTGTTGGCATAGTGCACCACCAGGCGAAACTGATCTTCTACACAGGGATCGGTCCAGAAGCCTTTTTGAAGCTCGTAAGCGTCGGTCAATTGGGCGCCATCCAGGCCCTTCAGCTCATCGATGGTGTAGTAGCCCAGGAAGACCAAGTCTTTGGCAAACCTGGGGCCAACCGAGGGGATGCTCTGAAACTCGGCTAAAGCATGAATTTCCCGGGCGCGTTCGGGGCTGGCGTCCAGTAAAACTTCCAGTTCATCCACCGCATAATTGAGAAGCTCACCCAGGCGTACTTTATGCGCTTTAATCGAGGCTTTTTCGGCTTCAAGCAATGGTAGTTTGATGGTGGACTTGGCTTTCATGTTCCGTAAATGTTGGTTGATGTTCCTGCGTTCATTCGGATTTCTAAGTTACAAAAAATCCGAAGGGTTCCGAACGACAGCTAAGAGGCCGGACTTGGTTTTCTTCTTCGAAAATTCCTACCTTTCCTGCTTTAAAACAACGGAAACCATGAATCTGCCCAATATCACCCATACCAATGTCGATGTCTTTCTGAACCGCGAAGACATCATTCTCGACACCATCGCCCAGATTATGAAAGATTTTGGCTTGTTTGGGGTGGAGATTCATTTTTCAGGTCATATTGACGATGCTTACCACGAGCTGCACCAGCAGCTGGTGGAGCAAATTGATTCCTTGCTGATCCATAATTCGGATCTGCTGATGTCGATCTTGTATCAGGTTGATATTTCTGATCGCGACATTACACGCACACAGGCCGATTTTCCACGCTACAATCAAGTGGAGGTCATTGCCCACCAAATCATTTTTCGCGACCTGAAAAAGGTCCTATTCCGGCGTTATTTTAGTCGTAAAAGTTAATCTTCAATCTAGCCTGAAGGAACAACGGATTCCCGATGTATGTGAATATTCAGGATACTGATTTAAGCAAAAAAAAAGCCGGACATTTGCCCGGCTTTCATTTTTTATACTAGTTGTAATTATCGTTTACTCAACTCCACAAAGTCGCGTTGCGATTTGATTAAGTTGATGGAATGTAAAATCAGGTTTTTGGTTTCCTTAATCACATTGAAGAACAGCAACGAATTTCGAGTGCTCACGTCTTTACCTTTAATTCGCTTAATCTGCTTTTTCTCCAACTGGGTTAGTTTGTCGGTTAACGCTTCCTTTTGAGTCAGCATCTCGTCAAACTTCTCGTATTGATCCTCTTTTACCAAGTGCAGTGTTAAGTTGAAAAAGTCATCTACCTGGCTGATCAGGTCAGTCATTTCTTCCAACTGAATTTCAATAAATGGTTTGTGATTGTTGTCCAGGTGCTTGTATAGTGGGTCGATCAGGAATTTTAACGAGTGTGAGACTTCACGCTGATAGTCCACAATTTGGACATAGCAATGTCCGCTCTCCATCGATTCCTGCTGGAGCGTTTGAATGGTTGGGAAAACCTTGTCTTTCGCTTTCTTAACTTTCTTTAGGAATTTCTTGTTAAGATCCAGTGATTCTTTTAGATGCGTTCGGTTTTCCTTGATAAAGCTATCAATACTAATGGAATAAACCTGGTTGGCATTGATAATGGTATTTAATACCTGTTTCTTCGTTTTTTCAATGATTTGTTCAGACAACTCAATTTCTTCTTCTTCCTCTTCGGCATCTTCCTTGGCGCGTTTTTTAAATAGTAAGTAAGTTCGACCCACCATTATAATTGCGATGATGACAAATACAAAGATCATGAAGTTACCACTGATTGAAATAATCCAGGCGATAAAGCAGGCAACTGTAAAGGCTACCAAGGCGGTCATAAACCAACCTCCAATGACGGTGAAAACACCCGAAATCCGATACACGGCACTTTCGCGGTCCCAGGCCCGGTCGGCTAGTGAAGTACCCATTGCAACCATGAAGGTAACGTAAGTAGTTGAAAGTGGGAGTTTATAGGAAGTACCGATTGAAATCAAGATCCCGGCAACTACCAGGTTGACAGATGCTCTGATTTTATCAAAAGCGGGGCGGTCTTTGGCATTGTATTGCTCTTCTGTATTGGGTTCAAATCGTTTGTCTAAGCTATTAATGATGAAAGAAGGTAGAACCTTGCGCAGGCCTTTATTGATTGACATGGTGCTACGTACCATAGCCCGTGAAAAGGCAGAAGAAGCAAAGCGTTCTTCACCTTCACTTTGCCGTGAAAGGTCAACCGAGGTGGCCACTACCCCATGTGCTTTGCGCGAAGTAATCAGGGTGATGATCATGATAAAACCGGCAATGGCCAGCATGTAGGTTGGCGTAGGAACAGCACCACTCAACATGCCCATTTCGAAGGTGTCAGCCGACATGCCTCCGCTGGCAGCCCAAGCCTTAAACGAAGAGAACCCGGCTAATGGAACACCGATAAAGTTGACCAGGTCATTTCCTGCAAAAGCCATGGCCAGTCCAAAGGTTCCTACCAGTACAATTACTTTGGGGATATCTATTTTGAAAACCCAATACAACAACTGCAATATAACGGTCCAGCCAATAAAGCTGTACAGCAAGATGTTAACCATGTTGGTTTTCAGGAATTCAACAGTTGTTTCAGACATGAAAGAAGCACCTTTGGCTCCTTTAATAATCATGAAGAAAGTCATGGCGGAGATAGCTACACCCCCGAAAGCCGAACCGTAATATTTCAGTGTCTTGTGGTGTTTGAATGAGAAGATTATTCGTGCAATGTACTGAACCAGTGCTCCGACAATGAAGGCGATAAACACCGATAATAGGATTCCCGTGATAATGGCCAGCGCTTTTTCCGAGTTAATATATTTGTGTAACTCGGCGATGGATTGTCCCGCCTGGTTAATCTTGACGACCGAAACGGCTACTGCAGCACCCAATAACTCGAATACAATCGAAACGGTTGTTGATGTGGGTAGGCCTAGCGTGTTGAATAGATCCAGCAGAATCACATCGGTTATCATGACGGCCATGAATATGATCATGATTTCTGCAAAGAAAAACATGTCAGGATGAAAAATCCCTTTCCGCGCAACTTCCATCATTCCACTGGAAAAGGTAGAGCCTACGAGAACCCCGACACTGGCAACAGCAAAAATGATCCATTTGGGTGCAGCCTTTGAACCAATAGCTGAATTGAGAAAATTAACCGCGTCGTTGCTTACTCCGACGACTAAATCAGATATAGCCAAGGCAAAAAGCACGACAACAAGAATAAGATAGAATTGTTCCATTTTTTTTAGTATGATTGACGATGGCAAAAATAGCGTTATCAATTTTTTGACTGCAACTGGCACGTTAAATAAACGTTAACGAACCGTCAATTTACTATTAATGAGATTACAAGCAAAATTTTATTATAAATTAGCCTGAAACTTCTGATTCTATGAAAACATATTCGCCACAAAAGTTGGCTTCTTATTTGGGAATGGCTTTGACCATTTTAACCGTTTTATTTGTCGTAGCTTTCTCATTCTTAGGCTTTTCTTTCTGGGTGTTTTTGGTGCTTGTTCTCTTTTATTTTGCGATAATTTATTCGTTGATTGTTTATATTATGCGTGAATATGTCGACAATCGTATTGAGCCGATTTATAAAATTATCCGGAAAATACCGATCGAAGGAAAAAAAATTAAGAAACGCGATGATCAGGTTGACTTAGTCTCTCGTGCTCGCCTGGAAGTGGAAGAGTGGGCCAAAAATCAAACCCGTGAAATTACCCGCTTAAAAGACTTAGAGCGGTATCGGAAAGATTTTGTGGGCAATGTGTCACACGAACTGAAAACCCCGATTTTTAATATTCAGGGCTATATTCTCACCTTGCTCGAAGGAGGGATTGACGATCCGAAAGTAAACAAATTGTATCTTAAGCGGACGGAGAAAAGTATCGATCGGATGATTTCCATTGTCGAAGATCTGGAGTCTATTACCAAACTTGAATCCGGAGAACTGAAATTGAAACTGGAAGTGTTTGACTTGGTTCGCTTAACGGATGATGTGTTAGAGATGGAACAGATGATGGCTTCTGAGCGTAAAATTCAATTGTTGTTTAACCGCCCCGAGAGGCCGGTGAAAGTACTTGCCGATAAAAAGCGGATAACCGAGGTGATAACCAACCTGGTGGTGAATGGTATTAAATACGGTAGACGAAAAGGATTTGTGAAAATATCCTTTTATGACCTGAAACATAGCTTAATGGTTGAAGTGGCTGATAATGGGTTGGGGATTGACAACAAGCATTTATCGCGTATTTTTGAGCGTTTTTACCGGGCCGACAAATCTCGTTCTCGCGAGCAGGGTGGAACCGGGCTGGGGCTTTCCATTGTCAAGCACATTATTGAAGCCCATGAGCAGACCATTAATGTTAAGTCTGCGGTTGATGAAGGAACAACTTTTACCTTCACCCTTGAAAAAGCCAAATGAAAGTAGTAATTTTCGTTAGTTTTCAAGTTTAAAACATAATTACAATCTATTTACGCTATAGGTCTACTTTAGCAATGGTTAAAGCTACCAACTATGAGTGATACGAAATACAAAATCTTACTGGTCGATGATGAAGTCGATATTCTGGAGTTTATTAGTTATAACCTCGAAAAAGAAGGCTACAAAGTGTATACCGCACAAAATGGGGTAGAAGCGATTAAGTTGGCTGAGAAAAAGACACCTGACCTGATCATTCTTGATGTGATGATGCCCGAGATGGATGGCATTGCTGCATGCGAAGAAATTCGGAAAATTCCATCGCTGCCCAACGTGGTTATCGCCTTTCTGACGGCACGTGGAGAAGATTATTCGCAAATTGCCGGTTTTGAAGCTGGAGCGGATGATTACATCACCAAGCCCATTCGGCCCAAAGTGCTTGTTAGCCGTGTTAAAGCCTTACTGAAACGAACAGGCGGTGGAATTGCACCCGAGCAAGTCGTTGAAAATTCAACAACCATTACCATTGGGAATCTCGTGATTGACAAAGAGCGCTACCTGATCAACACCGAAGGCGTAGAGATGATCCTTCCCCGAAAAGAGTTTGAGTTGCTTTCTCTTTTGGTTTCCAAGCCAGGTAAGGTCTTTACGCGGGAGGAAATTTACTTTTCTGTTTGGGGTGATAATGTGGTTGTTGGTGACCGAACCATTGACGTGCATATTCGCAAGCTTCGCGAAAAGATCGGTAATGATCACATCAAAACCTTAAAAGGTATTGGCTACAAATTTGTTGAGTAGGCCATTAATCCCTTAGTTGATAAGGATTTTTTTTATTTCTTTCGTTACCTTTGTTTAAAAGCACTTTTGAAATGAAATCAAGAAATCTATTGGTATTCGTATTTTTAATCGTATTTGTAGCGTGTAAAACCGAGGAGAAGAAAGAAGACCTTCAGGTTGAAGTAGCTCCTCAGGATACCGTTCAAGTTGCGGAAGTTGTAGCTCCTGAACCCGAGCCCGTTCAGGAAATCGATCTGGGTGTTAATCTGGGCGACAAGTATTTTTTGATTGCCGACACCTACACGGTGAAAGAATTTGCTGAAAGCTGGAATCAGAAATACCAGAAGCAAGGTTATAAGTCTGCAGTTATTATGCGCAACGAAGATGGTTATTACCGCTTGGCCTTACAATCGTTCAACGACTTCGACTTAGCACAAAGTGCCTTAGAGGTGCTTCGTCAGGAGGACGAACTCAAGGACGCCTGGATTATGGTTATAGAAAAATAATCACCAGGTAGTTAATGGCGAATCCGAGAAAGAACCCGGCATAGATCTGCAGCGGGTCATGTCTTTTGAGCAGTAAGCGAGAGCTTCCGATCAATCCGGCCGTACATATTAATCCGATTAAAAGAAGGGAACTGTTCATCCCCAGGCGGAAGGAGAGGGCCAGCACCGCTCCAATTAATCCACCAATACCGGCCATATGGTTGCTGATCTTCCATTTCATGGATATTAGTAAAAGCAGAATAATAATCAGGATGGAGGATAGCAGAAATATGCGGTAAATAGGGTACACCTGCAGTTTTCCCAGATAAAAATAGCCCAGATAGTAATAAATCACGGTTAGAAGAAGTGGAATCACCCGGTCGGTACTTTTATCCATTTTGATATTAAATCGCTTGTTAAGCGATAGGATTCCAAGACTAAGCAGGGGAAACAGCAAGGTACTCATGAAGACGATCAGTAAGATTAGTTTCTTCGCGTCAAAAGTGAGCATAGAGAAGTAGAATCCTGAGTTCATCAGCAATAGAAAACCATAAGTTGGGATCAGTAGCGGATGAAATAAGAGCGACAAAAACTGAGCAATACGTAGATTAATCTTCATGGGGTGGTTTTATAATTCTTTTCTTAATCGGGCTACCGGAATACCCAATTGTTCTCGATATTTGGCAACGGTTCGCCGGGCAATCGGATAAGACTTTTCTTTCAAAATACTGGCCAGCCGATCATCTGTTAACGGCTTGCGCTTGTCTTCCTTCTCGATACATTCTTCCAGTATTTTCTTGATTTCCCGGGTCGAAACTTCCTCGCCGGTATCTTTTTGCATCCCTTCTGAAAAGAAATATTTTAGCGGATAAATACCAAAGTGTGTTTGAATGTATTTGCTGTTTGACACCCTCGAAATGGTGGAAATATCCAGTTCGGTTCGGTCGGCAATATCCTTCAAAATCATGGGGCGAAGTTTGGTTTCTTCGCCTTCTTTGAAATACTCTTTCTGGAAATCGATAATCTCCGACATGGTTAAAAGCAAGGTTTGCTGCCGCTGTTTAATGGCATCGATAAACCATTTGGCCGAATCCAGCTTTTGTTTGACAAACTGAACGGCTTCTTTTTGGTTTTTCGAAGCACTTTTACGGTTGCTGGTATAGCCTTTCAGCATGTCCAGGTAGGAATTGTTCATCCGTAAGTCGGGCACATTGCGCTGGTTCAGTGACAAGATCAGCTCTCCGTCCACATTGTCCAAGGTGAAATCAGGCACAATGACCTGGTTCGAACGGTTGTGTGGATTATTCATCGAGCCACCGGGTTTGGGGTTGAGTTTCAGAATCTCATTAAAAGCTTCTTTTAGCTCGTCCTCCGTTATTTCATATTTGTGAATGATCTTGTCGTAGTGCTTCTTGGTAAACTCGTCAAAACTATGCTGAAGAATCCGCGAGGCCAGGCAAGTGGAATCATTGCCTTTTTTACGTTGAATTTGAAGCAGCAAACATTCCTGCAGCGAACGAGCCCCAACACCGGCCGGATCAAAATCCTGAATGACTTCGAGAATCTCTTCCAGCTCTTGCTCGGTCACATTCATGTTCATCGTAAAGGCCAGGTCATCGCTGATGGACATCAAATCGCGACGCAAATAGCCGTCTTCATCTATGTTGCCGATGATATATTGAGCCAGCATTTTTTGCTGGTCTGTTAGTTCTGTTACACCCAACTGCTCGTTTAGCGACTCATAGAAGCTGGTTCCAGAGCTATACGGAATGTCGACTTGTTTATCGTCTTTCGAATAGTTGTTGGCATTCAGCTTATAGCTTGGCGTATCATCTTCGTCCATATAATCTTCCAGCGAAAACTCATCACTATCATTGTTCTCGTTGTCTTCACTTTGATCAACGGGTTCGTCATCAAGTAATTCGAGGACAGGGTTCTCTTCGATCTCCTTTTTGATACGCTGTTCGAGCTGAATAGTAGGGATCTCCAAAAGCTTGATCACCTGAATTTGTTGGGGCGAAAGCTTTTGTAACAGTTTTTGTTGTAAACTTAATTTTTGAGATGGCATACTATCCTATTTTCGTCAAAGTTAACTTTTATCCGATTAACAAATATAAGCTTTGTAATCAAAAAGAGGCTGACTTTTGGGTCAACCTCTTTGGTTTTTTATTATTGATGAATAATTTCTCAGGTTAAAATTCAGCGTTTTTAGGAGTCCGGGGGAAGGCAATCACATCGCGGATATTTCCCATGCCGGTGGCAAACAGAATAAAACGCTCAAATCCTAGTCCAAATCCGGCGTGAGGCACGGTTCCGTAGCGGCGGGTATCCAGGTACCACCACATTTCATCAGTCGGAACGTCCATTTCTTCCATGCGTTTAACCAGCTTGTCGTAATCTGATTCCCGCTCCGAGCCTCCAATAATTTCACCAATTTGAGGGAACAATACATCCATGGCAGCTACGGTTTTGCCGTCATCGTTTTGCTTCATATAGAAGGCTTTGATGTCCTTTGGATAATCAATCAAAATGACGGGTTTTTTGAAATGTTTTTCAACCAGGTAGCGTTCATGCTCGCTTTGCAGATCGATGCCCCATTCCACCGGATACTGGAATTTACCTTTTTTGAAAGGCTTGGAATTCCGCAGGATATCAATGGCTTCGGTGTAAGTGCAGCGAATAAAATCGTTTTCCAATACAAACTGAAGCTTTTCAATCAACTCCATCGAGCGTTGATCCTGTGGCTTGTTTTTCTCTTCTTGCTGCAGGCGGTTGCTCAAGAACTTGAGGTCGTCCATGCAGTTGTCCAGTGCATAACGGATCAAGTATTTCAAGAACTCTTCGGCCAGATCCATGTTGTCTTTCAGCTCGTAAAAAGCCATTTCCGGCTCAATCATCCAAAATTCGGCCAGGTGGCGGGTGGTATTCGAATTTTCGGCACGGAAGGTGGGTCCAAAAGTGTACACTTCACCCAAAGCGGTGGCTCCCAGTTCGCCTTCCAGCTGACCGGAAACCGTCAGGTTAGTAGGACGCCCGAAGAAGTCTTGTGTATAATCAATTTCTCCTTCTTCGTTTAAAGGCGGTTCAACGGCTGGCAGGGTCGATACCCGAAACATCTGCCCGGCGCCTTCGGCATCGGAAGCGGTGATGATAGGGGTGTGCAAATAGTAAAATCCTTTGTCGTTGAAATATTTATGAATGGCAAAAGCCATGGCGTGACGTATGCGGAAAACAGCGCTGAAAGTAGCCGTACGAAAGCGCAGGTGAGCGTTCTCGCGCAAAAATTCGAGGCTGTGTTTCTTCGGTTGAATAGGGTATTTCTCCGGATCGGCTTTCCCGTAAATCGTAATTTCAGATGCTACCAGCTCGACAGCTTGTCCGCTACCCATTGATTCGACCAACTCACCAGTAATTCCCAGTGCGGCACTGGTATTGATGTTATGCAATAATTCTTCACCAAACTTTTCAACATCAGCAACAACCTGCAAATTATTGATGGTTGACCCGTCATTCAAGGCGATAAAATTGACATTCTTACTACCACGCTTGGTTCGTACCCATCCTTTAACCAACACTTGCTGGCCCACTTGGCCGCCAGTCAATACTTCTTTAATTTTCAGTCGTTTCATGTTGTTCTTTCTTTTTTGCAGATTTTGGTGTTATCCCTGACTCTCAGGATTTAAAATTGAACAGCAAAAGTACATTTTTCTGTTGAAAAACATGAATTGACCTTTGGAAAAGTTCAGGGTCAGGTGGATTGGGTTAAAAAAGACCAGTTTCGATCGGACATACTTCGGAGAGAATTCCTTGGTCGATTTGCCACGTCTTAGGTGCATAAAGCAAAAGCCCCCCAATTGGAAAGGCTTCCTTTTGCTTGATGTGACGAAATATTCTTGTTCTCCGGATTGCAAATTCAGTATTATATCTAGAGGATGTATAGTATACTCAAAAGTCTGTATCTCTTGAGGCTCTTTGGTATTTGCTTAAAAGTTATCCGCTTTGCGGTAAGCTTCGATGAAGGCCAACTCGCCTTCTTTGCCAGGCAGGCTGCGGCCGTGCTCGCAGCAAAGCACACCATCGTAGTCTTTGCTGTGGATGTGTTTAAAGACATTCACATAATTGATTTCGCCGGTGCCTGGTTCTTTGCGTCCGGGGTTGTCGCCAATGTGGAAAGCGGCGATGGAGTCCCAGGCTTTGTCAATATTGGGGATCAGGTTGCCTTCGGTAATTTGTTGGTGATATAAGTCGTTTACCAGCTTGCAGCTTGGGCTGTTAACGGCCTGGCAAATCATGTGCGTTTGTGGAATCTTGGTTAGGAACAAGCCGGGATGGTCGCTCCAGGCATTCAGAGGTTCCAGCACCAGCTTTAAGCCAGCAGGTTCAACCACTTCGCAGCACATGCGCATGTTTTCAATCACGTTGGCTGTTTGGTAATCCCATTCCAGGTTGTCGGCAAAGCGTCCGGGAACCACCAGCGCGGTTTTGGCGTTGGTTCGCTTGGCGCATTCGAGGCCTTCTTGCATCTTCTTTTTCAACATCTCTTTGATTTCCGGATTTTGCGTAACAAACGATTTCACGCCAAAATCGGCATACAAAACGAAAGGACCTAAATCCATTCCAAGCCGAGCCAGTTCGTTGGCAATTTTTTCCTGCAGGGCTGGCTCTTTATGCATCAAGCCATTATCGAAAATGGCCCGAAACCCTTGGTCGTGCATAAACTTGATCTGGTCAATCGGATCATTGCCGGCAAGCTCTTTGAAGGTTCCCAATCCGGGAGCATATTTCAGTTTAAACTGAGCTGTGTTTGATTCCTTTTTTGTTGATGCGGAGGCCGAAAGGCCGGAGGCTAGACCTGTGGCTACAAAACTACTGAGGGCAGTATTCCTGATGAAGTTGCGTCGTTTCATTGTTGTTATTGGTTTAGTGAGATATCAAAAATAAGTTTATTCAATCGAGATTACAAGTAGATTATTGGTTGGATGCATGATTTTGCTCCCTAGTCAGACATAATTAATGGTGATGCTTAGTTTGTTTTGTGCTTACTTCTTTTTCAGATGACTGATCAATCGATGTCCATCCATTCTGGTCTGGTCTATTTTTTGAGCTGAAAAATCTTCAGCATTCGGATTAAGTTTTATAACTTTGGGAAATTACGTACTAAAATCTAATAAACCAATTACTATGAATCGTAAACTTCGAATGGGAATGGTTGGTGGAGGCTCAGATGCCTTCATTGGTGCTGTTCACCGTCTTGCCGCTTTTATGGATAACCAGATTGAATTGGTCTGCGGTTGTTTCAGTGTCAATCCTGACATCTCAAAAGCGTCGGGTCAATCTTATTTTTTACCGGAAAACCGGGTGTATGCAACCTATCAGGAAATGTTTGAAAGTGAAGCCAAACTGCCCGAGGGTGAACGAATGGATTTTGTGACGATTGTCACACCAAACTTTGTTCATTTTGCCCCTGCCATGATGGCTCTGGAGAATGGGTTTCATGTGGTGATTGATAAGCCCATTACTTTTACGCTTGACGAAGCGCTTGCCCTTCAGGCTAAACTGGACGAAACGGACCTGACCTTGGCCCTGACACATACCTATTCCGGCTATCCAGCTGTAAAAGACGCTAAAGAGCGGGTAGCCCGTGGCGAACTGGGTGAAATTAAGCGCATTTATGTCGAATACCCACAAGGATGGTTGGCATCCAAGTTGGAGGATACTGGTAATCAGCAAGCCAGTTGGCGTACCGACCCCAAACGATCGGGTAAAGCGGGTTGCATGGGCGATATCGGAACGCATGCTCATCAATTGGCCGAATACATCTCTGGATTAAAGGTTACTGAATTGTGTGCTGAACTCAATGTTTTTGTGCCCGGACGTTTGCTTGACGATGATGGTGCCGCTTTCCTGCGTTTTGACAATGGGGCGCGTGGTGTTTTGATGGCCACACAAATTGCTGCCGGCGAAGAAAACGCGCTGAAAATACGGATGTATGGCGACAAAGGCGGACTGGAGTGGAATCAGCACGAACCCAACACCCTTTGGATGAAGTGGGCCGATCGTCCGACGGAGATGGTACGGGTAGGAACGGGACAAATGGGCGATACCGCTCAGCATAACACTCGAACACCTGGCGGTCATCCGGAGGGGTATCTCGAGGCTTTTGCCAATATTTACCGAAACTTCTCCTTGACTGTTAGAGCCAAAATGAATGGCGAGCAACCCACCGAAGCCATGCTCGACTTCCCTGGTATTAAAGATGGGGTTCGAGGTATGCGCTTTATCGATACGGTTGTTGAGGCCGGCTACAACGACTCGGTGAAATGGGTGAAGTTCGAAGAGTAAGTTCTCGGTCGTCGGTCGTCAGTTATCAATTGTTGGTATCGGAGCTCACGTATCGTGCTTCAGCCAATGACTAAGGAGATGAACCGAAGACGAATCATCAAATCAGAATAACCACTAAAAAAGATAAAACTATGGGCAGACCAGTAACACTATTTACGGGGCAATGGGCTGATTTACCATTTGAAACCATGTGTCAGAAAGCCAAAGATTTTGGCTACGATGGCCTGGAGATTTGCTGTTGGGGCGATCACATGGAAATTGATAAAGCCGATCAGAACTATTGCGACGAACGAAAAGCCTTATTGAAAAAGTATGATTTGCAGCTATTTGCGATATCCAATCACTTGGTTGGACAATGTGTTTGCGACAATATCGATGAACGGCATAAAAACGTTTTACCCGATTACATTTGGGGTGATGGCGACCCGGAAGGGGTTCGCCAGCGTGCTGCACAGGAATTGATTAAAACCGGGCACGTGGCCAAGAGACTGGGGCTGGATACGGTCGTTGGCTTTACCGGCAGTTCTATCTGGCATTTGTTATACGCTTTCCCACCGATGTCGCAGGAAATGATCGACAAAGGCTATGAAGATTTTGCCAAGCGTTGGAAACCCATTCTGGATGAATACCAAAAGATGGGGGTGAAGTTCGCCTTGGAAGTTCATCCAACGGAAATTGCTTTTGACATTGAATCGGCCAAACGGGCCTTGAAAGCACTGGATTATCATCCGGCTTTTGGTTTCAATTACGATCCTAGCCACTTGGGCTATCAGCATGTCGATTACGTTCGCTTTATCTATGACTTTGCCGATCGTATCTTTCATGTGCATATGAAAGACGTGCATTGGAGTGATGTGCCAACCACTGTTGGCGTGTTTGGCGGTCATGTGCCTTTTGGAGATCATCGTCGTTATTGGGATTTCAGAAGTGTAGGCCGAGGGAAAATCGACTTTGAAAACATCATCCGAGCTTTGAATGACATTCAGTATGCAGGCCCACTATCCATTGAGTGGGAAGACAGTGGTATGGACCGCGAAGCCGGCGCTGCTGAGTCCTGCGAGTTTGTGCGTTACAGTGATTTTGCTCCTTCGGATATTGCGTTTGATGATGCGATGCAGAAGGAATAATTAATAATCGAACGAATGACTAGTAGAAGATCATTTATCAAGAAGACCACTGCAGCAACGGCAGCGGTGGGCTTAGCTGCTTCGATGCCAGCAGCGATGAGCGCCTGCTCGCCCGAAAAAGTAATTCGGTGCGGACTGATTGGTGCGAAAGGAATGGGCTTTGCCGATTTGCGGGCCTTTTTGGGGCAGCCCAATACTGAGTGTGTCGCCATTTGCGATGTCGATCAGCGGGTGCTGGATGCCCGCCTGACTGACACCGAGAAATTGCAAGGAAAGAAACCCAAGGCATATAACGACTACCGCCAGTTGATTGCTGACCCGGAAGTGGATGTGGTTATAATCGGAACACCGGATCACTGGCATTGCCTGCCTTTTGTTGAGGCGTGCCAGGCCGGCAAGGACATTTATTGCGAAAAGCCGCTGGGGAACTCCATCGAGGAAATCAACATCATGGAAGCCACAGCCAATAAATACAACACAGTGGTTCAGGTAGGTCAGTGGCAGCGTAGCGACCCGCACTGGCGCGATGCCGTCGAGTATGTTTATTCCGGCAAGCTGGGCAAAATCCGCACGGTGCGCACCTGGGCTTACCAAGGTTGGATGGAGCCTGTTCCAGTGAAACCCGATCGCGAAGCTCCCGAAGGAGTAGACTATGATTTCTGGCTCGGACCAGCTGAAAAGCGCCCGTTCAATCCCAATCGTTTTCATTTTAACTTCCGTTGGTTTTGGGATTATGCCGGTGGATTGATGACGGACTGGGGGGTTCACATCATTGATTATGGCTTATTTGGTATGCAGGCCAAAGCGCCAAAATCGGTGATGGCCATGGGGGGCAAGTTTGCGTATCCCGATGATGCCGCTGAAACGCCCGACACCCTGCAGGCGATTTATGAATTTGATGGGTTTACCATGCTTTGGGATCATGGAACGGGAATTGATGGAGGCCATTTTGGCCGTAATCATGGCGTGGGCTTCGTGGGAAACAACGGCACGCTGGTGGTTGACCGCGAAGGCTGGGAAGTGATTCCTGAACGCAAGAACGACAAGGACCTGGTTGAGCGTGTGGAGCTGCAAAAAGGAGTAGGCAAAGGACTCGACTTGCATATGGCTGACTTTTTGGATGGCGTTCGTAATCGCCGGCGCGATTTGAATTGCAGTATTGAAATTGCCGCGAACACCGCGCGTGTCGCTCATTTGGGGAATATTGCCCTGAAAACCGGACGACGCTTGTATTGGGACAGCGAAAAAAGCTTGTTCATCGATGATCCGGAAGCCAATGAGCACCTGGTGCCGACCTACCGAAGTCCCTGGACTTTACCGAAAGTTTAGTAGAGCAACTAAAATTAAAATCCGAAGGCAATTTTCCTTCGGATTTTTTGTTTGTTATTCTAGCATTCATTCACCAATTTTGGAGCTACAAATTAAAGATTATCATCACATGAAAAGGTATCTATCCTTGTTATTCGGCTTGTCGGGCTTGTTGCTGCTTGCCTGTCAACCTAAAGACCCTGCGCTTATGAATTCGATCGTAATAAATGAAGGATGGCAATTTTCGGAACACGGAAAAAATGAATGGCTGCCAGCCACGGTGCCTGGGAGTGTACATACTGACCTACTGGCAAACGGGAAAATTGAAGATCCGTTTTATCGATTGAATGAGCGGGATATGCAGTGGATTGATAAGCTGGATTGGGATTATAGAACCTCTTTTATGGTTGAGAAGCCTCTTTTGAAAAGAGACCGCGTTGCCCTTGACTTTAAAGGTTTGGATACTTTTGCCGATGTATTTGTTAATGATCAAAAAGTGATCGCAACGGATAATATGTTCCGGGAGTATTTGGTCGACATTAAGCCCTATCTAAAAGAAGGTGAAAATACGCTGCTCATAACTTTTCGTTCACCTATTAAAGAAGGAATAAAAAAATACGATGCCAATGGCTTCGTTGTCATGGTTTCAGACAACGACCTTGCCACGCTCGGAGAGGTTGAGGAAGGCAAGAAGGTGAGTGCCTATTGCCGTAAAGCTCCTTATCATTTTGGCTGGGACTGGGGCCCACGCTTGGTGCCCAGTGGCATTTGGCGCCCGGTGCACTTGAAAGCTTGGGATGAATCGCGAATTGAAAACCTGCAGGTTGTCCAGCATGAGGTTCAGGATGAGTTGGCCACATTTTCTGCTATAATAGAGGTTGAATCTGAAACAGAAAAACCAGCAACCTATCGTATTGAGGTGAATGGACAGAAAGCCGGATCAACGGTTATCAACCTAAAAAAGGGCTTACATACTTATTCGCTTGATTTTGATATTGAAAACCCCAAATTATGGTGGACCAATGGCTTGGGCGAACAACCTCTTTATACAATTACAGCCAATCTGAGCGTTAATGAGCGGACTACCCAAAAGGAGGACCGTATTGGCATCCGCACGTTGGAGTTGGTGCGCGAAAAAGATGACGATGGAACATCATTCTATTTCAAATTAAATGGAGTCCCCGTTTTTATGAAAGGGGCGAACTACATCCCTAATGATGTTTTTGTTTCCCGCGTAAGCGATGAGCAGTATAGAAAAGTGGTTAATACAACCAAAAATTCGAACATGAACATGTTGCGTGTTTGGGGTGGTGGTATTTATGAAAATGATATTTTTTACGATTTGTGTGACGAAGCCGGTATTTTGGTCTGGCAAGATTTTATGTTTGCCTGTTCCATGTATCCGGGAGATGAGGCTTTCTTGAATAATGTAAAAGAAGAAGCGATTGACAACATTAAGCGGTTGCGTAACCACCCAAGTATTGCCATGTGGTGTGGTAATAACGAAATACTTGTTGCGTGGTTGGGCTGGGGATGGAAGCGCAACGAAGAAGCGAAGAACCAAGAAAACGCAGATAAAATGTGGAAAGCCTATGAGGATATCTTCCACAAGATATTGCCCGATGCTGTTGAATCATATGATCCTTCCCGTTCGTACTGGGCTTCTAGTCCGTCTTCAGGAACAGGAATTAAAGCGGACCTGGTGAATGGCGATGAGCACTATTGGGGCGTTTGGTGGGGAAAAGAGCCATTTCAGACTTATGCTACACACATGGCTCGTTTCATGAGCGAATACGGCTTTCAGTCTTTCCCTGAGTTTAAAAGTGTGAAACAATACGCTTTGCCAGAGGATTATGACATTGTTTCCGAAGTTATGAATTCACATCAACGTTCGTCAATCGGGAACAAAACCATTGAATATTACATGTTGCTTGATTACGATCAACCCAAAGATTTTGAGTCGTTCCTGTATGTCAATCATGTGTTGCAGGCCGAAGGAATTAAATTTGCGTTGGAAGGACACCGCCGGGCGATGCCTTTCTGTATGGGAAGTTTGTATTGGCAAATCAACGACTGCTGGCCGGTGGCTTCCTGGAGTTCAACCGACTATTATCAACGCTGGAAAGCGCTTCAATACTATGTGAAAAAAGGTTTCGAGCCAGTCTTGGTTTCTCCATATATTGATGGGAACTTCCTCAAAGTGGGTATTGTTAATGATGAGCTTCGTGAAATCAATGCGCAACTAAATTTACGCATGGTTAATTTTGATGGTGAAGTGGCTTGGGAAAAGTCCGTATTGGCCGATGTTCCTGCCAATTCCAGCGCTTCCTATTTCGATGTCAACCGGTATGACTTTTTAAGAGGCAAAGATAGTTACCAGCAGGTGCTGGTTGCCGAAGTACTTGAAGGGGGAAAGGTTATTGCTAAAAACGTATTTTACTTTCGACCGGTAAAGGAAATGAAGCTGCCGACACCTGAGCTTAATTACGAAATTGCTTCTTCAGAAGGCGGTTACCGCATTACGATTAAAACCGATCAGCTGGCTAAAAACCTATTCATGACTATTGGTGATGAAGAGGGATTCTTTTCAGATAATTACTTCGACTTATTGCCGGGAGAGACCGCTGAAATAACCTTGAGTACAAGTATTGCAGAAGATCAGCTGAAAGAAGTGTTTAAAATACAAACCCTGGATGCGGCGTTCAACTAAGCCATTGTGTCTTTCTTGAGTGCCATCGAGGCCTAAAAAACGAAAATCTCCAAAGCACGTTACTTTGGAGATTTTTTGTTTCTAGTCTAAACTAAATTGTTTTTGTCTAATTGTTTCCACTGCTAAGTGGCGTATATGTTGTTTTCTGGCTGGCTGACTATTTACAATTACTGTGCCATTCTTTGTGTGGAGAACCCGTAATTTGCTGTTGTTTTTGCCTTGATTGCCTTTATGCGCTCTTTCTTAGTAAGTTCGTTTTCGGATGTTTTTCGTCGGTATTTTTGAGTCAGGTGCTAGGATAGAAGCAGCTTGGCTATTTCTATCGAAATTTGACTGATGTCTTCAAACAAAAATTTGGAGAATGAGTGGTGCGCCTCTTCATCGGCATTGTCTGAAATAACCCGGATGACTGTGCATGGAAGCTGGTAGTCGGCGCTAACCTGAGCGATGGCTGCACCTTCCATTTCGGTACATAGTATTTGAGGGAAACGCTCGTTTATGCGTACTTTTCCTTCTTTTGAAGCAATAAACTGATCGCCGGTACCAATAGCTCCAACATGAACTTGTGGGGCATAATCCGAATTGATATGGGGATACTGTCTGTTTTTCAAATTGAGAATGAAATTATCAACCGCGGAAAGTGCTTTTTTTCCTGAGTCTGGGAATACGTTAAACTCAAAGGTTTTCCAAAAGGGTGATTCGACCTTTGGAAATCCCTCCAATCGCGATAAGTCCACATCGTGCTGAATGAGCTGGTTGCCCACCACAATATCGCCGATGTTGAGGTGCGGCTGAACCGAACCTGCCAGGCCAATAAACACCAGCTGATCTACCTGATAGTGATTGATCAGCGTTGTGGCTGTAGAGGCCGCGGCTACTTTTCCCCAGCCCGAGAGACACATCACAAGCTCGTGGTCATTTAGGGTTCCCGAGTAGAACTCGCGTGATCCAAATTGTTCGGTTTTTGAATGCTGGATGTCTTTTTTTAAAAGCAGGATTTCTTCCCGCATAGCGCCAATAAGTCCGGTTTTCATCGTTGTGTCTTTTCAATGTTTGGACAAAAATAAGGCTCTATCAGGATTTTAGACGATAAGGATAGGTAAAAAATTGATTTTAGCTATATTTGTTTTATGCACATGTCTCACCTACGATATGCTATTCTTGGAGTTGTTCTTACGATAAGTAGCCTGTCGTATGCTCAATTGAAAGATATAGGCGTTCCCGATATTCAGCATTTTCAGAAGCAGGAATATAAGGGGAGCGCTCAAAATTGGGATATCGCTTCGAGCAGTAGCAATTTCATGTATTTTGCCAATAATGACGGCGTACTTGAATTTGATGGAAATCACTGGCAGCTTTATGGTTTGCCCAATCGGTCCATTGTCAGGTCGCTAAAGGTTGATGAGAGTGGCCGAATTTATGTAGGGCAACAGAATGATTTTGGCTATATGGAGCCGGGGCCTGATGGGAAATTGGAATACTATTCGTTGTTGGATCAGGTGCCAATTCAAGAACGCAACTTTGAGGAGGTCTGGCGGATTCACTTGACGAGCTTTGGCGTGGTTTTTCAGTCTTATACCCATTTGTTTATTTACCGGGAGGGCAGGGTGGTAAGCGTTCCTTTAACGGATCGGGTGCGATTTTCTTTTTATATTAATGGACATCTATGGGTGCAGGATGAAGTGGCCGGTTTACGGGAATACCGGCAGGGGCATTTTTTTGAACTTGAAGGGCTGGAAGAGCTTAAAGATAAGGAGATTTGGACAATTCTTCCGGTTTACAATAATCGGGTGTTGATTGGTACGGCTAACAATGGAGTATATACTTATGATGGGGAGGAGCTGACGCCGTGGAACGGATTGGCCAACGACTTTCTGAAGGAGAATCAGATTTTTTCGGCCAGTAAGTTCAAGGGCGCTTATTATGCTTTTGGGACGATTCAGGGTGGCTTGCTGATAACCGATGAGGGAGGTGAGATTATTCAGCATGTGAATAAGAAAAAGGGCTTGCAGAATAATACGATCCTAAGTATTGGGACCGATCAGGAAGATAATTTATGGTTAGGGCTGGATAACGGTGTCGATTATATCGATGTTGGATCGCCGCTCACGTTTATGTTCGACCCGGAAGGTTTGGGTGCCACCTATACCTCTTTGGTGTATGATGGAAAATTGTATGTAGGCACCAATCATGGCTTATATGTAAAAGACTGGCCCGATGATGTGAATATCGATGCTGCGGGCTTTCGATTGATTCCTAAAACCATTGGGCAGGTGTGGTATCTGGGTGTTCACAATGATGTTGTTTTGTGCGGACACGACAATGGTGCTTATGTGATCGAAAATGAAACGGCAAGCTTGATTTCTGATGTTCGGGGAGCATGGATCTTCATCGAACTGATGCAGAGCGATGATTATTTGCTTGGAGGGAACTATAGCGGACTAACTCTTTTCAGGAAAACAGCTGATGGACAATCCTGGGAGTTTGTGACACAAATAGCAGGTTTTTCAGAATCATCCAAATTGATGGCACAGGACGAAAAGGGCGACATCTGGATGAGCCATGGCTACAAGGGCGTGTTCCGGATGCGGTTGAATGAAAGCCTGGACCGAGTTGTGTATTACGATTTTTACAATTCCAACGATGGACTTCCTTCTGACATCTACATCAATTTAATGACGGTTAAAGGTGACATCATTTTTACCTCACCTAATGGAATTTATACTTATGATGAGGCAGTGAATCATTTTGAGCGGTCAACTTATTATAACGATTTGTTTGGTGATCAAAGCAACGTTGAATACATCAAGGAAGATCAGTATAGTAATCTCTGGTTTATAAGCAGAAATGTTCCTGGTGTATTGCGATTTCTGGAGGATGGAAGCTACACGAAGGTGGTAGGGCCATTTGAAAAGTTAGCCGGGCGGATCATCTCAGGGTTTCAGCATATCAATATTGTCGATGTGCAAAACACGTTCATCTCGTTGGAAGACGGATTGGCTCATTATTCCCCTAGCTTTCAGGCTAACCAGGATCGGCAGGAACATGTTTATATTCGAGAGGTAGTAAACTTGCAGAATGAAAAAAGCTTTTATCCCAGTTCTTTGTCCGATGACTTTCCGAAGGATTCCCTGACTTTTAAACATAGGGGAAATAATCTGAGATTTGTCTATTCCAGTCCCGATTATAAGAACTTGAATCGGATTGTGTTTAGCTATTTTTTGGAGAATTACAGTACCGAATGGTCCGAATGGTCGGAGGAAGCCGCTTGCGAGTTTATGAATTTGCGGGAAGGAGACTATGTTTTTAAGGTTAAAACAGTCGATCCTTTTAAAAATGAGACTGAGGCTGCTAGTTTTGCTTTTGTCATCAGGCCACCCTGGTATCGTTCAACCTTGGCCTGGCTCATTTATACCCTCTGTGGTTTGTTCCTGATTGCCCTGCTTATTTGGTGGGTTTATTATCGAATGCAGGTCTCCAAGCGAAGAGAGCGGCTCAAAAATCTGCAGGAATATCGGAAGCGGATTCATCAGTATCAGAGAGATGTGCTGGTTTCTGAGCGGGAGATCGTCAAGTTGAGGAATGAGAAACTTCGGGGTAAAATGATTCACCTGGATAAAGAACTGGCTAACCAAACGATGAGCCTGGTTCAGAAAAATAAATTTATGGGCAAGCTCAAAACAGAGCTCAAGAATTTGCAGACCTTGGTTGTTGATAGTACAGCCAAATCAAAGATAAGTCTGATTATCAGTCGGATTGATCGGGAGTTCGATGACAAAAAGCAACAAGAGCTTTTTGAAACCTATTTTGATGAAGTACACGAGGATTTCTTTAAGCGATTAACCGAAAAATTCCCGACGCTAACACCACGGGAGCAAAAGCTTTGTGCCTACATTAAAATGAATATTTCAACCAAAGAAATTGCCACACTTCAAAACATAAGCGCGCGCGGTGTTGAAATCAGCCGGTACCGACTTCGCAAAAAATTAGAATTGGATCGCGATACCAATTTGAGCGCTTTTATCTCAAGTATTTAAACTTCTGTTGTAGAGCATATTTCATGACGATGTATGCAAAATCAATCGTTAATCTTTGTTAAATGACTGATATACAGTATGTGAAATTTACACATGATGTGTTTCTGTAGGGGTGCGGATAATATAGTTGTAGCATTAATGAAGTAGGTTTAAATTTTAAAGTATGGTTTGTTAGTTCCATTTTCGCTTACAGACTTGAAATTTTTAAGTGAAGAAAATTATTTGCTATTTAAAAACTTAACGCATGAAACGAATCTTGTTTATTTTATTCTGTTCTTTCTTTAGCTTGAGTTTACTTGCCCAGGAAATATCCGTTACGGGTAATGTAACTGCTAAAGAAGATGGACTCCCTCTACCAGGGGTGTCTGTAGTTATCCAGGGAACGACCACGGGTACAATTACCGATTTTGATGGTAATTATGCGCTTGAGGTTCCAGCCTCTGCAACGTTGGAGTTTTCATACATCGGTATGAAAAACCAAACGTTAGCTGTAGACGGAAGGTCTATTATTAATGTTGTGCTATCAGAAGACTATACGGACCTCGATGAGGTGGTTGTGGTTGGTTATGGCGTGCAAAAGAAAAGCGTTGTAACGGCAGCTATTAGTAGTGTGTCTTCTGAAGAGTTGGAAAATTCAACCCCAACTCGTATTGAAGATGTTATGAAAGGACGTGTTTCCGGAGTTCAAATTACACAGAGTTCCGGTCAACCGGGTTCTGACTCGAAAGTCAGGATTCGTGGTATTGGTACCATTAACAATAGTGAACCACTCTATATTGTTGACGGAATGGCTGTCGGTGGTGGTATCAGCTACTTAAATCCATCTGATATCGAATCTGTTGAAGTGCTGAAAGATGCTGCATCTGCAGCGGTATATGGAGCAAGAGCTGCCAATGGTGTTATTTTGGTAACAACAAAAAAAGGTAAATCGGGTAAAGCGTCTATTAACTATGACTTTTCTTATGGGTTGCAAAATCCTTGGAAAAAGAAATCAGTCCTGAACGCCAAAGAGTACATGATGATTATGAACGAGGCGGAGTTGAATGACAATAGAGGGGCTCGTTACTCAGCTGATCAAGTGGCCAACGCGGGCGTCGGAACCGATTGGCAGGATGAAACGTTTAATTATGATGCTCCGGTGCAATCGCACCAAATCAGCATTAATGGAGGTAGTGATGATATTACTTACTTCCTGTCTTTTGGGTATCTTAATCAAGAGGGTATTGTAGGGGGTAATTTTGATCGTTCAAACTATGAACGTTATAGTATTCGCTCGAATACCACATACAATGTTTTTGAAGCTGACCGTTCCTTCCTGAATAATATTAAGGTCGGCGTGAATGCCGGTTACTCTCGTGTTTTATCCAGCGGAATTGAAACCAACTCCGAGTATGGCTCTATTTTAGGAAGTGCCCTCACGTTCAATCCGCTTGTTCCTGTTTATGCTGAAGATCCTGATGCTGTTTTGGCTGCTCATCCCAATGCGGTGACCGATAAAAACGGGAATGTATTTTCGATTCCACCGGCAGGCTTTCAGGAAATTGCCAACCCGGTAGCTATGTTGAATGCACCTACCGGAGCTCAAGATAACGAAGATAAATTCGTTTCTTCTTTCTGGGGAGAAATCAATGTGGTTGAGGGTTTGAAGCTTAAATCAAGCTACGGCGTTGACCTGGCTTTCTGGGGAGCTGATGGTTACGAGTTTGAGCATTTCTTGGCAACGCAGGGAAAAGACCTGACACAAAGCCATGTCTATTCAAACATGCATCGTGGTTTTGCGTGGCAGCTTGAAAATACGCTGACCTATAATAAGATAGTCGATGAGAAGCACAACTTTACGGTACTGCTCGGACAGTCGGCTCAGGAATATACGGTTCGTCACTTGTATGGTGATGACTACGATTTGTTGGAAAACGATCCACGCAAAGCGAACATTGACTATGCCATTGCTCCTCCAACTGAAGGACGCGTAAGTGGCGGAACAGATGGTTTCTCTAACGAAACACTGGCTTCGTACTTTGGTCGTTTAGATTATAACTACGATGAGAAATATATCTTACAGGCGACTATTCGCCGCGATGGTTCTTCTTCATTCGGACCCGATAATAAATGGGCTATTTTCCCTTCATTCTCTGTGGGCTGGAACGTTACCAACGAAGCATTTATGGAAAATGTGCCAGAGTGGTTCAACTACTTGAAAATTAGAGCAAGTTGGGGTACCAACGGAAACAACCGGATTGGTAACTTCGCTTATACTAGTTTGATGGATGGCAATCAAAACTACTACTTTGGAACGGATGATGACATGTACATGCAGTACGGTAGTAGTCCTTCAAAATTGGCCAACGCCAATGTGAAATGGGAAGAATCAGAACAAATTGATATTGGTTTCGATACCCGGTTTTTTAACAGTGCCTTATCCTTTGGGTTTGACTATTTCAAAAAGACAACCAATGGGATGTTAATTGATCAACCAATTCCTGGTTATGTAGGGAAAGGTGCTCCTATTGCTAATGCTGGAGATATGGAGAACAGTGGCCTGGAGTTCGAACTAGGGTATCGTGGAAGCCAAGGCGACTTCAGCTATAACATTTCGGCTAACGCCACTTATCTGAAGAATAAACTCATTAATATGGGGAATGATTCAGGTGAAGCGATCTACGAAAATGCCGGAGCTTCGGGTGTTGGAAGTTATGTGAAAGGGATGAATGGCGAGGTTTTTCCATACTTCTATGGTTACCAAACCGATGGTCTTTTTCAAAATCAGGCGGAAGCGGATGCCTACAACAGTTTGTATGGTGAGAATGCCAAGCCTGGCGATGTTCGCTTTGTTGATTTGAATGGTGATGAAAGTATTACAGATGATGATAAAACTAAGATTGGTAAAGGAATGCCTGACTGGACCTATGGTTTTACCGTTGGTGCCGAGTGGAAGCAGTTTGACTTCAATATGTTCTGGCAAGGTTCTTTAGGCAATGATATCTTTGATTTCTCGCAGCGTGGCGATATTCCTGCCATGAATCGTCCAAGCTGGATCCTGGATCGTTGGACTGGCGAAGGAACTTCCAATTCTATTCCTCGCATGACCAATCTGAATAACAACCGGAACTGGCGTTCATCTGATTTATACGTCAAAAATGGTTCTTATGCACGTCTGAAAAATATTCAACTTGGTTACTCTTTGCCAACGGCATTATTGCAAAAAGCATCGATCTCACGCCTGCGTGTATTTGTTTCAGCGGAGAACCTTTTGACGATTACGGATTACGATGGTTTCGATCCGGAGGTTGCATCTGGTGGCTATACAACAATTGGTATTGACCGGGGAATCTATCCTCAATCAAGAACAATTAACATTGGAGCTAATATTACTTTCTAATCAATAAAAACAGAAGAAGTTATGAATAAATATATTAAAGCAATAGTTTTTATTGCCATATTAGGATTTACATCGTGTACGGATGACTTCCTTACAAACTATCCTACTGCTTCGCAGGAATCAGGGGGGACGGCAACGGAAGGAGCTATTTTATCAAACTTAGGTTCCTGCTATCAAGTTCTGCTGTTCGATAGTTATGCAAACCAAAACTACAATAGTGTCGTTTTGATGTCTGACCTTCGCTCGGATGATATCTTTAAAGGTGGTGGTGACGCTGGTGACCAGGGACAATTGTATCGCTTGTCGCAGCTGGATGCTACTCCGGACGAATTACCCGAAGGCCTTTGGACGATTTACTATAACGCGCTAGCTCGTTGTAATAATGCCATTTCGGCCTGCGAGAATGCAGTAGGCGTTGATGAAACCCGCCTGGCTCAATACAATGCCGAAGCGCATTTCTTACGTGCCTATTACATGCATTGGTTGTGGAAATTCTGGGGTAATATTCCTTATTTCGAAGAAGATCTGGAAGAACCTTATTTTGCACGTCAATATACGGCTGATGAAATTTACGCCGAGATTATTGAAGATATCAACTTCGCGTTGGACGGTGACAAGCTGCCCATGGGTGTTACAGGTGCTAAAGAAGGCCGGGCAACTAAAGCTGCTGCTATGCTGCTGAAAGCCCGCGTAGTGATGTATCAAAACGATGAGTCAAAGTACGCTGAAGTATTAGCCGACATGAACGAAATCTATGAAAGTGGCGCCTACAGCTTGGTTGACTTCGCATCGATCTGGACTCGTGAAGGTGAGTTTGGTGCTGAATCTATTTTCGAGACGAATCACCTTCCTGGCGAATATGGCGGAAAAACCTGGGATGATGGTTGGACTGGCTTTGGAACCAATTTACCCGCTTTTATCTCTCCTAACGGATTGAGTGGAGCAGACCAGCTAAGTGGCTTGTCGGTTTACCAGGGTGGCTGGGGTTTCGGGCCCGTACGTCCTGAACTAGTTGATATTTTTGAAGATGGCGATGAGCGACTGAATGCTTCCATCAACCATTTCGCTGATGGAGCTTATACGGCACGTTTTCAGAATACCGGTTATTTTATGGCCAAATATGCTGCTCGCAAAGGCTATAATGAGCCACCGGGCGATGTTGACCTGAACTACGAAAACAACCTGCGGATCTTCCGTTATGCTGAGGTCTTGCTGAATGCCGCTGAATTAATCGTTATTCATGGCGTGGCTCCTGTGGGACAGTTGACGGCCGAAGTGGCTATCAATGAAATCAGAGATCGGGCTGGTTTGGATCCTGCAGCACCAAGTGCGGAATTAGTTAAGCTTGAAAGGCGTCGTGAGTTTCTGGGTGAAGGCATGCGCTTCTGGGATCTGGTTCGCTGGGGTGAAGGTAGTACCTTAACGGAGAACCTTCCTGAATATTCTTCCAACCGTACGTGGGCACCTAGTAAAAAGTACCTGCCGATTCCTCAGTCAGAAATCGATAAAACGGAAGGGGAATTCAAGCTGGTTCAAAATGATGGTTATTAATTGTTAAAATCGAAAAAACTATGAAAAATATATTTAAAATAGGCTTGCTAATGTCCATGTTGGCAATGCTATTCACCGCTTGCGAACCGCAAGAATTTGACTCGGGCGATGCCAGAGAAAGTTATCCTCCTTCAGAGGAAGAGGTAACGGCAAATGTCAGCCAGGGAAGTGATGCGTACCATTTCGAAATGGTTAGCAATGCTGGCGTTTCTGGTATTCATCTGATAAAATGGGATTTAGGAAATGGGAGTGTTGCTGAAGGAAAAGAAGTTGTGGCTTATTACCCGCTTCCAGGTACTTACGATGTGACGCTTACCATTACAACCAATACGGGAGCATTTACTCAGAAAGTCGTTACTCAGATTGTTCAGGAAGAAACGGACTACTCTATTTTTACCAGCGAAAAGTTTATTTTCCTGAGTGGTGGCGTTGATGACCTGGATGGAAAAACCTGGGTGTTGGATAGTTTAGCTCAGGGGCACCTGGGAGTTGGAGCTCCTGGAACTGTTGGTCTGGGATATTGGAGTGCTCCGCCATTGGCAAAGCAGGGTGTTGGTGAGTTGTACGATGATGAAATCAATTTTAGCATTACCGGATTTGCAGCTACGCTAACCAATAATGGTAAGAGTTATGTGAAAGATTTTATTGCGAATAGTCCTGGGTACTCCAATGGCTATGAGGATGATACCGATTATGTTGTTGACTTCACACCAGCTCTGGGAAGCTGGTTTATTGAAGATCGGGATGGAAAATCATTCCTGACCCTCTCGGGTACAAGCCGGATGTTCCCAATTTTCGATGTGGATGCTGCGAATGGGTCATATGAAATCTTGAAGCTGGAGGAAAACCTGATGGAGCTTGTTGCTTTAGGAGGCGATGGCAATGCATGGCATTACCAGTTTATTCCAAAAGGTTATGTGAAACCTTCGATTACTGCCGAGATTTTGGTAACTGATATTTCTGCAACTGAGGTTAATACCTATGAGGCTTCGTTGACTAATTTGGATATTCCTGCAGGACAAGCGATCAGTGGGGTGACTTTCGACTTTGGAGATGGCGAGACTTTGGTGGCTGATAGTTATACTGATGTGGTTTCGCATACTTACATGCGTGCCGGAACGTTCATGATCAGTGCAGTTGTAAGCACATCGATTGGAGACTTGACTCTTTCTGAAACCGTTACTGTTAATGCAAATCATCCGGATTATGTCCCATTCTTATTGGATGAAATGGTGATGTACAATGACTTCAGCGAAGTGGCTATGGCTCCGGTAGTTGGCGAAGATTGCTCAGTGGTTAGCATGGCGAATCCTGAGCGTATTTATCCAAACCGAAGTGCCAGTGTTGCGATGTATTCCAAAACAGATAACCAATGGGCGAATGCCAATATGAAGTTACCTTCCGGATATCGTTTTGACCTGAGATCAATCTCAACCTTCAGAATCATGGTTTATGGAAATGCCGGTGATGTGGTTCTGTTGAAATTGGAAAATACAGATATGGGCGGAAATGCTTGGCAAACAGGTGTGGAGCTTACTTATACTATTCAGAATGACAATACCTGGGAAGTGGCTGAGTATGATTTCTCAGGAGCAGCAACCGCTGATTTATCATGGGATGCGGGATTGGCACCATTGATGGCAAGTGATGTTACGACTGACGATCGTTATAGCCACGATTATTATGATATTGTTCGGATCATGCTGAATGCAGGAACCGGAGAAGGTACTCACGAATTCTATTTTGATGAATTGGCTGGCCCTCACGTCGAGGGGATTAAGTCGGCACAAATCAACTAATTACAATTTGAATCTTAATTAGAACCTGCCTGCCCTTCTTGGGGCAGGTTAGGTTTCTTACACGCTATAAACATGAAAACAATCTCCTTATTTTTAATCGGACTGCTCCTGCTAACCGGAGCCAGTGCAGCAGTTTCTGCAGAAAAGAAAGAACAAACAGATAGCAGGATAAAGGAACTGATCTCCAAAATGACCCTGGAGGAAAAATTGGGACAGATGTCGCAGTTTGACCCCGGACAGTTAGGAGGCCCGGAGAATGCTAAACAGGCTATTAAAGATGGGAAAGTTGGTTCTATTTTAAATTTGGTAGGTGCCAGTGCCGTTAATGACTTGCAAAAGGTAGCTGTTGAAGAAAGCCGACTGGGCATTCCCCTGATTATTGCCCGTGATGTGATCCACGGTTATCAAACGATTATGCCAATTCCATTAGGACTGGCAGCGAGCTGGAATGCAGAAGTGGCAGAAGATGCCATGGCTGTAGCTGCGGCAGAGGCAGCCTCCGAAGGAATTCACTGGACTTTTGCCCCGATGATTGATGTATCGCGCGACCCTCGCTGGGGGCGTATCGCCGAGAGCTGTGGCGAAGACACTTACCTTACGTCTGTGATGGCCAAGGCTATGGTCAAAGGTTTTCAAGGTGATGACCTGAGCAATCCGAAAACCATTGCTGCTTGTGCGAAGCACTTCGTTGGCTATGGCGCAGCCGAAGGTGGACGCGATTACAATACCACATTAATTCCGGAAGTACAACTTCGGAACGATTATTTACCTCCTTTTAAAGCTGCTGCCGATGCAGGCGTGGCGACCTTCATGTCGGCTTTCAACGATTTGAACGGAGTTCCCACCAGTGGGAATGAATTTACGCTGAAGCAGATTTTACGCCAAGAGTGGGGTTACAATGGAATGGTGGTCAGTGACTGGGCATCCATTGCCGAAATGATTCCTCATGGCTATGCTGCTAATAAGAAAGAAGCCGCAGAAAGAGCGTTAACGGCTGGTGTTGATATGGAAATGGCCAGCGACTGTTATGTTGGAAATGTACAAGCCTTATTGGATGAAGGAAAAATTGACATGGCGACCATTGATCGCTATGTGACTAATATCTTGCGTTTGAAATTTGAATTGGGCTTGTTCGAGCGTCCTTATACGGATGAAGCGTTGGCTGAAAAAACAATTCTGACCGAGAAACACAAAGAAATTGCCCAGCAAGCAGCAAGCGAAAGCTTTGTTTTGCTTCAAAATAAAAATGAAATACTACCTCTATCTAACGAAATTAGCTCGGTAGCCGTAATTGGTCCATTGGCCGATTCACCACACGACCAGATGGGAACCTGGGTGTTTGATGGTAAAAAAGAAAACTCGGTGACACCGCTTACGGCATTGACTGAAAAGCTTGGAGATGCTAAAGTCAACTTTGCTAAAGGATTGAAGATTAGTCGGACCAAGTCGACGGAAGGATTCGCGGAAGCCGTTGAAGCAGCTGAAAAGTCCGATGTTGTGTTACTCTTTCTTGGTGAAGAATCGATCCTTTCGGGCGAAGCCCATAGCTTGGCAAATCTGAATCTGCAAGGCCGTCAAACCGAATTGCTGGAAGCGGTTAAAGCGACTGGGAGACCTGTTGTGTTGGTTATTATGGCCGGACGCCAGTTGACCATTGAGCGCGAGTTGAAGCTGGCCGATGCCGTTTTATACACTTGGCATCCGGGAACCATGGGGGGGCCTGCCATTGCTGATATGTTGTTTGGCGAAACCGTTCCATCCGGGAAATTGCCGGTTACCTTCCCAAAAACAGTCGGCCAAATCCCCATCTATTACAATCATAAAAACACCGGACGTCCGGCAGACTATGAGCAATGGACTGACATAAATAAAATTCCGGCCGAAGCCACTCAGCATTCACTGGGTAATACCTCTCATTACTTGGATGCCGGTTTTGAGCCTCTTTTGCCTTTTGGCTTTGGCTTAAGCTATAGCTCGTTTGCTTATTCGAATCTGGAATTGTCGTCTAACACCATGGGGGCTGAAGGAGCTATTGAAGTTTCTGTCGATCTGAAGAATACCGGAAAATATGAAGCCGCTGAAGTGGTTCAGCTGTATATCCGCGATCGCTTTGGAAGTGTAACCCGCCCGGTAAAACAGCTGAAAGGTTATAAAAAGATCACCCTTAAGCCCGGAGAAACACAAAAAGTAAGCATTGTGTTGAAGGCGAAAGATCTGGAGTTCTTTAACGGCAAAGACTATGTTGTTGAGGCCGGCGATTTCGATGTTTGGATGGGAACCAATTCGAAAGAAGGTTTGCATGCTGAATTTTCAATCAACTAATCAGCCAAAAAACCGATGATGAAACGAACGGATTTATCCACAATCGTTCTACTTTTTGTGGTGATCGTCAGCATTTCCTGTCAAAACACAAAAACGAATAGAGAAGATGCCTATTCGGACTATGAGCTGGTGTGGTCCGATGAGTTTGATTACGAGGGATTGCCCGATTCGAGTAAATGGAGCTACGACACCGAGGGGAACGAGTGGGGCTGGGGAAATGACGAAGAACAATATTACACCAGGAGGCGATTGGCCAATTCGGAAGTAAAGAACGGGAAGTTACATATTACCGCTATTAACGAGATTTATAAGGGGCACAAATTCACTTCGGCCCGCCTGATAACCAAAGGAAAGGGTGACTGGCTTTATGGGAGGATTGAGGTTTGTGCCAAGCTTCCGGAGGGACGTGGGTTTTGGCCGGCAATCTGGATGCTTCCCACGGACTGGGAATATGGCAATTGGCCGGCCAGTGGTGAAATCGATATCATGGAAAATGTGGGGTACATGCCCGACACCATTCTGGCTACGGCGCACACCCAAGCATACAACCATAAGATTGGAACCCAGCGTTCAGACACAATCGTTGTTCCATCCTGTTATAATGAGTTTCACCTGTACCAGTTGGAGTGGGAGCCCGATCAGTACAAGGTTTTTGTTGATGGAGAGCATTTTTTCACCTTCAAAAACGAAGGAACAGGACCGAATGAGTGGCCCTATGACAAGCGCTTTCACCTTTTACTCAATGTGGCTGTGGGTGGTACCTGGGGAGGAGCCCATGGAATTGCGCCCGATATCTTTCCGAGGTCGATGGAGGTGGACTACGTCAGGGTGTATCAAAAGAAATAAAAACGTATCCCATGAAATACTTCATTCCTGTATTCCTGCTCTTTTTTTTGGGGTTGAGTACACCATTAAAGGCACAACAAGATTGTGAAAACCTGGTGTGGTCTGATGAATTCAGTACTGATGGAGCTCCTTCGGAAGAAAGATGGGGCTATGATACTGGAGGTGGAGGCTGGGGCAACAATGAATTACAGACCTATACCAACACTCGCGCCAATAGCTGGGTTGAAAACGGCAACTTGTACATAAAAGCCATCAAGTCTAGTAATAATTGGACTTCAGCCCGATTGATCACCAAAGGGAAAGGTGATTGGCTTTATGGTAGGATTGAAGTGCGGGCCAAGTTGCCATTGGGTAAAGGAACCTGGCCAGCGATATGGATGTTACCAACCGATTGGGAATATGGTGGCTGGCCGGCCAGTGGTGAAATCGACATCATGGAGCATGTGGGCTACGATCCGGGCGTGGTGCACGGAACCATCCATACCGAGGCGTATAATCACGGTATTGGTACACAAAAGGGCGGGAGCATCACCATTGACGATGCCATGGCTAACTTCCATGTTTATGCCATGGAGTGGACCGATGAGACCATGCGCTGGTATGTGGATGATGAATTGTATTTCACCTTTAACAATGAAAATAAAACCTATAAAGAGTGGCCATTCGACAAACGGTTTCACTTATTACTCAATATTGCCATTGGGGGGAATTGGGGCGGTGCTGAGGGCATCGATCCAAACCTGACGGAAGCCACGATGACCGTTGATTATGTCCGGGTGTATGCCAATAAATTGCCTCAGCCGGTTGTTCAGGGATCAAACTTAAATTCGATGAACGACGAGGTAAGCTATTCTGTTGATGCCGTTGAGGCAGCACAGTATAATTGGCTGTTGCCTGAAGGAGTAACTCTGCTAAGTGGTGAAGGAACTTCAAGCATTACGGTACAATGGAATGATGCTCCTGGCGATATTCAAGTGGAAGTATCTACCGCTTGCGATGCGGTCGTGTCGAATGTTTTTCATGTCGATTACCTTATCAAGCCCAATTCCGATCGTTTTGATGTTGCTCCGGTTAATGAGGCTCAGGAGTTGCTCTGGCAAGCGAATGCAGGCACTGATAACAGTTTGGTTTTAGCGGAAGCAGATGGTGTCTTGCTTGTTGATTTTGATATTGCCGATCCCTCACAAAACGCTTACTTTTCCTATAATTTTAACGGATTGATTGACTTGACAGCCCACAATGAGTTGGCGTTAGACCTGAAAGTTGATCCGGCAAATCCTCCCTCCAATCTGCGTTTTGATTTGGTCGATGTCAATGGAAATGTGGAACTGGTCGATTTGTTTAAGATGGAATCTTTTGGGTCGGATGACAGCTTTCATTTTCACTATCATCATTTTTCGTCCAAAGCCGATGGTTCTTTTTTGCTGGGAAAGATTGCCCAGATCAGGATCTATGTCAACTACGGAATATTTGGAAAAACGGGTAGCGGGCGGCTTCAGATTCAAAACTTGCGCTTACAGGCTGCAACCAGCACGGCTGTTGATGATCCGTTAATACAGTCCGAGTTAAAGGTTTATCCTAATCCGGCACAGCAGTTTGTCAATATTGATTCAAGCGAGGCGTTGAGTATGATACAGCTTTTTTCTATGAGCGGACAGCTATTGGTTTCAAAATCAGGATTGAAGGGTAAAAACTACCAGCTGGACTTGAGTGGTCTGAAGGCCGGAGTGTATCTGTTGAAAGTCAATCAATTGAAAACGGAGCTTATCTCGATCCACTAATCGGGAGAAAGCGGGACTGGCTATTTCCTGTTCGACAAACAATCCTTAATTTTGCCGTCATGAAAAAGATTCCTCAAGATGTAAGCAATATTATTTTTGATTTAGGTGGTGTGTTGCTGGATATCGACTCGCAGCGCTCCATCAACGCGTTTGAGTCGTTGGGATTGATCAATGCAATCGACTCAGGGGGATGGGGCTACCAGCACGAAGTTTTTCTGAACATGGAGAAAGGGCTGCTTACGGATGAGCAGTTTCGTGATGGCATTCGGGAACTACTGCCGGAGCCTGCAACTGATGAAGCGATTGATAAGGCGTGGTGCGCTATGATTATTGACTTTTCAGAGGATCGGATTAGCTTGCTTCATGAGTTGAAGACGACTTATAAACTCTATCTCTTTTCCAATACTAACAACATTCATCTGAATCATTTTCAGGCCATGTTTCAGCAACGATTTGGCTTTCCAATTTCGAACTTGTTTGTGAATGATTACTATTCTCATGTGCTCAATCACCGCAAGCCAAGCCTGGAATCGTTTCAGACCGTACTGAATGATGCCGGTTTAAATCCTCAGGAAACTTTGTTTATCGACGATTCGAAAGAGAATACCCTTGGTGCTCAAAAGGCAGGGATGCATGCCGTTCACTTTACCATGAAGCAAAGCCTGCATGCGCTTTTTGGACGGAATTAGTTGTCTTCAGGATCATTCCAGTCCCCACTATCCCTGATGAGCGTTTCAAGCTCATAAACGGCGTTTTCAAAGGGGATATGACGTTTCTTAAGCGTTTGCCCTTTATAGAGGTTCACCTTGCCCGGACCAGCTCCAACAAAGCCATAATCCACATCACCCATTTCGCCGGGACCATTCACCACGCAGCCCATCACTCCAATTTTAAGGTGGCTCAGATGCTTGAAATGCGCCTTGATGTTTTTCGTGGTTTCATGCAGGTCGAAAAGTGTGCGACCACAGCCGGGGCACGAGATAAACTCGGTTTTGGTTACCCGCATACGGCTAGCCTGTAGAACTGAGAAGCTCAGATTTTTCAGGTCTGAAAAGGTGATGTTGTCCCCATTATTAGTGATGCATAAACCATCGCCATAGCCATCGAGCAATAAACCGCCCAAATCGACAGAAGCTTTGATTTGAAGATCATCCAGACTACGCTCATTGTATTTGCGGTAAATGATGACCGGCACCTTCCAGATGTGTGTTTCCAGATTCATAAAAAACGCGCGCAATTCGGCCAAAGGGTTCTTGTTGAAGCTTTCCAGTATCAAAACTGTCTTCCGTGTTTGCTTCAGCTTGGTAATGATCTCCGGGTTTTCAGCCATGAAGCGATCGAACTCCGGCTTGTTGGTTCGGATAAATTTCATTTGTCCCCAATGCGAACCGCCAAACAGGTATTCATCAATGGAGAGTATCGGGTAGGAGTTGCCTTCCAGATCGAAAACTTCGTCATTCTTCAGGAAGTACTCCGGAATTTGTTTTCCACGCAGTGGTAAAATCTCGGCCATGCTACGGTCGCGCAGGTCGGCCAGTACAACCGGAACTTGTTTGTCGCCCATATTCATAACAGGTCGAACCGAACGTCGTTCGTATTCAAACGGATTGGTTTGAGCGAAAAGGGGCGCTTTTATTGGCTCGTGTCCCTGGTAGGACGTCACGTGGTTGATAATTTTTTGTGCTACCGGAATTTCAGCATCCGGCGATTCGGTGAGCGAAACTCGGATGGTATCGCCAATACCGTCAACCATAAGTGCGCCGATTCCTACGGCAGACTTGATGCGTGCATCTTCACCTTCGCCGGCTTCGGTTACTCCCAAATGCAGTGGAAACTTCATATCTTCCAGGCGCATTTTTTTATTCAGAAGTCGAACGGTGTAAACCATCATGCGGGTGTTGCTCGACTTGATGGAGATGACCACATTGTTGTAATTGACTTTCTTGCAGATACGCAAAAATTCCATCACCGACTCTGAGATTCCCGCTGGCGTATCGCCAAAACGACTCATGATCCGGTCGGACAAGGAACCTTGATTGGCTCCGATGCGCAGGGCCGTATTGGTTTTTTTCAAGACTTCGAGGAAAGGAATAAACTGTTCTTCAATCTTATTCAGCTCAGCCTTGTATTCTGCGTCTGTGTATAGGTGGTGCTCGAAACGAGCACGTTTGTCATAGAAGTTTCCAGGGTTGATTCGGATTTTAGAAATGTATTTGGCGGCAACTTCTGCCAGGCGTGGGTTAAAGTGAATATCTGCAATCAGCGGTGTTTCATAACCCCGGGCCACCAGCTCTTTCTTTATGTTTTTGAGGTTCTCTGCATCGTTGATTCCTTTAACGGTTACCCGAACATAGTCGGCGCCAGCCTTTATGATCTGGATAAGCTGTTCAACAGTTGCATCAGTATCTCGTGAGTCCGTGTCCGTCATCGACTGGATGCGAATTGGAAACTCACTTCCCATTGGCACTTTCCCAATCTGAACGGTTGACGTTGATTGACGTTGGTATTTTGTTAAATCCTTGATGTAATTAAAATTCCGATCTTTCATCTTCAGCCATGCATTTTTTGAGCGCCACAAAGTTAATTTAAAGTTAAGAAATAAAAAATCCCCAAGCCGAAATTCCTGCGCTCAATGAAAAGAATTTGGATAGAGTGCTTTCTAGTTGAGTGTCAATGGAATTATTGCTATCGAGATAAGCCTTTTTTCCTATTTGATAACTCGAATTTGAATGGCTGAAAGAAAAGAATTTTTTAGCGGTCAGGTATTAGCCCAAACTTAATTAATCGTGATTTGATCAACTTTCTGTTTTGCCCGAAATCACTTACTTTTGAGAGAACTAAGTTTGATGCAATGCCGATAAAAGTTGATAAGATATCTAAAGCTTACGGGGTGCAAAAAGCACTGGACGAGGTGAGTTTTCAGTTTGAAGAAGGGGAATTGGTTGGTTTCTTGGGGCCTAATGGTGCGGGAAAGTCTACCTTAATGAAAATTATGACTGGCTATTTAGCCGCTGATTCGGGTGAAGTGCTGTTGAATGGCGAGAAAATGACGCCGGAAAACTATTCCTTGCGGCAAAACATCGGCTACTTGCCCGAGCATAACCCCTTGTACACCGATTTGTATGTCAAAGAATTCCTGAACTTTGCTTCTGGGTTTTATCAGCTTCAAAACAAACAGCAAAAAATTGCTGATGTTATTGAAATGACTGGTTTAGGCTTGGAGCAGCACAAAAAGATAAGGGAGTTATCGAAAGGGTACCGGCAACGGGTGGGCTTGGCACAAGCCTTGATTCACGACCCATCGGTGTTGATTCTGGATGAGCCAACCACGGGGCTGGATCCCAATCAGCTGGATGAAATCCGGAACCTCATTCGTACCATCAGCCGCGAGAAAACCGTCCTGTTTTCCACCCATATCATGCAGGAGGTGGAGGCCATTTGCAATCGGGTGATCATCATCAATCGGGGGAAACTAATCACCGATGGTTCTGTTGATCTGGTTAGATCGGGGCAGCTGTTGAGTCGGCAGCAGGTGTTGGTGGAGCTTTCCACGGCCGTTAATCAAGAGAGCTGGAGAAGTTTACCCGGAGTTGAGGGGCTGCAAATCCTGTCCGAAAAAGTAGTACTACTGACGGCCTCGGATGATCGGGATTTGCGTCCAGCCATTTTTCGTTTTGCGGTCAATCAGGGGCTGATTATTCTGACGATGAATGAAAAGCAAGCTGGCCTGGAGCATGTTTTCCGTGAACTTACCCGAACGCTGTAGTTAGCTTTTTCTTATGAATCGAAGTATTGTTTCTGTTGTCCTTCCTTTTTATCAAGCCGAAAATACTCTCGAACGGGCTGTCAAATCCATCTTGAGTCAAACGTTTACTGATTTTGAGCTGTTGCTGGTGGATAACAATTCGATGGATAGAAGTGTTGAAATCGCTCGCCAGATGGCGCTTACGGATTCCCGTATTAAAGTATTTCACGAAAAAGAGCAGGGGGTGGTGTTTGCTATGAACCGTGGCATGCAGGAGGCTCGCGGTAAGTTCATTGCCCGGATGGATGCCGATGATGTGTCGCTGCCCGAACGACTGGAAAAGCAATTCCGTTTTTTGCAGCAACACCCGCAGTTTGGGCTGGTGGGCAGCCGGGTAAAGCATGTGTCGCCACTGCCATCAAAAGGGCTGGAGCGATTTGTGAAATGGGTCAACTCGTTTCATACCTCCGATGAAATATTTCAGAACCGCTTGGTTGAAATCCCGATTATTCAACCTACCGTGATGTTTCGTGCGGAGTTGGTTGGGCAATATGGAGCCTACCGGGAGGGTGATTTTCCGGAAGATTATGAGCTGTTTCTGCGCTGGCTTGATGCTGGTGTTCTGTTTTACCAACTTCCTGAATTGCTGCACGAGTGGCATGACTCAGAAACCCGCCTCACCCGAACCGATGAGCGATACAGTCCTCACGCATTCTACAAAACCAAAGCGTACTATTTTGCCCGGTGGTTTTTACGAACACATCCGCAGCTCGAAATATGGGTGTGGGGAGCCGGACGGAAATCGCGACAGCGAGCTCGATTGCTTGAAGAACAGGGGGTGACGATTAGAGGCTACTACGATTTGAACGCAAATAAAACAGCAGAGAGACTCTGTCGTTCGTATGTCGATATTCCTGAGCCCGGCCGTCAATTTATCCTATCGATGGTGGGTAATCATGGTGCACGCGACCAAATTGAGAGTTACCTGAAAAACAGGCATTATCAGCCAGGCACCGATTTCCTGCTCATGGCCTGAGTTGAACAATTAGCTGTGAAATTTAGCGCTGACGTCCATAGGCCAATTCCAGATTGCCCCGTTTGATGATCAGCGAGTCGGCTGTTTTTTTCTGAATAAGAAGCGTATCAGTAAAATCAATCGTTTGACCATTGCCAATACTTTTGCCTGTGAGCATAAGCTGCTTGCCTTTACTGCTCCAGCTTTCGTACTGCAAGGTGCTCATGTTGATTGATGAAGCTTTTCCGTCAGCATCCAGCTTGAATCCTTGCATTTTTGTTTCCTGCCCGGGAATTGGTTGCGTCCACGATCCGGTAAGCTGATTTTTGGGAGTACTGCATGCTGCAAGTAGCAATAGAACCGCTGCCGAAAAAATATGCAAGAATGTGCGGGTGTGCTTTGATGTGTTTTTTGATTCTTTATTCATGTCCATTTCTTGGATTGGTCTGCAAAGATAATAAGCTTGTTCTATTTTGTTGAAAATGGGTTGTAATGGGAGGTATAGTTGGAAGTCTTGTACCCTGATTATTGGGGTGGTTTACTTTTCTGTTCATCGAATGCCGGCAAGGTAAAGGTGAATTTAGTGCCTTTGCCAGGTTCGCTTTTAAGCCATATTCTCCCCTTGTTTTTTTCAACAAACTCTTTGGTCAGAATCAGTCCCAAGCCTGTTCCTTGTTCGTTTTCTGTTCCTTGTTGCGACACCATTTGGCTAATATCGAATAGTTTGTCGCTGGTCTTTTTACTCATTCCGATGCCGTTGTCGGTAACCGAAATTTCAATGTTGTGTTCGTTTCTTATCGTTTCTACCAGTACCGTTCCTTCCGGATTGGTGTATTTAATCGCATTGGAAACCAGGTTTCTCAGAATACTTGCTACTGATTTTTCATCGGCATAGGCTAGAGTGTCCTCCTGTATTTTACGTGTCAGGGTGATGTTTTTTTGGTTGGCATTGGTCTCCAGCAGATCGGTCACGCTCATTGCAATTTGATGCACGTCAACTTTCTCAAACCGGTACTGCATGGTTGCCGTTTGAACTTGTGCCCATTGCAGCAGGCTTTCTAACAGGGCATAAAGATTTGACGTCGAATCCTTCATGGCATGTAGGAACTTTTTGATGGTGCCTGTGGGGAGCTCATCGAAATTGGAGACCAGCAGATCGGTGGTTCCGAGGAACCCATTAAACGGACTTTTCAGGTCGTGGGCAATGATGGTGAAAAACTTGTCTTTATCGGCATTGGCTTTGCGAAGTTCCATTTCTGATTTTTCAAGCTTAACACTTAATCGTTTCAATGAAATGCGACTTCTGGCTACAATCGCTAAAACCAGCAAGATAAGCACCCCACCGGTAATCAAAATGTAGCTGACCATTTTTTGTTGGCGAATGGTTATTTGTTGTAGCTCGTTGTTGGTTCTTAAAATCTGGTTTTCCTTTTCCTGTTGCTCAGTAAAGTATTTGATTTGTAAATCGTTGAATTTCGTTAGTTTTTCGGCATTAAACAGACTGTCTTTCAATGTTGCTGCCTGTTTGTAATAGTCTAGCGCTGATGTAGTCCGACCTTCTTTCTCAGCCATTTTCGATAAAACAAACAGGTTATCACGGATTACGCCAGCATAATTTTTTTCTTCCGACAGTTTCAGACTTTTTTGAGTGTAGTAGCGAGCTGAATCCAGCTGATTGAGACGTAGGTAGTTGTGCCCCAGATGATGCTCTGCAATAGCAATCCGGTTGAGGTTATTCATGTGTATTCCGTATTGCACGGCCTGACGGTAGTGGTATTGGGCTGAATCCAGCTGATTCATTTTGCTGTAAACACTTGCAATGTTCACCGAGACAAACGAATAGGAGGGGATGCCTCCATCTTTTTCTGTGAGTATATCAATGGCTTGGTGATAGCTTTTAAGCGCCTTTCCCAATTCATTCGTATTCTCATAGCAATTGCCAATATTGGCATACGAATAAGCAATGGAACTCATGGCTCTTATTTCAGTAGCCATTTTCAAGGCCTTGTAGTGAAGTTCATAGGCTTTGTCATACAAACCCCAATCCTGATAAACCAGGCCAATGTTATTCATTACTTTCGATACGCCGGCAGTATCTTTAATGGCTTCGCGGATGGCGAGTGCTTTTTGATAATTGCTGAGGGCATCAATGGTGTTTCCCAAGCCCCAATTAACCACTGCAATGTTGTTGTGTACCTTGCCTAGCCACAAACTGTCGTTTAGTTGCGAAAAGAGGGTGTAGGCTTGGTTGAAGTGGTTGATGGCTTCCTGGAAGTTTCCAAGCTGCCAGTTGAAAAGGCCGATCCGGTCTAATAAGTGAGCTCTTTGGAATGAATCTTTCTCAAACTCCAGTGCTGAAGTATAATAGTAAACTGATTTATTCTTCTCCAAGGAAGACTGCGCCAGCTTTTTCAGAAGTTCTGCTTTGGCTGAATCTCCTGAAGTATTCGCCAATAGCAGATCAAGGCTTTCCCCATCGGTGTTTTTAGCTAGTCCGGCGTTAAATGAAAGGAAAAAGATAACCAGAAAAAGTAACCGCGTATTATTCGTTTTTATCATTAAGTTAGATTCTCATCCAGATAGAAGTGATAATCTTTGAGCAGGCTAATATAACTAATTATTGTGTGATAATAGTAGTAGGATAAGGTCCTTTAAATTCTAAATAGGGAAGCGGAAGCTAAGCGAGGCGAACTGTTTGTTTTTGCCTTTTAGATTAGCTAGTGGTTGGCGCTGTCGAAGGTGGATTTAGAAGATGAGATTCCTGGACTTTTAAAACGCTCTCAGTATAACCGGGCCAAGTAAGCCTGCATCTTTAATTTTCCAATTAGACGCATCAAATGGTTGATAGTGAATATCTACGAAGTTGATGTCATGAAACTTACGCCAGATAATTTCCCGGCAATCCAGATCGCGGATACGGTTTGCAGCCACGTTGGTCACTTCAACCTGCAGGGTGTTTTTCCCGGGCATCAGGTTGTCTACTTTCACCTTGTATACGGGGCCCAGCAAAGTTCCAAAGTCTTTCCCGTTAAGGATTACCCGGGCACAATCTTTCACAAGTCCCAAGTCCAGCAAAGCCTCTTTCTCAGTTTGGTAGCGGTTAAACTGGGTGGTGTAGCGCACTGTTCCGGCAAAGCGACGGGTTTCCATGTCGCCCATTTTAGTCCACGACAGCAGTTCGTCGGTTTGCAGGTTGCCGGGGAATACGGGGCCGCCCTCAATAAACTCAACCTTCCAGAGCGAACCGGCTTCAAGGGGCATCTGATCGGAATTTTCATAGCGATAATCCGGCGCCTTCGCCTTATTATTGGAACAGCTGATAAACAAGGCTTGCTCTGATTCGAGTTGAATCCGGACCGAATCTCCTTTTTGTCCGGGGAGCGTAATCTCGCCGTTCATCGGATTCATAAAAGCATAGGATTGGGCATAAGCGTTCAAGCTAACCCAGGCATCTTTCTGATCAGTGGTAGTATTGACAATCCAATACAAATCATCATGGCCTAGCTTCATTTTTCGATAATGAAATCCGTTTTCAGTCAGCGAAACTTCTCCCCGAATACCGGACTCGGTAAGCAATTGCAGCACTTCCCCGCTTGTTTTTTCGGGAGAAAGGGCTGACTGCAGTTTCCTCAATTGCTGCTCCCGCTCGTGAAGGTTGGCCAGGCCGGGAACACTTTTCGGCAAGCTTTCATCAAAAAATACCTTTCCACCACTTGCCACCAACTGCACCAGTTGCTGCATGGTTTCCACAGGCATATAAGCCGTTTTGGGAACTACCACGGCTTTATACCGGGCTTTGCCTTCCGTAACGATTTCACCATCCTGAATCCCGCAGTTAAGCAATTGCTTGTCGGAAATGTAGTCGAAACTGTATCCGGCCCTGGTCAGTTTTTCGGAAAGCCTGGCCAGTGGAAAGTCGCTAAACCAGGAGGCCTGATCACCTTTATCAATGTTCAGGTTGTTGAAAAGCCGTCCTTCACTGGCTGTAACGTCAAAATAAGGCCAATACACCAGCAGGTCATTTTGCGGACTGGCTTGCTGAAGCAGGCTCTGAGAACGTTCGATGTATTGAAACAAGGCAGGCAGTTCGCGCCACAAAGGGTTGCGGTTGTTCACCTGGGTAGAGGCATAGAATAACCATCCGGGCCATGGGGCATCAGCCGGCGAATAGCAGGTGCCGTGAAAAAACAGGTGGTTTACGCCAGCCAGAAAAAGTCGGTTGGTTGCCCGCACCATGTCTGAAGTACTGACTGTCCAGTGCTCATTAAGCCAGGTGAAGCTTTCTGCTGAAACCAGCTTCTGACCGGTAACATGGGCGGCCGAAGACGCAAATTTATTGACAAAAATACGAACCGTACCCGGCTCAATTGTTTTGAAAATCTCTGTTTCGGGAATGTCGCAGGCAGCATACAAATCCAGTATGTTTCCGGGCGAACCGTGAGCCTGGTTGCGGTTCATACTTTCATGGCTGTTGGCCCAGTCGGTCATGGGTTGGATAAAGGATTCCAGCACCAAGTCGGACAGTGTTTGCCGATAATCTGATTTGACACGGGCAACCAGCTCTTTGTCGGGATAGTCGTCGGTTAGCACGTGCAGGTATTGCGCCAGGTCGTAACCTCTTCTTTTGCGGAATTCCTTAGTGAAGTAGGGGGTAAAGTCACCGGTATATTCAAACGAATCGTGAAAGAAGCAACGAAGCAAACCTTCGTCAATCCCCAGTTTTTTCCAGAATTCATTGAAATACCAGTTCGAAATTGTTTGGTCAAAAGTATCAATTGCCCAACCTTCACCACCCTGCGAAGGACGTTTTACTTTGTCTTTGTTTTTCTGGCGTAGCGCCATGTAAACGGTGCCGTTTTGAGGTGCGGTAAATTGCCCGGCAGCATTCAGTACCGTTGTTTCTCCGTTGGAATTGACAAAGGACGCGGCAGCTATCTGACCGGATAGCTTGTTTGGAGCTTGCCACTTTTCACCTTCACGCAGTTCGGTTCGCTGTATTTCCAACGACCACAAGCCCTTTTTTTCGGGAACAAACGGACCTCCGCAGCGCCAGCCACTTCCGGGAGGAAGGTCAACACCCATTCCTAACCCGTGGGCTTGGTTGACGGTGTAGCGAATTAGGTCTGAAAATTCGGGGGAAAGGAATTCAATAAACCGATGTTCTTCCCCTTTCACCCCGTAGATGGGGGTTATTTCAACCCCACCAATTCCTGCATGGGCCATTTCCTGCAACTCGCGTGTGATGTTTTCCTGGTCAACCGCGTTGCCCATCCACCACCAACGTGTCCATGGTTTTGATTCGCGGTTTGGCGTGGGCCAAGAAATTTGCTGGGCTGAGCCGGAAATGAAAAGGCATACGAAAACCAGGGGTTGCAGAAATCGTGAAAGGGAAGTTTGCATGGTGTTTGATTAAATATTTGGCACAGTAAGTTTACAAAGTTTTTGTGAAGGATGAATTCCTGAAGAGCTTTTATTTCTTCCACACAATTGGGGGCGAAAGCAAGTATAGCAGCGGGGGAGGCTTGCCGGGCTTTGGGTTAAACAACAATGGCTACATTGCCTTTTTTATGCCCTTGGTCGACATAGGTGTGCGCCTGAGCAATTTGTTCCAGCGCGTAGGTCCGGTCAATGACTGGTTTTACTTGGCCGGTTTCCAGCAGTTCTTTCAGCAGAAGCAGGTCTTTAGCTCTTTCTTTAGGTGGTCTTAAGCCTGTGGCAGCTATTTTTACTTTTTGTTTTCCAATGAGCGAAGTCCATAGTACGTTTGGAAGAACACTCAGACCAATAGCTACTTCCAGAAAGACACCGTTCGGAGTCAGTACTTTCTTAACTTGGGGAAAGCGGATTTTCCCAACTGCATCCAGTATGATATCGTAGGTTTCCCCGTTTTGCGTAAAATCTTCTACGGAATAGTCAATTGCCTTATCTGCTCCAAGCGATTTAACCAACTCAATATTGGTGCTGCTGCAAACAGCCGTTACTTCAGTGCCGAAGTATTTGGCCAACTGAACGGCCGAAGAACCAACACTGCCGGAAGCCCCGTAAATCAGCACGCGTTGGCCTTGTTTGATTTTGCCAGTATCGCGGAGAAACGGCAGAGCCGTTAAAAAGCCATCCACACTGGCGGCGGCTTTTTCAGGACTAATCCCGGCCGGTTTTGGGGCCAGGACCCCGTCCTCGGGGAGACAAATGTATTCCGCATTGGCCCCAAATTCAGGCCCTGCCGTTCCAAATACCAGGTCGCCCTTTTTAAAACGTTGGACATCTTGGCCTACTGCTTCAATTTCACCCGCCAGCTCTTCTCCCAGCCGGTTGATTTTGGGTTTCACAAGTCCGGTAAACAGCCGGGTCGTGAGTGGTTTGCCTTGGCGGAAGTAGCACTCGGTGGTTGTTACCGTGGTGGCCTGTATTTTTACCAGCACCTCATGGGCTTTCGGGCTTGGCTTTTCTACCTCTACGAGTTCCAGCACTTCTGGTCGTCCGTATCTTTTATAGGCTATGGCTTTCATTTTTTCCATTTTTTAGATTTTCTTTGGTGAATTTCCCGAAGCTTGGATTTCACCTGTCAGTTTGCCGTTAAATTTGTTGCTTTTAAGTAGCTAACGTTTTAGGCAATAAAAGGTTGCCGCGAGATGTGATTCCTCCCGGAAGCTTATGTTGAAGCCGGGGACTGGCAGCTATTCAGGTTCGAAGGGACAAACAAAAAGCGCAGCAGATGCGTTGCACCTTATGAAGGAGATTATTATGGAGAGAGATAAATATAAAAATTTGCGGTACCAGTTGATGGAGAGCGAAACCTGGCCGTTGGAATACATGTTTAAGTTCATTACCCCAAACAAAGATGGCAATGTGGAGCAAATTAAGGCCTTGTTGCCTGAGCATGGCAAAATTTCCTACAAGCATACTTCCAACCTTACGCATGTGGCCATTACTTGTGTGGCGACCATGCAAAATGCGGATGAGATTGTAGAGGTAACCGAGAAGGTTGGACAAATTGAAGGCGTGATCGTCCTGTAATTTACGATTTCAATTACGTGTGAAGATCCATGGTATTAAACATTTAATTAACTAGATTGCAAGCTAATTAATGAACCACATCTAATCCTTATGGACATGAAAATGCCTACACGAATTGCGTTTCCGCTTATTCTGGCGGGTTTAGTTTGCCTGATTCATTGTTCAACACCCGACAAAAGGGGAAAAGACAAGAATATTGAAAATACCTCGGAGGTTGCTCCAACACGGGAGGGGCATTTTACAGTTGTCGGAAAAATGAAGACCGTTGGCGATACGTTAAGCCATTCAGAAATGACGATTTATGATGGGACTGAGCCATCTGGTAACACAAGCGTGATTGATAACAACCAGTTTCGGATAGATTTTCAATTGAATAAAGCATACACGGTCGTTTTTTCGAAGCCTGGCTTCTCTGCCAAAAAAATTTCAATCAATACCCACATTCCGGATAGCGTCAGCAGTGTTTTTCCTGACTTTGAGGTTGTCGTGAGTTTAGATCAAGGGTCTAACAAGGATACAGTTGATCAACCCAAGCCTGTTGGGAAAATCTATTACAATGCGACGATCGATAATTTCGAAGCAGTGGTCTCGGGGGATTAATCTCCCCGGCCGGAAAATGAGTTTGCTGAAGGAAGTAACCTTATAATAAGGTTTTTAGGCTAACCGGTTACTTCTTGAATAATTAGTTTTTCCTTTCGTTTTAGGCCATCAACTGCTTCGTTGAACTTTTTGCTGATGCTCTGATTCTGATTATTTTGTATCCCAAAAAAAGATTGTACATTTGTGCCCATCATTGTGGATAAATTTGAGATTGATTGCAACCACATAAAAAAAATGCTAAAGCAATCGGCTTTAACTTTTCAATTTCCTTCAATCTCCTTTTTTACCGCTGATTTTAAGCCGACGCAATGAGTTTGTGTCAGGCAAAGTTGTTCATTTAATACACTTCGATATGAGTTATTTATTTACAAGCGAATCAGTATCCGAGGGGCATCCGGATAAAGTTTCTGATCAGATTTCAGATGCCTTGCTGGATGAGTTTCTGGCTTTTGACCCCAACTCTAAAGTGGCGATTGAAACTCTGGTAACAACCGGACAGGTGGTATTGGCCGGCGAGGTAAAATCGAAAACCTATGTAGATGTGCAGGAAGCTGCCCGTAAGGTGATTAATGAGATTGGCTATACCAAAGCTGCTTACCGTTTCGATGGGGACTCCTGCGGCGTATTGACGGCGATTCATGAACAAAGTCCCGACATCAACCGCGGGGTGGATAAAACCGATAAAATGGATCAGGGCGCCGGCGACCAAGGAATGATGTTTGGTTATGCCAGCAAGGAAACCGATGACTACATGCCGCTTCCTCTTGAATTATCGCACCGTATTTTGATGGAACTGGCGGTTATTCGTCGCGAAGGAAAGGAAATGACCTACTTGCGTCCGGATTCCAAGTCGCAGGTAACCATTGAATACAACGACGATCATAGCCCGAAACGTGTTGATACCATTGTGGTTTCAACGCAGCACGATGAGTTTGATGCCGATGAGCCCATGTTGGCAAAAATCAAGGAAGATGTCATTACGATTTTAATGCCACGGGTGATTGCTCAACTTCCTGAGCGCGTGAAAGCTTTGTTTGGCAGCGATATTATCTACCATGTAAACCCAACCGGAAAGTTTGTGATTGGTGGACCTCATGGCGATACCGGCTTGACCGGCCGTAAAATTATTGTGGACACCTATGGTGGAAAAGGAGCTCACGGTGGTGGTGCTTTCTCCGGGAAAGACCCTTCCAAAGTAGACCGTTCGGCCGCTTATGCAGCCCGTCACATTGCCAAAAACCTGGTGGCAGCTGGCGTGACCGATGAGGTGTTGGTTCAGCTGGCTTACGCAATTGGTGTGGCTCAGCCGGTAGGTTTGTTTATCGATACCTACGGAAAAGCCAACGTGAAGCTGGATGACGGACAAATTGCGAAAAAGGTACAGGAGATTTTCGACCTGCGCCCGGCAGCCATCGAAGAGCGCCTGAAACTTCGTAACCCGATTTACAGAGAAACAGCTGCTTACGGACACATGGGACGTACGCCTGCTGCGGTTACCAAAACATTTGATTCTCCTTATTTTGGTAAGGTTGAAAAGGAAGTGGAACTGTTTACCTGGGAAAAACTCGACTATGTCGATACCATCAAAGCAGCCTTCGATCTATAGGTCGAACAGCATAGCATAAAAGAAGAAGCCCGAAGATTTATCTCCGGGCTTCCTCTTTTAAAGGCCTTCAGCAAAGCCTTATTGCAGCAGGGGGCCTTTCCCCGGACTGTTGATGCAGCAATTGCTGAAACTATTTTTCCATCGCTGCCGCGCGATTGTGTTTTTACTCAGCGGGTGACTCGCAGTCACCCGCTGAGTGGATATGCAACAAAAAACTGTACGGCTAGTTAAGAGTTACGCTGCTATTCTTTGATTATTATTTAGTTGTTCAAATTCGTTTATTGTTTTGTACCCTAAAGCCGAATGCCTTCTTCGTTTGTTGTACCAGGTTTCGATCCACCGAAACAAGGATAATTGGGCTTGTTCCTGATCGAGAAAGCTCCGTTGATAGACCAACTCCACTTTTATCGTTTTAAAGAAGCTTTCGGCTACTGCATTGTCCCAGCAGTTACCTTTACGACTCATACTGCGGACAACCAGCTGCTCGCGTTCCAAAAGATTGGTGAAAGCATTGCAGGCATACTGGATACCACGGTCTGAATGAAAGATTAGTTCATTCGTAATCGGACGATTCTTTACGGCCATTCTCCATGCTGGGATACATGTTTCTTCAGCGCTCAAGCCCTTGCTCATGGCCCAGCCAATCACTTTACGATCAAACAAATCAATAATGACAGTCAAGTACATCCAGCCTTTGTTGGTTCTGATATAGGTAATATCGGAAACCCAAACTTTGGCAGGGGCAGAAACCGAAAAGTTCTGGTTTAACAGGTTGGGAGCGATCGGATAGTTGTGTCTGGAGTCGGTTGTCGCTTTGAACTTTCGTTTCCGCTTGGCTTGCAGTCCTGCAGCGTTCATAATTCGGGCCGTGCGAGAACGTGACACCTTGTGTCCTAAGGCGCGGAGTTCTTCGCTCATACGCGGGCTTCCATAGCTTTGACCACTATCCTGAAAAATCCGTTTAATTTCGACCAATAACTTTTGGTTTTCATTCCAACGGTTTGACTCTCCGTTCTGAAGCCAGTGGTAATAACCGCTTTTGCTTATTTTGAATACTTTACACATCATCCGGGTAGAAAACCGGTTGCGGTGATCGCTTATAAATTGGTAGATTTCCCATCGTTCACGGAGAAGATGCTGATTGCCTTTTTTAGGATATCGCGTTCCATTCTGGCTTCTCGAAGCTCTTTCTGTAAGCGGGCATTTTCTCGCTCCAAATCCGTCATCTTTGGATTCCCGTAACCTGGAAAACTATTGTCTTTATATTGACTAAATTCCTTACGCCACCGATAAAGTAATGCTCGGTCGATTCCCAGTTCATCTGCAATCTCGCTGGCATTCCCTCTCGCATAGGATAGCTCTATGGCTTTTTTATTAAATTCTTTGTCAAACTTCTTTCTCATAGGACTCATAATGTAGGTGAATAAAATAATACTTAACCTACCGTCCAATCAAATGTAGCAACTCCACCCCTCGTTTGAGCAATTGCGGAAACGAGGGGTAGGTGGGTAGGCTTTCATTGAAACAACTGCTAAAACTCTTTTTCGCCAAACTCACTTTTGGGGAGTTTGCTGTTGATGTTTTTCTTGTTCAGGTTGAAGCTGAGGTTCACCAAAATCATATCTGTTTCATAAATGTAATTGGTGGTGGTATAGAAGTCTTTGCCCCAGGTAGTGATGCGCTGTCGGTTGCTTTCATGCATGCCCAGGTCAATGTTTTGCCATTGCACGCTGGCGGTCATCCGGTTGTTGAATAAACTCTTTTTCAGGCTGAGGTTGGGGCTTAAAAAACGGGAATCTTCGCCTTGTGCTGTTGGGCGCACCGAAAGGTAATTCACATTGGCATCCAGGCTCCAGGTGGGAGCCAGCGTAAAGTTGGTGTTTGCATTGATGGAATACACCCAGTCGTCTTTCGGATCAATCCGAACCGGCTCACCCAGAATGACCAGGTCACCTTCGTATTTTTGCTTGTAAACCGTGGTTCCCAGGTAAAAATTCCACCAACTGACGGGCTGCACATTTACACCCAGTTCAAGGCCCAATGCAGTTGCTTTTTCAACATTGGTATACACCCGGTTCAGGATGGTGTCGGCATATACGCTGTTAACCCGTTGCACCGGATCCTTGCTTGAGCGGTAATAGGCTGTGGTAAACAGGGAGCCTTTGTCAAAGGTTTTAATCAGCCCCAGCTCGAAGGAATTGATCAGCTCCGGACGCAGGTCAGGATCACCAATTTCCAGGGTTTCGGAGTGCTCACGCTCCGGAATTGGGTTGAGCTGGTTGTTGGACGATCGCTGAATCCGACGGCTGTAAGCTCCTTTCACTTTCCAGTCGTTATCTAATGCATAAAGCGCACTGACCGAGGGAAACAGGTTAGACAATTTCAGCTTATGTGGGTTGGGATCGGTCGATAAAACAACGGTACGGCTTGAATACTCGTAACGCAAGCCCGCTGAATATTCCAAACGGTCTCTTTGTGCTGAATACTGGACGTAGGCCGAATTGATCCGGTTTTTTGAAACGGCTGTTCCGCTAAATTGATCCAGCCCGGGTTGGTTCGGATCAAAGGGAGTTACCAGGTAGTCGAATACCCCATCTTGCCGGTCGTTGCGAAACTGGTAACCGGTTTCTAGCATGCCACTGGCCACGGGCAGGCGGTAGTCGGCTTTCAGGCGGTAGCCTTTAATGGGTTTCTCGTACGGATTCTGGACGTATTGCAACACCTCGCCTCCCGGTCTGCTCAGGTTGTAGTTGTGGGTGTTGCCATACAAATCATCGTATTCATACAAACCCGAAAGCGTCAGGTCGGACTGATTGGCAAAAGTGTGGGTGTAGTCCAGGTTCCCCAGGGTAAACGTTCCTTGCTTGATCTGCTTGTTGGGGTTGTAGTAGTTGAAATGGTAGATGAAGTTATCCTGCAAATCGGTTTGCGAGTTCTTGTAAAAGATGTTGGCATCGCGTTCCTGGTAGCGTTTGCCGCTGTACACGCCCAGTGAGATCACATTGTTTTCGTCGGCAGCATAGCTAACAGATGCCCGCCCCATGTAGTTGTAGCGGTAAAAACTGCGTTCTCCGGCACTCGGAAAATGATTGATAGTGCCATTCTCCGGATTGGTAATCCGGACATAGCCGTCGCGAAAGCCGGCCAGATCGTCGCGGGCGTAATTTCCGCTAAGGGTGATGTCCCACTTATCCTTTTGGTAGCTGAAACTGGCATCGGCCGCATAACGAACAGGTTGATCTTCGTTGCCAAAGGTAGTGGTGCTGGGCAGGCCTCCTTTAAGGTTGACACTAAAGCCGGTATGGTCGCTGCTTCCTTGTTTGGTGGTGATGTTGATGATTCCGCCCTTACCATCCGGATCGTATTTAGCTGACGGAGAGGTGATCAGTTCGACGTTTTCGATGGTGTTGGCCGGCAGTTGACTTAACATGCTTTGCGGATCAGCCAATACCGGTTTGCCATTAACCAAGAGCAGAAAGCCGGAGGAGCCACGCATGGAAATTTCACCCAACCCATTGACTGAAACGGAGGGCATATTTTTGAGTACATCGATGGCCGAACCGCCTTGAGCAGACTCAAACTGATCGGCTTTATACAGTTGCTTATCGAGCTTGTTAAACGCTTGTATTTTGGTACCGGTTACCGCTATCTCATCGACTAGAACTTTGGCTGGAGTCAGGGCAATATCTCCCAACTGGACTGGCTTTCCAGTACTTATTTCGAACACTTCAGATTGTTTCTTTTCATAACCCATAAACTGAATCTGCAGGAAATAGCTTCCAGATTCAATTTTAGAGAAAGCGAACTTGCCGGATACATCGGTGATTCCTCCGGCCACCAGCTCCCGGCTAGCGGATTGATACAAAGCCACACTGGCATATTCCATGGGCTCTTTGGCCTCATGGTCAATAACCCGGCCGCTAACGTTTGAAGCAATTGCGTTTCCTGCCAGCAGGATGCAAATAGAAAGAAGAACATTTCGAAAGATCATAATGACTTGTAAATTGAGTTTGTTAAAAGGGGGGAGCACGAATTAACTGGGGTGTGTTCCTAATCCTACTGTTTTACTTGGATAAAAAAACAGGCAAATCTATAAATAGTTTTGGTTTTTTGAATAGGCTTGAGAAATGATTTTAGAACTAGCTTGGCTCATTGTTTGTAGTAGAACTATTTCGTAAAATTGAAGAAGCAAAAAGGAACCGTTGAAGACGTCTGCTAATTGTTCTTCAATAGCATAAATACTTTAAACATATAAAAATGGAAAATACAGGATGGTTAAAAGCAGTGCTTGTTTCAGTGGCACTCGTCATTGCAGGTTACTTTGTGGGCAATATGCATCAAAATGGAATTAAGTACAACCGCCATGTGGAGGTGAAAGGGCTTTCGGAGCGGGAAGTGAAAGCTGACTTGGCGGTATGGCCCATTCAGATTACCCTTACCGGGAACGACTTAAAGTTGCTAAAAACCGATATTGAACAGCAAAAGCAGCAGGTACAGGAGTTCTTCCTCAAGCAGGGCTTTGTTGAGGATGAGTTGAGTATGGGATCTACCAACATCGATGATGCTCGGGCACAAATGTACGGTGGTAATATGCAAAACCGCCAATTTCGGTATATTGTAAAAACAGAGTTTACTGTGCGTACCGGCAACATCGACAAGCTGCAAACAGCGCTGGCCGAATCCTTATCTCTTATTTCTAAAGGTATTTTGATTGGTTCGAAAAATACCTGGCGCCCCATTGAGTTTATCTACACCAAGTTGAATGAAATCAAACCGTCGATGATTGAGGAAGCCACGATGAACGCTCGCGAAGTGGCCGAAAAATTTGCTAAAGATTCGAATTCCAAAGTGGGAAAAATCAAAAATGCCCGCCAAGGCTTGTTTACCATCAACGATCGTGATCAAAACAGTCCGCACATTAAAATTGTGCGTGTGGTTTCTACGGTTGATTATTTTTTGCAGGATTAAGCTAGTCGTTTAAAGCAGAATGTTTTTGTGATTATATTGAAAGTCTGTTCACAGTCAGGTGAATGGACTTTTGTATGTTATCGTTTAGAGGGTCCAGCTGGCGCTAAGAGCCATGCCAAAGGACTGTAAGCGAACTTCAGCATACCCGATATCTTGTGTCGTAATTTTCAGGAATGGTTGCACGTTGACACTCATTCTCGAACTTAGTTGTTGCTGTACGCTCATTTGCAGGTTAAGCACGCTTAGCCAATGTTGATTCTCGTTTACAAGGTGGACGTCCTCTGTGTTTTGACCATAGCCGTTACTGTTTTCAAAATAGTAGTCTTCTTTGAGCATAAGATAGGATGAAATTCCAGTTCCCAGGCTAACGGTTGTTTTTCCTTTGGTGAGGATGGCATATTGGATGTTGAAAGGAATATCCAGTACCCGACAGTCGGCATTTACCATTTGAGTGGCATAGGTGGTTTCAACCTTATAATTGTTAAGGCCGGTTTCGTATACTTTTTTGGCATAAACGGCACCTGTGCTAATTTGCCATCGTGGAGTTAAGTGCCAGCTTAGGAGCAGACCGATGTCGCCTCCAAAGCTTCCATCATTCAAGTTGTCAATGCCATTGTAAGCAGGAGCCACCAGGACACTTAAGGCAAGTTGCCTGTTTTTAGGACCGGACTCAAGATGAAGGGGGCTATCTGTAGCTTGCCTGATGAGGGGTGCTTCTCTATTCTTATTGAGTGATTCTAGCTTACTTGTTTTTGGACGCTCTGCCTCTGGGAGTTTTCCGGATATACTTTCACGTTGGATAAGTTCTGAATAAGAAATAAGCTCGCTGGTATCTGTTGGCTCTGTTGACCCTTGTGTTTTGGTGGATTGGCGATCTTCTTGCACCTCAGATTCAGTGCGGGATGCTAAATCAGGATAGTTTATGCCGGGTTGGATGAGTGAATCGATCAATTCTCGCTCTGTGGCAGGTGGACTAGGTATCTTTTCTTCTTCCGCAGGTGTTTCTTCCTGCTTTAACTGTTCTGCTACCTGTTGTTGCTGGGCGGGCCATAGCACCCAAATGCTAAGAGCTAGTAAAAGCAATGCAGCTATACTGCCAAGTGGTTTAAGCCAAAACACAATGCTTTTTCGCAGTGAATGCTTTTTGATACGCACTTCAAGTTTTTGCCAGTCATCGGAGTTAAATGAAACCGGATCAAATTCAGGGTTTAAGCCTTCCCGAAACAATTTATCGATATTTTCAAGGTCCTTCGGTTTCATGATTCGTGCGATTTGGAATGAAAACCCGGGTGGTTTAGGAATTGTATCGTTGAGGCTATCGTGCTCTTCCAAAGTAAAAAAACAACAATGGATTGAGGATGAGCGAGCATTTGTTGTAGCTTTTGTCTGGCTTTGTATAGGTTTGAGCGGGAGGTGCTGGCGCTGATTCCAATGAGTTCAGCAATTTCATCATGCGAGTAGCCATCAATGGCATATAAGTTAAATACCATCCGGTAAGTTGGTGGAAGCCGTTGGACCATGGCCAGCAAGTCTTCGTAGCGAAGTTTACGTTCAGCTGTTGCCTCGTTTGGAAGATCGTCTGATTGTTCCAGCTTCTCGATTCGTGTCCATTTTAGATTGGCCCGGTAATAGTCGATGGAAGCATGGTAAATGATTTTACTCAACCAAGTTGTGAAAGGTCGGTTCTCGTCATATTTCTCAATGTTTGTTAGTGCTTTGAAAAAGCCATCATTTAAAACTTCGGTAGCTTCCTGGTAGTTATTGGCATAGCGCAGGCAAATTTTCATAGCAAACCCGTAAAGCTTTTGGTACAATAACTTCTGACTCTGCCGGTCTTGTTTTTTGCAACCAACGATCAACTCCTGTAACTCTTGTTCTTCCATGGAAAGAATGACTAATTAATACCAGTAGTAACTCTTCTTGCTTTGGTCATAGGCGCATATGGTGTAATTTAAGACATTATTTTTAATTGATCACGTTGATTAAAGAGTAAAGTCATCGTTTGTAGTTCGTTATGGTTCGTTCTTCGCCAGTGAGAATGTTCGGGTAATTGTAAATCCCCATCGGAACTCTCCACTTCCCCATGAACTGCTTGTGGCAGGAATAAATTGGTTTTCGAGAATCGCTGCTGAATTGGTAAAAATAGCGTTAAATACGTGCCCTCCGGTCTCAATTTCAAGGCCAAGCCCCAAAGGATGGTGGAATTGAAAATCTTTCTGTTCCAGAAAATAGTCTTTACTGTTTTGACCTCTGAAAGGAATAAAGTAATCGGCTATGATGGCTATGCCCGGACTTATTTTTACACGTGTTCCAAGACCAAGGGCAAAGAGATTGTTTTCATCCATATAAGACACATAGTTGCGTCGAATATAGGTAGGAAGGATGGCTAATGAGAGACCATAATTGAATTTTCGGGTAACGATAAGTTGAGCCAGGTAACTCATTCGGTCTCCAAGTGAATGAAAGGCTGCATCAGAAGTAGCGATAGTTGATTTTTCCATGGTCGAGATGACACTGTTTCCAAAAAAACTAACAGAAAGAGGAATGCGGTTGTCTGTACTTTGACGAACGATTCGGAATTTTGAGTTTAGGTAGACCAGCTCTCTTTGACCGGTGCTGATACTATTGGGAGAGCCCTTCGCTCTTCCGATCCCAATACTCCAGCGATCGGATATGCCATAATCAAAACCAATCAAAATATCAGTGGAGTTGTCCAGCCCATAAAAAGTTTGAATCCCTCCGGAACTTCCGGCAATATCTCCAAAGCGGTGCATCACCACAAAGAGTAAGTCATTTTTATGGACCGTTTCATTCGACTGAGCATTGATGATTCGGGATGAATTGAAGGTTCCAAGAACCGGTAACGAAGCTTGATCTTTGTCCGAATTGGGAAAAAGTTGGGCTAAGTCCTGCCCCTGGGCTAAAATGATTAGTGAAAAGGATAAAAGAAGTGTGAAGAGTCGCTTCATAATACAAAATGGTTTCGTTTATCAATTTTGGATGTCAGTAACTAGTTGATTGAAAGAGAGAAGCCAATGCTGTTTTGAAAAATGAACAAGGCAGCATTGAGCTTAATTCCAAAATACATGTTGTCATGGCGGTTGTTCTATTTTCTTCATCGTATCGCATTAATTAAGTGATAATTGGTAGCGTGCTGAAACGGTTACTTCTACTTCTTCTGCAATATTCTTGATTACCAAGCGGGGAATGCGGATGTGATGATCCTTAAGACGAACAGGAAAGGTGGCTTTTGCTGTCAGGATTTTTCCATCGGTTTGCAGTTGAGCCTGAACGGTATAACTTTTAGTTACATTGTGGATTGTTAGTTGGCCATGGGCAACAACTGTAGCAATGCCTTTCTGTTTCCAATCAACAGGTTGTTGGATGCTACCCTTAAATTCGGCATATGGATACTGATCGCTTTCCAGGTACTTCACATTGAAATGTTCTTGCATCAATGGCCTCTCAAACTCAAAGGTTCGGATAGCAACCTTGAAGTAGACAGATTGATTGTCCATATCAATAGCTGAAACTCCTTGGTGACTGATTGCATAGATGTTTTCTAAAGGAGCTTCTGAGAAAAAGCTTAAGCTCACCTTGTCTGATAGCCATAGCTGTGCATGGGCTGACAGCGTAACTAAAAGGATTAGGAAAGCGATAAGTGCTGTTTTCATCACAGTTGTCTTTTCTATTCGTTGACAGGTGCGCAATTGGCAATCCAGACAGTGAGCGAATCCCTGATCGACTGAGGCAGGGGGGCATTGCCTTGAGGCATATCTGCATTGCTAGAAAGCACGCGTGCATTGAACGAGCCCAAGTATTGGCTAACACCATTGTAAGTGCTAAAATCTCCAGGTCCTTGTGAATTGCCTTGATGATGACACTCAACACAGTATTGAGTCATAATTTCTTTGACGTAGTTCGTGTAGGTGATATCCATTTCTGGATATTGAGGAACACAGTCCATTGGATCCGGATCCTCTGGAACTATTTCCGGTGCTGTATTCTCACAGCTACCGAAAAGAGCGACCAGCCCAACTAAGCATATAAGAATTGGGTTCTTCATTTGTCTAAATTATCAGGTTGCATTTGCTTGCCTTTTTTCGGTTAATACCCACTTCCGCCTCCGGAATTATTTGAGCCAGAATTGTCTTTGGTCAATGTAGCCAGAACCTCTCCGGCAGGATAGTCCTGCGTGTGGATTTGAGCGTAAATCTTTCCGGCAGCTAAATCATTGACTTGTTGATTTGTCAACGTCGCGGTTCCTGAAACGGTCCCCGCCGTTGCATTTGCAAAGCCTGTAATTTCAACAATAACAGGTCCGTCGTTGTGGAAATGCATGTTGACGGCATTGGATCCCAAACCTGACCAGCTGATGGTGTAGGTTAGTTTTTGCGTTATGGGATCGAACGTTCCCTTTGCGGTTCCCGTTGCTGATGTTGTGACGTTGTCAGAGGATTTGACGAAAGTTCCGGCATAAGAAATCTTTTGAGTTGATTCCATATCGGTATTGTCATTGTTGTCATCACTACAGGCGAATAGTCCGCTGAAGAGAAAGAGAACGATTAAAACCACTATTGGTGATTTGCTTTTTAAATGGATGTCTTTTGTTTTCATGATTCGATTTTTAATGCGTTAATACTGAATTGCTAGTTCGATCGAAAAAAGTTTTGCGCGCAAATTTTCGAATCGCTTCTACTAAAGGGTACGATTGCAAAACAGAATCTGCTGCCTGATAAAATACTTTTTTGTCCTTTTTTATAAAAGATGGATGAAAAGTACTTCTATTACTTTTATTATTTTTGAATGATGGAGCTTGCTGTATCTGCAGCTTGTGTGTTTCTGTGTAGCGCAGAGCGTCCTTAATGAAAGGCTTGAAGGGGATGGGGATTTTCAGTCTTTGTAATCCGATGGTCGAAAAAAGTTTGATTTGTAATCTTTTTGCAGCAAATTGTAATTTGTAGTTATTCAGTTAGATAAACGTGTTTCGGAGGACACGTTATGAAACCTTACTCGTTAATTTAATCGAATTGTAATCTTTTATTAATGGGCTTGTAATGTTTTAGATCTTCATTTGCCAGTGAATTCTGTCAAGGAAGATTAAATTTTTTATCAATCATAAGTATATGAAACGTATTGGCGTATTAGTAATGGTCATGCTGGGCATGATTGCCTTGGGCCAAGCCCAAACAGCAGATGAATTTAAACCAACTGGAAAACCAGTTATGCGGATTTTTAGTAATTATCACAGCACGTTTTCGGACGGTGAATCGGCTTCTGCCTTTGAGCTAACCCGGGTGTATTTGGGGTATCAGCATCAGTTTAGCAACGAGTTGTCGGGAACTGTCATTTTTGATGTGGCCGATCCAGGTGTAGGTGGTCTGAAGATGGCTGCTTATGTGAAAAATGCTTACCTGAAGTATCATACCGGAAATTTCACAGCTAACTTCGGAATGATTGCAACGACTCAGTTTAAGGTGCAGGAAAGTGCCTGGGGCTACCGCTATCTATATAAATCACTTCAGGATGAACATAAATACAACGCCAGCGCGGATCTGGGAGTTAGCCTGGCTTACAAGTTCTCCGATTTTGTTAGCGCAGATGTGATTATGTCGAACGGTGAAGGCTACAAAAAAGTACAAGCCGACAGCACGTTTCGGACGGGTTTCGGTGTAACCATTCATCCGGTGAAAAAGCTTACCGGACGAGTTTACTACGACTTTATTTCAAAAGAAAACACGCAGTCATCTCTAGCCACCTTTGTTGGCTACAAAGCAGACGATTTCTCGCTTGGAGCGGAATATAACCAGCAGTATAATGCCGGATTCAAAGAAGATCACGATTTAAGCGGAACCTCTTTTTATGGAACCTGGAATGCCTCATCAAAAATCAAGGTTTTTGCTCGTTACGATAAGCTTTTCTCAAACGCTTTGGCTGGTTCATCCAGCGATTGGAACAGGTCAAAAGATGGTCAGCTGTTTTTGGCAGGACTGGAATTTACACCGGTAAAGGGTGTGAAACTGGCTCCCAACTTCCAGGGATGGAGTCCGGCCGATGACAGCAAGGACTTTAGTGCTTCACTATTCCTGAATTGTGAGATCAAATTTTAATCTATAAATGATTTTATCATGAAAGTAATTTTATCCTTTGTCTTGGCACTTGCCCTGCTTAGTGCATGCCAAAATTCAAACAAGAAAACCAATGAGTCGGGTGGCGAAAACGTGAGTTTGACAGCTGCTGGAGCGACTTTCCCATTACCATATTATAACCTGACATTCAAAAATTACACGAAGGCAACCGATGTGTTGGTCACCTATGGCGGTATTGGCTCAGGCGGTGGCATCCGCAGCTTGAAAGATAAAGTGGTTGACTTTGGTGCCACCGACGCTTACTTAAGCGATGACAAATTAGCGGATATGCCGGGCGAGGTGGTTCACATCCCAACCTGTATTGGTGCGGTAGTTATTGCCTATAACCTGCCCGGAGTAGACGAGCTGAGGCTTTCAGACCAATTGCTGGAGAAAATATTTATGGGCGAGCTTACCAACTGGAACGATCCGGCCCTAAAGACAAACAACCCGGATGCGAATCTTCCGGATATGGAAATCACCTTTGTACACCGCTCTGACGGTAGTGGAACAACTCATATTTTTAGCGACTACATGAGCAAGGTCAGTCAAAAATGGGCCGATGCTGTAGGAACCGGTAAATCGCTGAAATGGCCGGTTGGAATGGGCGCTAAAGGTAATCCGGGCGTTGCCGGAACGATTAGTCAAACCGAAGGTGCTATCGGCTACATCGGTTCTGAATTTGCTTTTGCTCAAAAAATACAAACCGCCAAAGTTCAAAACAGTAGCGGTGCGTATATCGTGCCAAGCATTGAAAGTATTAGTGCAGCAGCACAAGGCGAAATACCAGCCGACACCCGGGTGATGTTGACCAACTCGTCCGATCCGGCTTCGTACCCAATCAGCGGATTTACCTGGATTATTCTGTATAAGGATCAGGCATACGATGATCGCTCTAAAGCGCAGGCGTTGGCAACCGTTGAATTTCTGGATTGGATGGTTGGCGAAGAGGCTCAAGGTCAGGCGGCCAAAGTAAACTATGCTCCGCTGCCCGAAGCAGCTGTTCAAAAAGCCAAAGCTATCCTTCGCGGGGTGACATACGGCGGCGAAGCAATTTTACAGGAGTAAAAAAATGATTTGAATGTTTAGTCATCGGGTGACTCGAAGTCACCCGATGACTAACAACCAAACGATCCACACCGATGAACAGTGACAAAATCACCAAAGCCGTTTTATTCTCCGTATCCACACTTATTTTGATGTTGGCGGCAGGTATGGTTTACTCCTTGGTTGGAGGCGCCATCCCCGCATTGAAAACCTTTGGCTGGCAATTTATCTTCTCCGGAGAATGGAACCCCACGGAAGGGCAGGAAGACTACGGTGCTTTACCGTTCATTGTCGGAACATTAATGACCTCTTTTGCTGCGCTTCTGCTCTGTCTTCCCTTGTCTTTTTCAACCTCACTATTTATTGGTGAATACTTTCGGGGAACCCGCGTGGCGCGTATTTTAGGACTTTTGGTGGATCTGCTGGCTGGAATCCCTTCCATCGTGTATGGGCTTTGGGGTTTTTATGTACTTCGTCCCGCATTAATTGAGCTGGGTTTTGGCGGACGGGGTTTTGGAATCTTTACTGCCAGTCTGATTCTGGCCATCATGATTATTCCCTACGCCACTTCGCTGAGTAATGAAATCATCAGCATGGTACCGAACGACTTGAAAGAAGCAGCCTACTCCTTGGGTGCCACCCGCCTGGAAGTGATTACCACCGTGACCATTCCCAGCGCACGCTCGGGCATCGTTGCGGGCTACATCCTGGCTTTTGGGCGCGCTTTGGGCGAAACCATGGCCGTTACCATGCTCATCGGAAATACCAATGTAGTGCCTTCCGGTTTTTTCGACACCGGAAACACCATGGCCAGTGTGATTGCCAACCAGTTTGGCGAAGCCGATGGGCTCAAGCTGAGTTCGTTGATCGCGATTGGCCTGCTCTTGTTTTTAATTACCGGTATCATTAATGCTGTTGGAAAGTTGATAATTAAAAAGATGAACTAAGCTTCCCATGGAATCCATTCAAGCACTTAAAAATCAGGATCACTCATCCAGCCGTTTGTTGAAAGACAAGCTGGTGCTTATTGGGGTTGTCGTCCTGTCATTGGTCACCATATCACCAATCATTCTGATTATCTCCAAGCTGGTGATGGAAGGCTATCGGCAGATCAGTCTTGATTTCCTGATTCAGAATACACCGGACACCTTTGAAGCGATGACCGCTGTGGCCAATGGTGAAAAGATTCCCGGCGGAATTGCCAATGGTATCGTTGGTACGCTGGTGATGGTGGTGTTGGCTGCGGTCATTGCCATTCCTGTTGGGGTGTTGACGGGGATTTTCCTGTATGAAAATCAGGGTAAACTGATGGCGAACCTGACACGAAATATATCGGATATCTTACAGGGCGTTCCCTCCATCGTATTAGGACTAATCTCCTATTTGTGGGTGGTGAAGCACATTACCAGCGGCTATTCGGCCTTGGCGGGCAGCGTATCGCTGGCTATTATGATGTTGCCCATGATTGTGCGATCGACGGAGGAAACACTGAAAATGATTCCGCAAACCTTAAAAGAAGCCGCACTGGCCTTGGGGGTTCCCTACCACAAAGTGATCTTGAGGGTGTTGGTTCCCACCGGGTTTAGTGGTTTGTTAACCGGAATTTTATTGGGAATCTCCCGAATTCTGGGTGAAACAGCTCCTTTGTTGTTAACCGCACTCGGCAGTTCCCGGATTAACCTGGACATCACCGGGCCGACCAGCGCCATTCCGCTGTTGATCTGGGAATTTTATAACGATCCAAATATGATTGACCTGATTTGGAGTTCATCCCTGCTTTTAATGGCGATTGTCTTAATTTTGAATATTGTCTCGAAGCAGATTACCGCCAAAAGAAATTAGAACATGACAAACACAATAGCTGAAATAAAAAAACCGATTCTGTCGATCAACGATTTGTCTGTTGCCTATGACAAGAACTATGCGGTCAAAAAGGTGTCGGTTGAAATCAAGAAGAACTCGGTGACTGCTATCATGGGACCTTCGGGCTGTGGTAAAAGTACCTTGCTGCGTGCCCTGAACCGGATGCACGAGCTGTATGAAAATATTAGTACTGAAGGCGAGGTATTGCTGAATGGCAGTAATATTTACGACATGTCGCCCATCAAGCTGCGGCGGCACATGGGCATGGTTTTTCAACGCCCCAACCCATTCCCAACCATGAGCATTTACGATAATGTTATTGCAGGTTACAAGCTGAATGGCATTCGTACTAAAAAGAAAGAGCGCGACGAGATTGTGGAGCGTTCGCTACGCGATGTGGCTCTTTGGGATGAAGTGAAAGATTCGCTTTACAAAAAGGGAACCTTTCTCTCTGGCGGACAGCAGCAACGCCTGTGCATAGCACGGGCACTGGCTTTTAGTCCCGAAGTGATTCTGATGGACGAGCCCACCTCGGCCCTGGATCCAATCGCCACCTCAAAGGTTGAGGATCTGCTGGTCAAACTGAAAGAAAATTACACCATCGTTTTGGTGACGCACAACATGTCACAGGCGGCTCGGATCTCCGACTATTCATTATTTATGTATCTTGGTGAGTTGGTTGAATACGGGAAAACAAAAAACATGTTTACCAACCCGAAAGACTCCAGAACGGAAGAATATTTAACCGGAAAATTTGGTTAACAGCCACTAATAAAATCAAATCATGACTATTAAAAAAGACGACGCGATTAATCATATTCAGGCGGACTTTGAGGCCATGGCCAACCTGGTACTTGAGCAGTTGGACCAGATGGAGCAGATCATCATTTCGGGAGAAATAGATGTGGCTGACGGGCTGTTGAAGAAGATCATGCAGAATGAAAAGGACATCGACAAGCGGGAAGTCAAGCTGAGCGATAAGATTGTTAATGCCATTGTGTTGTACAAGCCGGTAGCTTCCGACTTACGCTGGATTATGGCTTGTTATCGGATTATTCTGAGCCTGGAACGCATAGGCGACATTGTGGTTAATGTAACCAACTTCATCAATAAAATTAAAACTCCTGAAGTTTACGAGCGCTTAAGGGAAGTCTTGTCAAATATGACTATTCAGAGTATTAAGATGGTTCGAAAATCCTTACTTTCCTATTTGAATGATGATAAGGAGTTTGCGATCTGGACTATTAAAAATGATCTGGTTTTTGAGGAGATCAACCATAAGTTGATGAAAAAGATACTGGCGAAAACGGAAACAGAGGAAAGCAACAAGCACTTGCTCATGAGCATTGTAACCATCAAGGAAATGATGTCGAACATTGAGCGTATTGCTGATCATGCCACCAACATTGCCGAGGCAGCCATCTATTCTATTGAAGGAAAAGATATTCGTCACCATAAACTTGGTAAATAGAGCCATGGATTATACCCCTAAAATATTGGTTGTTGATGACGAGAAAGACCTGCGCGAAATTCTTCAGTTTAATTTATCAAGCGAAGGTTTTGAAATTGATGTGGCTGCGTCGGCCGAAGAGGCCTTAACGATGCCGTTGGAGAATTACCACCTCATCCTGCTCGATGTGATGATGGGCGGCATGTCGGGTTACCAAATGGCCGACTTTCTGAGGAAAGAGAAAGATCTGGATATTCCCATCATCTTCCTGACGGCTAAAGGTTCGGAAAATGATTTGTTGACCGGATTCAATGTGGGGGGCGACGACTACATTGTTAAACCCTTTTCCATCAAGGAAGTGGTGGTTCGCATTAAAGCCATTCTGAAACGCGGAATCGTCACCAACAAACCCTCCACGCTGTTAGAGCATCATGGGTTAAAGGTAGATGTGAGTCGAAAGTCAGCCTTTATTGATGAGGAGGAGCTAAAACTGACCCGCAAAGAATTTGAGATTCTGGCGATGTTGATGAAAAACCGTGGAAAGTTTATCTCCCGGCAGGAAATTCTGGACCGGATATGGAGCGACGATGTGATTGTTACTGAGCGGAATGTAGATGTGAATATTGCCCGCTTGCGGAAGAAAATAAAGACCTATGGCACTGCCATCAAGGGGCGATCCGGCTATGGGTACTGCTTTGATAATTAGATAAACACATCAGCTTCATACAGGAGAATAAACAGATGTTAGTAATTTGGCAATGGTCATTAACGAGTCAATACTAAAACTTTAAAAACAGATACTGTGGGACTTCAACGTAGAACATACAAGCAGCGGATTTTTATCTACTTTTTTGCTGCATTTTCCTTTTTCATGGTCGCGATTCTGGCCTTTCAGTTTAACCGCGAAAAACGCTATCGGACCGATCAGCTTGAAAATACGCTGGACAATATTGCGGGCTTTACCAATCGCTACATCGAGCATTACGATGTTATGGAGGAACAGAATTTTGCCCGTTTGGACACCATCCGCTACCTGATTCCGGAGAGCAATACCCGGGTGACGGTGATCGATACCAAAGGCGATGTATTGTATGATAGCTACGTGTCGGATTACAGCCAGATGGAGAACCACCTGTCGCGTCCGGAAGTACAAAAAGCCTTTTATTCAGAAACAGGAAGCAACATTCGGTATTCCGAAACTACCGGACAGGACTTTTACTATTTTGCGCGCTACTACGATGGCTATTTCGTGCGGTGTGCGGTGGAATACAACATTGAAATTAAGAATTTCCTGAAAACCGAGCGGGTGTTTATTTTCTTTATGATTGCCCTGTTCGTAATCATGTGGGGCTTGCTGTCGCTGGTTACCAATCGCCTGGGGGAGTTTGTCAATAAGCTGCGCGACTTTGCCGTTCGGGCCGGTCGGCACGAAAACATCGATCCGAGTCTGACTTTTGCCGACTCTGAATTTGGTGATATTCGCCGGCAGATTGTGCATATTTACAACGACCTGAGGCAAGCCAAGGAAGACCTGACAGCCGAAAAAGAACGCCTGTTTAACCACTTGAATGCCTTGAACGAAGGAATCGCTTTCTTTCTTCCAAACAAAGAAAAGATACTGGCTAACAGCCATTTTATTCAATACATCAACCTGATTTCTGATCGTTCGTCAGTCTCGGCCGACATGCTTTTTGAAATCGAAGACTTTAAGCCACTTGTTCTTCAGATTGATAAATGTCTTGGTGATGATGATGTGATTAATACCAAGGATCTGCCCCAGTTTTCGATTACCATCTCGCGTAACGAAAAGTATTTTCGGGTGCAAAGCATCGTCTTTCCCGATAAGAGCTTTGAAGTGTTGATTAGCGACATTACCAAGCCGGAGAAACGACGCCTGCTGAAACAGCAGCTGACATCGAATATTGCCCATGAGCTAAAAACACCCTTGGCTTCGGTTAAAGGCTACCTGGAAACGATTCTGAACAACAAGAACCTGCCCAAGGATAAGCTCGAGTATTTTATTCAGCGAGCTTTTAGCCAGAGTGAGCGACTGAATGAATTGCTCAACGACATTTCCTTGCTCAACAACATTGAAGATGCCGGCGACTTGTTTGAGTTTAAATACACGCACCTGCGTCCGCTGATTAACGATGTGATTGAGAATCTGGAGTCGCGCCTGAATGAGCGAAATATGCTGGTGCAAGTGTCGGTGAGCGATGAGGTGAACGTCTATGGAAACGACAGCTTGCTGGCCTCTATCTTCCAGAATTTCATTGAAAACTCGATCAACTATGCCGGTGAAAATGCGGAGATTCAAATTAAGCAATACCTCGAAGACGAAAAGTTCTACTACCTGAGTTATTCTGATACCGGAAAAGGTATTCCAGAGGAACATCTGCCACGTATCTTTGAGCGTTTCTACCGGGCCGACGAAGGCCGCACCCGCGGAAGCGGGGGAACCGGCCTGGGCTTGTCGATTGTAAAGAATGCGGTGCAGCTGCATAAGGGCGAAATTTCCGTTCGAAACAAGCCCGAAGGAGGTCTCGAGTTCTTGTTCTCACTGGCTAAGGGCTAAAGGCTCGAAGCAGGGGCTTGGTGCAAAGAGCACCGAAGAAGGAACCCGGATGAAATGATAATTAAGCTATTGACGGATATTGAAATCCTCAGTCGAATTAACCGGCTGGGGATTTTTCGTCAGATCCTGGTAGTTCCTCAGTACCTAAGATGCGTGACTTCGTATGCTCGTGTGTTCTTTTCTCCTCCTTTTTGGTAAGGATGAGTGGCACCGGTTTACCGGCGACGAGGTGGTTTGTTGATGGTCAACACTTGACCCCAGCTGCACTTTTCATTTCTTTTCCGATGAAAAGAAACGGAAACAAAGAGAAATCCTGAAAATTTCATCCTTCCGCTCACAAGGCCCCCGCTGGCCGGGGCCAAATTTTCGACCCACGTGCTTTTCACTTTGCGGTGAAGTTGGAGGATTCCCTTCTGCTTTCTGCCTGTTTACTTGATTCTCTTAACCCATCCGTCCCGGTTCCCGGGACACCTTCTCTTCGCTTGTTCTTCCGCCTCCGCCTTTGCCTTTACCTCTCTAATCGGAACGGGCTAAATGCACAATTACCTTATTCTCCCGTTAGTAAGCGTTCGCTAAAGTCGTTTGCCCAAGCTACCAGTGCTTTGGTTTCTTCTTCCGAGAGCCGTGCTTTGGAATGCACAGCGGCATACGATTTAAGCGGCATTTTACCATGATCCACTTCTTTGGCTATGTCTTCCAACGCGGCAATTTGATCCAGCACCTCCAGGGTCTTCCAGTTCGACAGGTTGAGCTCGCTTTTCCCTTCAACAATATGGTCGTTGATGAACCACGATACCGGTGCAAACTGATGGTACCACAGGTAGTCTGTTTGGTTGGAATGACAATCCAGACAGGCATTGGTCAGCAATTGTGAGATATCATCCGGTACCTGCTCACTTGTTAAGAGATGATTTGCTCCGACTGTGCCCTGATTCTTTTCGGGCTGAAAGAATTGAATAACAACTAATCCCACGATAAACAGCAGAAGGATGAGGCGAAAAGCGGTTCGCATATGCTTTGTTTTTCTGGTTTAAAAATTACTTGCTAAGTAAGCTGGTGCTTTCTTGCTTCACCCAGTCGATCAGTGTTTCTTTCTGCTTGTCGGTCAGGGCTTTCTCCGGTTTTCGTTCCAGAAACTTCTCGGGAGGCATTTCATTTTCTTCAATTACTTCACCAATATGTTTCAGGGCGACCAGTCTTTTCGTTCCGCTCAGTTGAGGCAGGGTTTTCAAATCGAGTTCCTCTTTGGCGTCATCGTTTCGCGAATCAGTATTGTGGCAGCCAAAGCACGAATTATCCAGAATCACCTTGACATTTTTGGGGATGTGCAGCGTGTCTGTTTTGGCTTCTGGCTGGGCGTAAGAAGCGAACGAAAACAGGCTTAAACAAAAGCTTAGAGCCAAGGCGTGACGTACGTTTAGTTTCTTCATGGTTTGTGTCTTTTATAAATGATTGATTACAACTCTGTTTTCAGTCAGTTTAAAGCACAACAGCCAACCGCTTTTAAATGTTGAATTGAACGTCTTCAAAGTTTATGAATAAGTTGATTGGGAGGTAAATGAGTTCTACGAGTTAAAACTCAGGTTAGTCCTGGCCGATTGAGCCTAAAAAAGCCTGAACAAATTCATGTCCAGGCTTTTCGTTAGCAGTTTTTGCCACTTAGTTTTTTAATCCGCTACGTTCGAGTAGCGCTTCCACGGTTGGTTCTTGTCCTCGGAAACGAACATACAAATCCATGGGATTCTCACTTCCGCCTTTTTCGAGGATGTTGGTGCGGAAAGCATCGGCTGTTTTCCGGTCGAAAATACCATTGGCTTTAAATACTGAAAAAGCGTCGGCATCCAGCACTTCAGCCCATTTGTAACTGTAGTATCCAGCCGAATAGCCACCAGCAAAAATGTGCGAAAACGAGGTGCTCATCAGGCTGCCTTCCACCATTGGGAAAAGCTCGGTTGGAGCCATCGCCTTGGCTTCTATTGCTGCCACGGACTCTGTCAGCGTTTCTGTTGTGTTGTAGAAAGCCATGTCGAGCATGCCAAAGCTAAGCTGGCGTTCAGACATGTAGCCCGACTGGAAGTTTTTGGCGGCAACAATCTTTTGGATCAGTTCACTTGGGATTTTTTTGCCCGTTTCATAATGAACGGCAAAGCGGTCGAGCCATTCTTTTTCGTAGGCCCAGTTTTCGTGTATTTGCGAGGGCAGTTCCACAAAGTCCCAGAATACGTTGGTGCCCGAAGTGCTTTCGTACTGGCATTGGCTGAGCATGCCATGTAGCCCGTGTCCAAATTCGTGCAGAAAGGTGGTCACCTCATCAAAAGTCAGCAGCGAAGGTTTGGTTTCGGTGGGTTTGGTGAAGTTGGTCACGATGCTTACGTGAGGACGAATGTCCTGCCCATTCTCGTGCCACTGCCCACGGTAATCGGTCATCCAGGCACCGGAGCGTTTACCGTCGCGCGGGAAGAAGTCCATATAAAGCACTGAAACAAATGCGCCGTCAGCGTCAAAAACTTCGTAGGCTTTCACATCAGGATGATATACCGGAATGGCTTTGTTTTCCTTGAGCTCCAGCCCATAGAGGGTTTGCGCGAGGTCGAATACGCCATCAATCACGTTTTCCAGCTTGAAGTAGGCTTTTACTTCTTCTTCGTTGAAGCCGTAGCGTGCTTTTTTCAATTTTTCGGAATAATAAGACCAATCCCAACGTTGTAGCTGTTCGTTAAAACCGTCGGCTTTGGCAAATTCCACCACTTCGGCAAAATCTTTTTGTGCAGCGGTACGCGACGACTGGTGCAGGTCTTCCAAAAACTCAATCACCCGCTCGGGTGTTTCAGCCATGCGACGTTGCAGCGTGTAGTCGGCGTGCGACTCGTAGCCCAGAAGTTTGGCTTTCTCAAGCTTCAGGCTCACCACTCTTTTTATGATCTCCTTGTTGTCGTATTCGTTGCCTTTGTTGCTTTTTGAAGAGAATGCACGGTACATCTTTTCGCGCAGCTCACGGTTGTCGGCATACTTCATAAAGGGGATGTAGCTTGGGTATTGCAAGGTGAAGATCCAGCCTTCTTTGTCTTTCGACTTCGCCGTTTGGGCGGCTCCTTCTTTAGCAAAATCAGGTAGTCCGGCTAATGCTTCTTCATCGGTAATGTGCATTTCAAAGGCATTGGTTTCGGCCAGCACGTTTTCCGAGAATTTCAAACTTAGCTTCGACAGCTCACCAGTAATTTCGCGGTAGCGGGTTTTATCGGCCTCATTCAGGTTGGCTCCGCTTCGTACAAATCCGAGGTACGAATTTTCGAGCAAGGTGCTCTGTTCCGGATTCAGATCCAGCTGTTCTTTTTGCTCATAAACGGCTTTTACACGCGCAAATAAATCGGGGTTAAGCGAAATATCGTTGCTAAACTCCGAAAGCATGGGAGCCACTTCCTGCGCAATCTTTTGAATCTCGTCGTTGGTCTCAGCCGAGTTCAGGTTGAAAAATATTTTGCGAATGGTCGATAGCCGATCGCCCGACTTGGCCATGGCCACAATTGTGTTCTCAAACGAAGCCGGTTGCGGGTTGTTGATAATGGCATCCACTTCGGCACGTGCTTCCTCGATGGCTGCTTTGAAAGCGGGTAAGAAATGCACGTTTTTAATTTCCCCGAAAGGGGCCGTTTGATGGATATGCTGAAAAGGTTTCAGTAAGGGATTTTCGTTGTTCTCTGCTTGTGTTGTCATCATAATAAGTAAAACTAAAAGGGTGCCCAGCACCCGGTAACTTGTTTTCATTGTTTTCATGTTTTAAGTTCTCCGAAATTCAGATGTTTAGCATCTGTCGTAATCTGTTCCAGATTATTACAGAAAACTTTAAGAATGGTTCATTCCGAACGTTTTTTCTTTCTCTTCATTTTGGTCTTTTTCTTTTCAACCGACCAGCCAAATTTGCCAATAGGATCTCCTAGTTTGAAATAATGACCGTGGGAATAGCAAATCGGCTTGGCTTGTTTGAGGCTGAAAGCATTGGTTTCCGGATCGAGGTATCGTTCATCGGCCAGTACGTTAACCACCTCGGAGATAAACATATCGTGCGTGCCTAGCGGAACAATCTCTTTCACCTTACACTCAATGCAGATGGGGGCTTCCTGTACGATGGGAGCTTTGACAATGGTGGCAGGGGCAGGGGTGAGTCCCATTTCTTTCCATTTGTCAAACTTTTTGCCCGAGCGCACGCCGCACCAGTCGGTTGCGCGGGCCAGCTCTTCGGTGGTCAGGTTGATCACATACTCGCCGGTTCGTTTAATGATTTCGTACGAATGCCGGTTGGGCCTGACCGAGATGTAACACATGGGCGGGTCGCTGCAAATGGTTCCTGTCCAGGCGATGGTGATCAGGTTGTATTCCTCAGGTGTTTCGCCGCAGCTGACTAATACGGCTGGCAGCGGGTACACCATGGTTCCGGGTTTCCAGTTGACTTTTGACATAGTTGTGTTTTCGTGCAAAGGTAAAAAAAGTCGTTGAACCCATGGGGTGGCGTGTTAGCAGTTGCCAGTTTCTGTGCAATGACGAAAATTATTAAGTTTGCCTTTAAAATGAGGAACCATGGATATTAGCGGAAGCTGGACATACCACGAAGATTTTGAATACGGCCAATCGACAGGGCAGGTTGAATTCACCCAAACCGGTAATGAGGTAAGTGGCGTGTTTTCGTTTACCGAAGAGGTCGAAAACAATTACCGCATTGAAGTTACCGAAAAGGTAAAAGGCACCATTGCTAATGGAAAGTTGTTGTTGGAAAGCGTTGAGCTTACTGCTCTGCAAAACGGCTGCGAAATTAGCTACCTTCCCAATACTTTTGAAATACAACGCATGACCGAAAATCAAATGGTAGGATCGACCTACGACTGCGAAGACGTTTGTGGCGTGTTTGTGTTGGAGCGGAGTGCCCTTTGATAATTGTTTCGCTCGGTGCACCGCTACGTCGTTGAGCGTCATCCTGAACTTGTTTCAGGATCGGTTGCTGGTAGGGATGGCACCGGTTTACCGGTGACGAGGTGGTTTGCTGATGGTTAGGCTCTAGCTGAATGAGGTTTTTCATTTCTTTTCGGATGAAAAGAAACGCTCGCCTGCCGGACGGGCATGGAAACAAAGAAAAATCTTGAAAATTTCATGCTTCCGCCCGCAAGGCTCTCGCTGGCCCGGGCCAAATTTTCTGCCCACGCGCTTTCACCTGCCGGTGAAGTGGGGGACTTAGACCTTGTCGGTTGTCGGTTCGTTCATTCATGAGTTCGTGTTTTCGTTCGTTTTTCCGGGCAGAATCGTCTTCGGTTCAACTCCGGATCTTCTGCGTTGCTTCTGGGTATCTTCTGTATAGCTTCTGTATTGAAAAACACAGAAGATACTTTGAAATAACTTAGAAAAAACGGGAAAGATTTGGACTTGGTATGGAGCAACATTTGTCAAACGATTTTTACTCCACATTTTGCCTTCGGGTTTCTACAAAATCAGGTACTTTGGCATTTTGGCTTCGGCCAATGCTGCCGCTCAAAAAGAGCAATGCCTGGCTCTGATAGACAAAGACCAGTACCTCTCGCCGGTGGAAGGATTGAATGCTTGCCAAGCTTTCCAGATCCTTAGCGGAAAAGACCCTTGGCGATGTAAGCAATGCGGCGAAGGGATCATGAAAGTTTACCCGATAAGCAACTCTGCCTGAACTAACAAACACGCGTTCTTTGATAAACCGAACAATAAGTTTCCAACAGACTGATCTAAAGGTCAACGGGGAAACTATGTTCGCCCCTGAAGTAAAAGCAGTGCTCGAATAACAAGAAGCGAAAGAAACGAAACGGCAATCGTCTTAATCTGAGACAATAGAGGAGATTCTGCAAACGGGAAGCCCATAGCGTCGACGGGGAATAGTCCAACTATATTTTATCCATCATTTTAAACTCTCCCAATAGCAAAATAACAATGTCAATTATTATTACTAATTTAACAGCATGCCAGAACGATGGATAAAATACTAGAACGTTGTGCACAATTAAGACAGAGCTACAAACATGGACATTAGGATAAAGAAAATATTCGATAACTGGGTTCATTTTAAGACAAAAGTGATGGAGTTTGAAACCTTGTTTTCGGACGACAAAAACATTAAGGATTTGAGAAATGATTTGCTTCCTGATTTTTTCATGGATTTGAATGACTTTTACTGGGGAAATTTTCTGATAACAATTGCGAGACTTCTTGATAATCATAAACAAGGACAAAATTTAAATTTAACCTTATTTACATTAGTTGAGATTTTAAAGGAACAAGAGAAAGAAGAATCGAAAGAGCTTGAAAGTAAATTAATTAATCTCAAGAAAGAATATAAGGACATAATAAACTATAGAAGAAAACATTTAGCTCATTATGATTTGAATTATACAACTGGCGGAAAAGATTTTGGAACATCAACTCATATTGATGAAGTTCATAAATTTCTTGAATCTATGCTAGAAATTATAAATCTTACACTTACAGCAATTGGAGAGACACAAAAGAGTGGTCTGGTAATGTATCCTGGTAGATACCGTGGAGCAAGAGAACTTTTGAGGATTTTGGATAATGAAAGACAAACGAGATTAAAAGATTATGATTAATTCAAAATACATAAATGATATTTTAAACAAACTCATTGAGACTGAATCGGATTATGATTTGTTAAAGGCCCAAGTTGATTTGTTAGAAATAAAGGATTTAGAATATACATGTACTGGATTATTTGTCCATTTTATTAAACCAATATCAATTGAGAGATTTAAAATTACTGAAGATAAAGTGTTAGATGGATTGATAATAAAAGCAAAAGAACAAGAATTGGACGCTGAAGGGATGTTATTCATTAAGAACGGATTAATTGATTATCTTGAAATTTGGTCACGTAGTGGAGAATATCCAAAACATGAGATAATGAAATATGAACTAATACAAGGATGGATTGACAAAAATTAACTGTGCACAATACACAATAAAAGCTAAGCTATCAGTGAGTTACATTAATTCGTGTCTTTATTTGTTAACCCCGCCGGCCACAAATAGCCGGCTAAAAATCACATTGAAACGTTGGCAGTAATTCCCCCTATTGTAAAACCATTGATTTTTCAAGTTAACGGTTGAAATTTTGAGGGTAATTTGAAAATTTACCGTTAGACAGAATTTAATGACATGATTCCAAATAAGAGTAAAACAATAATAAACGATGAAGGGAAGGCAGTCTTTATAGGACTGGAAGATTTCATTAAGGATATTGCAAAGGGGAGTTGTTGTTTCATTTGCGGGGCAGTACCCGAAACTAAAAAGTTTAATGATGAACATGTTATACCTGATTGGATATTACGAAAGTATAAATTACATGCTAAAACTATTACTCTACCTAACAACACCTCGTTTAACTATGGTCAATATAAGATACCATGTTGTGAAGAATGCAATCGTGAGTTAGGTAAAACCTATGAGGTTCCAATGAGTGAACTTCTTACCAAAAGTTATACTGAAATAATTGAATCTATACATAAAAAACCGGAATTATTTAAAACACTATTCAAGTGGCTGTCTTTGATTTTCCTAAAAACTCATTTAAAAGATAAAACATTACGAACTGATCGCGACCTAAGAAAAGACTCAGGGTGTTTAGCAGACAACTACTTTTGGGAAGATATGCATCATATCCATTGTATTGTTAGGAGTCATTACACAGATGCGAAAATAGATAGTGAAGTTTATGGAACATTATTAATAGTCCCATCTATAGCTACCTTGAATTTGGATGGATTTGATTATATTGATAATCTTTAAGGGAAAGGCATAATGTTGCAGTTAGGCGAATTCTCAATTATATCCATTTTAAATGACTCTTCTGCAGCTTTGAATGTTTTTATGGAAAATTTTAAGAAAATAAATGGGGCTGTAACTCCATTTCAATTAAGGGAGATTTTTTCCCATTTAGTATTTATAAATATAAATCTTAAAGATAGACCAATATATTATTCAGAATATGTCGCTAGAAAAAAACAATACTTTATTAGAACGAAATTCCCCAGTGGGATATATTTAGAGGATGAAAATGAAAGAGTCATATCTATAGGTATGTTACTCCGCAATTATGCTGAAAAAATAATGGGAAATATAGACAACAAAGAAGAAATTCTAAAAGAAATTGAAGAAGAAAGAAGATCTTACTTATTTAATAATGAGGGAATTTTTTTGTCATATAATAAAGATGGAGAATTAAATGAAAAATAAAAACTACTGCCAACAATTAAGTGTTCGGCCAGTGCGCAGCACAGTGGCTGAACGCGGTGTTGACGTAAACCGGGATTGATAGCCGAAACAAGTCTTATGGGTTTTCCAATTGGATATAAGCTATTTTGCCTGACCACGATGGTCGGGCTTTTATTTTCTTAACTTTTCCAAAGTTTAAAACTTTGGAAAAGTTTGCACACCGCAAACCGTCAGTTCTCATATTGCCGTCTGCCAGACTATCTAGCAATCTTTTCGGGTCAGGAATTGTTTAGATAACAGCCATTAAAGCGAATAGAATATAAACGGCTTAATTTTACTTTGTTGACAGAATGCCGTCATGAGTAATCGAATAAAAAGGCATCGTACTGAAATAGCATGGTATTATGAAGGTGAAACAGACAAAACGAATACTCCGAATCGTATTTATTATTGCAAGCATAAGCTCCTTGTTGTTCGTCCCATGGATTTTGGTAAAGGCTTGGATTTTACCACTGCCTGCTACGGTTCAGGAGCAAGTGGATGAGGCAATTGGTTATGGATTTGATGGCATGATTGTTTATGTGGACCAAGCAGGAAAGCCACCTGAGTTTTATGCGGCTGGCTGGCATGACCGGAAAAATAAAATAGCTGCCGCCCCAAAAGCCTTATTCAAGATTGCCAGCATTGGTAAGTTGTATGATGCTGTTGCTATTGCCAAATTGGTAAATGACAAACATTTGTCTTTGGATAAAACGCTTGCTGATTACTTTCCGGAACTTGTGGGAAGAATTGAAAATGCGGAGAAAATTACCTTGAGAATGCTAGTGGAGCATCGGAGTGGTATTCCGAATTTAGCAGACACCCCCAACTTTTGGACAGACCCACCAACAGGCAGCCAGGAAGCGCTTGAGCGGGTACTTGGTTTGCCGGCAACCTTTGCCCCCGATGAAGACTATGGGTATTCAAACACCAACTATTTACTGATTAGCTTACTTATTGAGAACGTGATGGGAGTTAGCAGTTTTCAATACATCAAAGAGGAAGTTCTGGATCGTCTCGGATTGAAAAATACCTTCGGATCGATTTATGATGTGAATATGGACGATTTGATGAGTGGTTACTATGTTGGCGTAGAAGAAGATATTAAAACGACCGATTATGGCTCAATGATCGCGACAGCAGAAGATGTGGGGATATTCTTACGGGCATTAAACGATGGCTCATTGTTTGATGAAGGGGAACAGGAAATCTATTCGTCTATTTATGTGTACAAGCATACGGGACTGGTTCCCGGCTATCAGAGTATTGCCAAATACCACAAAGACATCGACGCGGTTGTTATTCAATTTGTGAATACAGCTGATTTTGAAGGATACACCTGGAGTTTATCGGAAATCGTATATAAGCGTATTGTGAAAATATTAAGAAGAGAATAAGCTTATAATACCAAGCCCATTTTCGGCAGATGAGATACGAGAAGAGACAAAAAAAAGCAGACCCGAAACCGGATCTGCTTGCTCTGGTATCTTGAAAATGGATTTACAATTTTACAACAACCGAAGCGCTGGCGCGGTTGGCTATTTCGCGGGCTTCGTCGACTGAGTTGGCGCGGGCCAGGCAAACACCCATGCGACGTTCGCCGCTTACGCCGGGTTTACCGAACAGGCGCACCTGCGTATTGGTTTCTTTGAGCACTTCTCCCAGGTTGCCGAAAGCCACTTGGGTCGATTCGCCTTTAACCATGATAACACTGCTGGCTGACGGACCATGAAAATGAATGTTGGGAATGGGTAAGCCAAGCACCGCTCTCACGTGCAGGGCAAATTCGCTTAAGTCCTGCGAAATCATGGTTACCATACCGGTGTCGTGCGGGCGTGGCGATAGTTCGCTGAAATACACCTGATCGTTTTTAATGAAGAATTCGACGCCAAACAGGCCATAGCCCCCCAGTGCTTCCACCACGGCTTTGGCAATGCGCTGGGCTTCGCTCAGGGCTTTCTCTGTCATGATTTGTGGCTGCCACGATTCTTGGTAGTCGCCTCCTTCCTGGCGGTGTCCAATGGGTTCGCAAAACGAAACGCCACCCACATGGCTAATGGTTAACAGGGTAATTTCGTAATCGAAATCAACAAAACCTTCCACAATCACGCGGTCGCTTTTTCCGCGGCCTCCTTCCAGGGCGTAGTTCCACGCACGGTCAATGTCGCCGGCACTTTTAACGACGCTTTGTCCTTTGCCCGACGAGCTCATAATGGGCTTCACCACACAGGGAAAGCCAATTTCTTCAATGGCAGCGTCGAACTCTTCCTTGCTTCCTGCAAAACGGTAAGGCGAAGTTGAAAGCCCCAGTTTCTCGGCAGCCAGTGTCCGGATTCCCTCGCGGTTCATGGTGAGCTTGGTGGCGTTGGCTGTAGGGATTACGTTGAACCCTTCTTTCTCCAGCTCGATCAGGGTGTCGGTGGCAATGGCCTCCACTTCGGGAATGATGTAATCGGGTTTTTCGCTGCGAATGATTTCAGCCAGCTTTTCGCCATCCAGCATGGAAGCGACATACGAACGGTCGGCCACCTGCATGGCCGGCGCATTTTCGTAGCTGTCTACGGCAATCACTTCCAGGCCGTAGCGCTGAAATTCAATAACGACTTCTTTCCCCAATTCTCCCGAACCAAGCATCAGCGCTTTGGTAGCGGTTGCTGAAAATGGTGTTCCTATGGTTCTATCGGTTTTGTTTCCCATTTTTTTTGATTCTTTTTTTGAAAGTACAAAGGTAGTGTTATCTGTAAAAAAGCGTTCTTCTCATCGATCTGCCGGGCGTCGTTTTTAACAATTAGTTGACTGTGTAAGAGAAAGTGGTTTATTGAATGTCATTGTCGTGGAATCGTATTGCCTTCAGTAATGACACGATTGTAAATCCGAGCCAGCAGGGGAATACGATTGATGCAGGCACTCATGTTCCGTTGGTTAATGCCTGGCGAAAAAGCAAATATTACTCTTGTGTGTTATTATTATTATTAATTTGACGGCACGCTATGACGATAGATAAAATACCAGAACGTTGTGCCGTATACTGGAACGATAGTGCAAATAGGCAACATAAGATTAAAATCACAATATGAAAAAACTTGACTTAAAGAAAATTGTAATGATAATGGCTATCGTGACTATGATAACAGCCATTGCTGGAATGTTTTATTATCTTCCATTTTTATACTCGGCTACTATTGAAGGTAGAGTTAGTGCAGGATTTCCTTTTCTCGCAGGTTCTGTAATGCTGATTGGTGGATTAATAAGCATTGCTATTGTTTCGATAAAAGATTGATTTACAGAAAAAACCGAGATCGTAATGTCATCTGGCAAGAATTAAAAAAAATCAATGATTGTATAATTAGTAATCCTTATGAACTAATATTTACTGGAGATAATTGTTTTGTCTAATGATTATTTCCAGTGAAATATTAAGCCAAAGAACCTCTTCTTTGATTTTCCGAAGTAATCCTTTGAAATTGAAGTCTACGGCGGCCAGATTGGCATTAATGGAGTTACCAGCAATTCCTTTCAGATAATTTTTAATCATTCGGTTTCCATGTTTTGTGTGCCAATATCGAGTTTAACTTTTCCAAAGTTTTAAACTTTGGAAAAGCTTGTCGGTATAGCCATAAAAAAAGGCTGTCCCAAAATTACTTTTGAGATAGCCTTTTTCTTTATTTTCAGTGCTTGTTTTAGCGTGTCATTTCCTCATAAATGGCATCCAGCAAGCTGTTCTCTTCGGTGGTGTCGTCGCCCAGGTGCCAAAACATAATGCCTCCCAGGTTTTTGTCGATCGCATAACGGCTCTTCATTTTTAGTGACGTGCTGTCGTCGTAGGAGAAGAAAATGCTGTCTTTGGCACTGTATAGGTAAGGTGCTTCAGCTACCGGATCCCAATAGCGAACATAGCCATTCTTGTTTTCGTACTTGTCGCGCATAAGCGAGTAAGATGCCCAGTTGATGAAAATTCCCTGGTTGGGTTGGTAAAGGCCATTGTTTTCAGGAGGAACACCTTTCCATCCACGTCCGTAGAAAGCAGCTCCCAACACAATTTTAGAAGGCTCAATACCCAGCTCAATGCAATAGTCAACAATGAACTCCGTGGAACGTGGCGTCCAGTTTTCCACATCAAAATCCGGATCAGCTTTGTAGGCTTCCATCATAGGCGTTCCTTCCAGGTCTTCTTTCGTAATCAGTCCCAAATTGGTGTGGTGACCAGTAAACGGATTGGCTCCGGTTGTCAGGTCATAGGTCATGATGTTCATGTAATCCACATACTTCATTACCTCAAGGGTTTCGATGTGGTCGTAGTACTTGGCCCATCCGGCTGATGCAAACGAAAGGATTAAATCTTCATCAATGTTATCCATCGCTTCGCGAAGCTCTTTAACCAGCGAAGTAAAGTTGGGCGTATCTTCCGGGCCGTAAGGGTTATTATCTCCTGGCAAAGCCGGATATTCCCAGTCAAGGTCGATTCCGTCAATTTTGTACGTGTTAATGAAGTCAACGGTGCTATCCACAAATTTTTTGCGCGATTCAGGAGTTGCAGCCATTTCCGAAAATCCTTTACTGCCAACCCAGCCACCGCAGGCAATCATTACTTTCAGTCCGGGATAGTTTTTCTTTTGGGCAACCAAACGGTGCAGTTGATCAGCGCTGAATTCGGTTGGAAACTTCATTTCCCCGTCCAGCACTTCCGTAAACGAGAAAATGATGTGCGTTAACTTGTCCAGAGGAAGTTTTTCAATCTGTGCATCTTCTCCTGCAAAGTAATAACCCATAATCACGCGAGCGGGTTCGGTCGGTTGCTCACTGGTTGAAGTGCAGGCTATCGCAGTTGCGAGAATTGCCAGACAAAAGATAGCGATTAATTTGTTCATGTTGAAGTATTTGAGTTTGTAAAAATAAAATTAGTGTTTTTTAAGGATAACGGCTGCATTTAGTCCTTGTTGTTATACCGTTATGCTGCCGGATCGATTCTGGATCTCCCATCTTGTTGACTGTTGGCGTCTCGGTCAGCTATTGGTTCCGTTGCTGAAAAAAAACCAGTCTCCCTTGTGGGAGACTGGTTCATAAGCGGACAGTCAGTAACTTGGTTACTCTTTCTCCTTCTTGTCCAAAATCTTTTCAATTTCATCCATCACCTTGTTCATCGAAGCAATGGCTTTGTCGAATGGTTCAGAGCTGGTCATGTCCACTCCGGCATTTTTCAACAAGGTAATTGGGTAGTCTGACGCACCAGCTGAAAGGAAATCGATGTAGTTTTTCAGCGCTTGTTTGTCGCCGCTCATCACTTTTTCGGCCAGCGAAATGGATGCGGTGAACGAGGTGCTGTATTGGTACACGTAAAAGTTGTAATAGAAATGAGGGATATAGGCCCACTCCATGTTGATGTAGTCATCTACATAGCACACATTTTCATTGTGTCCGTAGTAGCGATTGACAATGTCGGTGTATATTTCGGAGAACTCGTCGCCGGTCAGTGGTTTGCCTTTTTCGGCTTCTTCATGAATTTTTAGTTCGAACTCGGCAAACTGAGTCTGGCGGAACAAGGTCCCTTTGAAACGGTCGAGCCATTCCATCAGCAATGACAAGCGTACATCGTCGTCTTCCACCTTATTCATCATGTAGTCGAAGAGCAATACTTCGTTGAAGGTAGAGGCCACTTCGGCAACAAAAGTCACGTAGTCAGCCGTCGGGTAGGGCTGTGTCTTGTTTGAAAAATAACTTTGCATGGTGTGACCCAGCTCATGTGCCAGGGTGCTCACATCGTCGTAAAGATCGTTGTAGTTCAGTAGAATGAAGGGATGTCCATCATAATAGGCTCCGTTGGAATAGGCTCCGGAGCGCTTGCCTTCGGTGGGGTACACATCAATCCAACGTTCATCTACGGCTTTTTTTACGGTGCTCACATATTCTTTCCCCAGTGGCTTAAGTGCATCCAGAATGAGGGTTGTTGCCTCGTCGTAGTCATAGTTCAGGTCCACATTTTTCACCACTGGAGCATATAAGTCCAGGTATTTGAGCGTGTCAACGCCCATCATCCGTTTCTTGATTTTCAGGTAACGATGGAAAGCCGGCAGATTTTCATTCACATTGTCAACCAATGAATGATACACTTCTACCGGAATGTTGTTCGGGTAAAGCGAAGCTTCGAGTGACGAATCGTAGTGCCGGGCGCGGGCCTGGAAAATATCGGCTTTCACATTCCCGTAGAGCATTTCTCCGTAGGTAGCACGAAACTTAGCATAGTTGTTCCAGTAGGCTTCGAACACGATCTCGCGGTCGGTGCGGTTGGCTGATGCCCGGTAGCGGCCATATTCGGCGCTGCCAATCTTCAGCTTCGTGCCATCTGTTAAGCGTACTTCGGGTTTGGTCATTTCGGCATTGGAGAAGGTCCCATATACGGTTTGGGGAACAGAACTTACCATTCCTGAAAGAGCCATGATGCGCTCTTCCTTTTCGCTTAACGAGTGGGCTTTGGTGCGGAACATATTTTCCAAAGGCATGCGGTAAATCGCCAGGCGGGGGTCTTTTTTGATGAAATTTTCAATGGTTGACCAGTCGGCTGAAAGGATCTCCGGTTCAATGAAGGCAGCTTTAGCTCCAAAGTTGGAGAATACAGACTGCAGCTCTTGTTTCATGCCATTGTATTTCATGTTGCGGGTGTCCAGGTCGGAATTCATACCGGCATATAAGTAAACTTTGGATGCTTCTTTGGAAAGCCTGCTATTGAACTCCAGCGCTTTCAGTAAATTCTCGGCAGATTGGGTCAAGGAGCCTTTGAATTTTTCTACTTCATCGAGCTGGGTGGTTAAATCTTTTACGGCATCGCGCCAGGCTTCGTCCGATTCATACAAATCGGATAAATTCCATTTATACTGTTCTGGGATGTCTTCCCGTGTTTTCTGATTCTGACTGTAGCTATTCATAGACGCAAACATCGCTATAATAGTTAACAGGAGCATGTTTGTTTTCAGATTAATTCGACTCATATGCGTAAACGTTGTATTGTTTCTAAGGGTATAAGTAATAATTCGGGAAAGATATTACATCTGTTTGGTTTTAAAAAAGACCTTATTCAGTTTTTTGGCCTGCTTGTTTGAGGTCATCGTGCTACTTGGGAATACCTTTTATCGAAGGTTTGCGTATAGGAAATTATGGGATCCTGCACGCTGCTGTCAGCCCCGTATTAAATGAGGAAATCATGCATGAAGCACTTTATTACAGTCAGTTGCATAAAGACCAGGTGCAATGCCATCTGTGTCCGCACAACTGCCTAATTCAGCCCGGAGCATTTGGCGATTGCCTTGTTCGTTTGAATCATGGTGGTGTGCTTTTATCCAAAGTGTATGGCAAAGTGGAGGCCATGAATCTGGATCCGGTGGAGAAAAAGCCGTTGTATCACTTTTTCCCGGGGCATAAAATTTTATCGGTGGGAACAGCCGGCTGTAATTTGCATTGCCCGTATTGTCAAAATCATACCCTTACGCAAGAGGGGGTGACCGACCGGAAACCATTGCATGAGTTTTCGCCCGATGAGTTGGTCGGTCTGGCCCAAAAGACCAGCCACAACATCGGTTTGGCTTTTACTTATAATGAACCCACCGTTAATTATGAATTTATGCTGAGTGCGGCGGTTAATGCGAAGGCTGAGGGGTTGCGCACGGCCATGATCAGTAATGGGTACATTAATCCCGAGCCTTTGAGTAGTCTGTTGGGCTTGATTGATGCCTTTAACATTGATTTGAAAGCGTTCAGCAAGCTTTTTTACCGGAAGCACTGTCGTGGCAGGCTGAGTCCGGTTTTACGTACGATCAAACAAATTGCACGATCAACGAGTCATCTGGAGCTGACTACCCTGGTTGTTCCGGGGCTGAATGACGATATGCAGGAGTTTGAACAACTGTGTCAATGGATTGTCGGTGAGACTGGGAGCTCAACGGTACTTCATCTTTCCAGGTATTTTCCCGGCTACCAGCTGCGCCTGGAGCCAACGCGGGCCGAGACCTTATTTCGGATGTATGATCTGGCTAAAAACTATCTCCATCATGTTTACCTGGGCAACTTGTTTGTCGGTGATCATGGCGATACGTTTTGTCCGCATTGCAACAACAAGCTGATTGAGCGCGATGCTTACCAGGTTCACCCAACCGGGATGGATGCCCATGGCAATTGTCAGCATTGTAACACCAACGTTATTAAACACCATTTCTATGAACACGTCCATTCGTAACCCCATTTTTACCGGGAGTTTTTACCCCGATAGCGAAGTGGCCTTGAAACGACTCATTCAGGAGGTTTACCAGGCCGAAAAGGAAACCATTAACAACGAGTTGGCTAAGCGGACTCTGATTGGCGGTATTGTGCCACATGCAGGCTATGCTTATTCGGGCTACGAAGCCATTCATTTCTACGATATTTTGAAGCAGAGTCAGCAGCATTTCGATACCATTGTGGTGGTTAATCCGAATCATACCGGCTATGGCTCGGGCTGGTTTAACACCAGTACGTATGCCGAATGGAAAACCCCGCTGGGCCTGGTGAATGCCGATTTGGCTTTTGTGGATGCTTTGGATATTGAACCCAATAACCGGGCACACTCACTCGAGCATTCGGGTGAGGTTCAGCTGCCTTTTTTGCAGTTGTACGCTGAAGGGCCATTTGCAGTAGCCATGATTACTATGAATAAGCAAACGGTAGCCAGTGCGGTGTCGCTGGCCTCCAAAATTCGACAGGCAGCCGTGCAAACCGGGCAGCGTATTTTATTGATTGCCTCTTCTGATTTTTCGCATCACGAATCGCCAAGCATGGGTTATGAAAAGGATCAACTGGTGATTGACCAAATTTTAAGTATGAATAGTCAGAAGGTGTTTGATGCGGTGCAGCAACACAAGGTGTCGGCCTGTGGCTATGGCCCGATCATGGCCTTAATTGAATACACCAGTCAAGTGGCCCGGCGACCGGGTATTGCGCTGTTGCGAAGAGGGAACTCAGGCGAAGTGCAGCCGGCAGAAATGGTGGTCGATTACATTTCCTTCTTGTGTTATGATGCTTAATTGAAAATTTCAGGCTTTTTTTTTCATTGATCTTGTTATCTTTAGATGACCTACTTTCCAATAGAAGCAATGGCAATGAATTAGATATCAAATCCTGATTGTATGAAAAAAATCCTGATTCTTTTTTTGTTTGGGCTTTGGCTTAATACCGTTTCGGCTCAAAAGGCCTCCGACATCACCGGTACATGGTGGAATGATGAAAAGACTTCGAAAATTGAAGTGGTTGAAGAAGATGGGGTGTTCTCCGGAACCATTGTCTACCTGATTCCGGAGAAATATGAAAATGGACAGCCACCCAAAGATGACGAAAATCCTGATCCGGCTTTGCGTAACCGTTCCGTTGTCGGTCTTCAGATTTTAAGCAGTTTGAAGTATGACGCTAGCGAGCAGGAATGGCAGGGCGGGCGAATTTATGATCCCAAGTCGGGCAAAACCTACGATTGCTTTGGCTGGTTTAAAGACGATCCGAATACCCTTTTTCTAAAAGGCTACGTGGTGGGTATCAAATGGCTGGGCAAATCCACAGAATGGACACGCACCAGCTTGAATTGATTCGATCGGAATGTTCGATTTGTAAAGTGTAGTTGTTGTTCTGAAAGAGTGATTCGGATTAACGTAGAAAGCGAATCTTTGGAAAGTACCATGTTGCTTTCTCATTCTGGATACGAATGGTATTGATGATGACCAGCGTTAGGTTGAAGAAGTAGGTTGATCCAAACAGCCCAATGTTGATGAGGTTGGCGGTCATGAGGATGGCCATATTGATGTCCCCAGTCGAATGGATCCGATACTGTGTTAGTAAAATGTTGCCAATCAGTCCCAAGAAGAGAAACATGCTCCAGCTAATCTGAAAATTCAGCAGGTTTTTACCTACTTGATCTACGTCTTTTACTTTATCCTTTTTCGAAATCCAAAGAATTAAGGGAACAAGTATGCCAAGAAGAGGGAACAGAATAAAACTCAAGGCCGATAAGTTAAGGCTGGTCAGAAACCCGCGATCTTCCTCAATGGTCCAGTCCATGATTTCATCCGACGAAACATCCAGCGCATGAGCCAAACGTTTTAAGGTGTCGCCACGTGGTTCCGTTTCGCCATTTTCCAGACGTTGAATTGTGCGTAGACTCAAGCCGGAATTCTCGGCTAATAACTCTTGTGAAAACCCTTTCCGTGAACGAAGGAGCTTGACGCGCTTGGCTAAATCGTTGTTTTTCATTTTTCTTCAGATTAAAGTTTCGAACAAAAGTAGGAGCAGGTTTTAGTGTGTATAGCGTCTGGCTTACGTCATTTTTACGTCATTGCTGCAAGCCGTTTTATTTAAGGGAAATAGCCGAGGGAGAAACGGTCGAACTTAACCGGACACCTGCACCTCGAAGCCGGCTGCTTTTACCCGGTCGGCAATGGCATTCAGCTCTTCCAGCGAAACCTTTTGAAGCCCCTGGGCTGGTGTGTCACGGGCAATGGTGTAAATCATGACCTGTTTGGGTTGAATGGCCAGGAGTGCATCCAGCCAGGTCTTAAGTTCTTCTTCGGTGGTGTTATCCACCACTTGTTGTTTATGTTCTCCGCGTACAAACAGGGTTTGAATAATGGCCTGATTGCCGAATCGTTTGAGTTGCTCCATGGTTTGTTGCAGGTCGAAACGCCCAACCGGACAGTCCAGCAGTTGCACGGTTTTTTCAATGGCCGAATCCAGTTTCAGAATGTTGTCTTCGATTTTTAAGAGCGCCTGAAAAACACTTTCACGATGAATCATGGTTGAGTTTGAAAGCACTGCGATGCGACAGTTGGGGGCAAACTCATCACGCAGGGCGATGGTGTCATCAATAATTTCGGCAAACTGTGGGTGCAGGGTGGGTTCACCGTTCCCCGCAAAGGTAATTACATCTGGCAATTCTCCAGCTGTTTGCATGGACCTCAGCTTGTTGCGCAGTTTGTCAGCAACGGTTTCCCGGCTTGGTAGTTTCGCTTTTTTCTCCCGCTGTTTCGGGTTCCAGCCACACTCGCAGTAAATGCAATCGAACGAACAGACTTTGCTGTCGGTAGGAAGCAGGTTTACACCAAGGGAAACACCCAACCGGCGACTTTTAACCGGCCCAAAAATAATCTCGTCAAACAGAAAGGTTGCCATGCGGTAATTTTTCAGCAAAAGTAAGGATTAAACAGTTGGTTTAAAACCCAGGCGAAAGAAATGGATTCTTGCACGGGTTTGGAGCGTTGTAGTGACAACTGAGCAGGTGACTTGAGTCACCTGCTCAGTATTACAAACCATAAGTAAGTTTTAGAAAGTGATGTTGACTCTTCAGGCTTTCGTTTTTTTATTCCTTTATCACCAGTTTCTCAGTCAATTGCCGGAGTCGATTAGGCTGGAGATGCACTCCGACTTTAGATCAGCATTTTTAAATGGCTCTTTTCAGTCAGTCGCAGGTTTTGGTAGTCCATGCCCGAGATCAACATCAGGCCGGGGCGTTTCCCGGGTGTGAGACTGCCCATTTCTTTTTCCAGATCGATGGCCTTGGCAGCATCAATGGTAAATAAGGCAATCAGCTGTTGCAGGCTAATTTGTTCATCGGTCTGCTGAATGGCAATCAGCCAGCTCAACAAATCTTTTTCAGTCGATAAGCGCTCCGGTCGTAGCGTCTGAAATGCTTTTAGCAAGGGGAATTTGCGGTAAAAGCGCTCGGGTTCAAATTCATGATAAACATTGACAAAGGCCGGGCAGATAATGCCGTTATGAAATTCCAGGCCGGCTTGCTCTTCCAGTAAGCCGTGGGGGTTTGTGATTTTCAGGATCAGGCCACTGGAGTCTACTTGGACAATTCCTTTGGCTATGGGGTTTTCCTTGCCCGTGAAAAGATAGTGAGCAGCGTATTTTTTCATTCTTCGGGCTGAATATTGACCTCTTTTTGGGCGCTGTTCTCTTCCTGAAGTATATTCAGGCGGTCCACCACTTGCTGGTAGATGCGATCATAAAGTTTGGGTCTGCTGGAATAAAAAACGACCGATTGAGCGAAGACTGAATCCGGCACACCGTATTTTTCAAGTACCGAAAGGTACAGATCCTTGGATTCTAATTGAACCGTATCTTTTTTAAAACGGTATTGGTTGGCGTATGCTTCATGCAGATGAATATCGCAAAGCATATCCACCATTTGGATCTCCTCGATCAGGTTTGAGGGTTTCGGAAAGCCCTTTTTCTCTTTACAGGAGAATGAGGTCACCGTCAAAATTATCAGGAAGAAGTATAAGCTTATTTTTTTCATTGCTGATCAATAATTCGTTCACAAAGTTAGGATTCCATCTCATTAATTGATCTGTTAATTTCAGAAAAAGAATGGAATTACAAAAGTAAGGTGCTTTTGACCTGAGAGCAACCTGTGTTCGTTCCCTTAGTTTTTCCGGAAAAGTTTCCGGAAAAAATCATCGACCCGATCGACATGTTCTATTTGTATATTGAATTTGCTAAGGTTGAGGTTTTTCCCGCTTTTGGGGACGAATATTTTTCGCATTCCCAGTTTTTCGGCTTCCGCAATGCGCTGCTCCAGGCGGTTGACGGCCCGGATTTCACCCGACAAACCAACCTCGCCGGCAAAGCACAGTTTTTTGTCGATGGCCAAATCGAAGTTGGACGACAGGATCGCTGAAATCACGGCCAGATCAATAGCGGGGTCGTCGACTTTAATACCGCCGGCAATGTTCAAAAAGACATCTTTACTGGCCAGTTTGAAGCCGGCTCGTTTTTCCAATACGGCCAGCAGCATGTTTAGGCGGCGCAGGTCGAAACCGGTTGATGAGCGTTGCGGCGTTCCATAGGCGGCGGTGCTTACCAGCGACTGGATCTCAATTAACAAGGGGCGGTTGCCCTCAATGGCACCGGAAACAGCAGTTCCACTCAGTCCTTCATGGTCGCGGTTTATCAGCAGCTCGGAAGGGTTGGTTACCTCGCGCATGCCTTCGTTGTTCATTTCAAAAATTCCTAATTCGGATGTGGAGCCAAAGCGGTTTTTGATGGATCGCAAAATCCGGTAGAGGTATTGGTTTTCACCTTCGAACTGCAAAACCGTGTCGACCATGTGTTCCAGGACTTTCGGGCCGGCCAGGCTGCCTTCCTTGGTAATGTGCCCAATTAAAATGGCGGGTATCTGCCGTTCTTTGGAAAATTTCAGAATGCCATTGGTGCATTCCCTGATTTGGCTGACCGAGCCGGGCGACGATTCGATGTGTGCCGTGGCTACCGTTTGAATGGAGTCAATAATCAGCACTTCGGGTTCCAGGTGTTCGCAGTGGGTAAGAATGTTTTCGAGCGAGGTTTCGCTTAAAAAGTAACAGTTGTCGTTTTCGCGTTTCAGGCGATTGGCGCGTATTTTTATTTGCTGAATGCTTTCTTCGCCCGAGACATACAATATCTTTTTGGACTGTAAATCGAGTGCTACCTGCAATACCAGGGTCGATTTCCCAATGCCGGGTTCACCGCCAACCAATACCAGCGATCCGGGAACCAAGCCACCGCCCAGCACACGATTGAGCTCTTTGTTATGGCAATCGATGCGCTGCACCTGTTCGGCGCTTACCTCATTCAGTTTTTGCGGTTTGGCACCACTGGCCGTTCGGGAGCTCAGCGGGCTTTTGGTTTCTTTCACCACTGCTTCTTCCACAAAGGTGTTCCATTCGCCACAGTTGGTGCAGCGGCCGACCCATTTGGGTGATTGACTGCCGCAATTCTGGCAGGTATATACGGTTTTCATTTTGGCCATGGTCAGCTATTTTTAATTTTTTCAATCAGAGACGAGCTTGAATATCCTTTGGTTAGTTCGATGGTGGTAACCGTTCCTCGGTGCGCCTGAACAAGCTCGGAGCCTGCAATTTCTTCGATGGCGTAATCACTCCCTTTCACCAATACATCAGGGAGGATAGACCGGATTAACTGGTAAGGAGTGTCTTCGTCAAAAAGGATTACCGCGTCGATCATTTCGAGGGCAGCCACGAACAGCGCGCGCGACTCTTCTTCTATTAGCGGACGTTTTTCTCCTTTTAGGCGTTTTACCGAGGCATCGGTATTGATTCCGACAATCAGTTTGTCGCCTAGGCTGGCCGCTTGAATCAGTAGGTCGAGATGTCCCCGGTGTAACAGATCGAAGCAGCCATTGGTGAAAACAAGTTTCTGATTGTTTGTTTTCCAGGTTTTAAGCGTGTCGAAAAAAGCTTCAAACGAAGGGAAGATTTTACGGGTGATGTCCTTTGTCATTTAACTGAAGGTTATTCAGTAAAAATAAGAAAACCCCAAAGCTAAAAAAAGCCCTGAGGTTCGAAATATGGGTTTCAATCGTTTTAAACGATTTTATTTGTCTCAATATCCGGAAATACCAGTCTGGGCTTGAAGGTTTTGGCTTCCTCAAAATCCATGGAGGCATACGAGATAATAATGACCACATCGCCTACAGCCACTTTGCGAGCTGCCGGGCCGTTCAGGCAAATAACACCTGAGTTGCGTTCTCCTTTAATGACATAAGTTTCCAGTCGCTCTCCGTTGTTGATGTTGACCACCTGAACTTTTTCGTTCTCAATCAGGTTGGCTGCATCCATCAAATCCTCGTCGATCGTGATACTTCCAACGTATTGCAGGTTGGCCTCGGTAACACTTACCTTATGTATTTTTGATTTACAAACTTCAATAAACATGTTGTAATTTTTTATTCAAATACAATATTATCAATTAACCTGACCTCGCCACAATGAACAGCTATGCATCCGACTTTGTTTAGCGGGCTGTTCCAGCTCTCTACTGTGTTAAGGTATTCATCATCAGTTATTTCAAAATATTCCGTCTGTAGGAATTCATTCTGATCAATTGTTTCAACAACCCACGCTTTTACTTCTTTTACGCTCATTTCGTGGGCTTTGTTCCGTGCTTCAGTCAGCGTTTGGTAAATGTGCGGAGCGTTTTTACGCTGCTCATCCGTCAGGCGCTGGTTTCGCGAACTCATGGCCAGCCCATCTTCTTCACGCATGGTTGGGCATGCCACAATTTCGATCGGCAAATTTAACTGTTTTGCGAGATTTTTAATAATAACAAGCTGTTGAAAATCTTTCTGACCAAAAAAAGCTTTGTGCGGCTTGGTCATATCGAACAGTTTGCTGACGACTTGCGCCACCCCATTAAAATGTCCGGGACGAAACTGCCCTTCCATGACTTGTTCCAGCTTTCCAAAGTTGAATTGGCGCGTATCTTCTTGCGGATACATGGTTGCTACTTCTGGCGCAAAAACCAGTTGACACGCCGTTCCTGTCAATAATTCAAGATCCAGATCCAAGGTTCTTGGGTAATTCGTTAAATCTTTTTTATCATTGAATTGGGTTGGATTCACGAAGATGCTAACCACTACAAAGTCAGCTTGTTGTTCGGCTTTCTCAACCAGTGATAAGTGCCCGGGGTGTAAGGCTCCCATGGTTGGCACAAAACCGACGGTTCTTCCTTCCTCCTTCTCTCGCTCAATCCGTTCTTGTAGTTCTTTTATTTCCTTTACAACCAACATACAGGGCAAAAATTTGAGCTGCAAAGTAAATAAATAATTCAAAACAAACGGTAGTCTTACTTCTTAAGTTTTTTTAATATACGCGTAATTGCTTAAAATTGAATATTCGCGATATTTTTACTAATTTTGCGTATTCAAATTCAGCTATTTTTCAATGGAAAAGAAAAGAGTATTATTTATCTCTCAGGAAATTACACCTTACCTTCCAGAATCAGAAATGTCGGTTAAGTCGAGGTTTTTGCCTCAAGGAATTCAAGAGAAAGGTCGTGAGATCAGGACTTTCATGCCACGCTACGGAAATGTAAATGAGCGTAGAAATCAGTTGCATGAAGTGATTCGTTTATCCGGAATGAACCTGGTTATTAATGATGCCGATCATCCGCTAATTATCAAGGTTGCTTCTATTCAGGCGGCACGTATGCAGGTCTATTTTATTGATAACGAGGATTATTTTCATCGAAAGGAAATCCTAAGAGACAAAAAAGGAAAAGAATTTGAAGACAATGACGAACGTGCTGTTTTCTTTGCCCGTGGGGTGTTGGAGACAGTTATCAAGCTTCGCTGGGCTCCAGATCTGATTCATTGTCATGGTTGGTTAGCTTCTCTCGTTCCACTTTATATCAAAAAGGCGTATCATGATGATCCCCTGTTCGCCAATTCGAAGGTTATCTATTCGGTGTACAATGAGACCTTTAACAATGCGTTAAGTCCAAATACGAAATCAAATGTTTTGTTGGATGGAGTTGCTGAAGGTGATTTGAAACTTCTGGATGAGCCTACTTATGAGAATATGAGTAAACTTGGTATTCAATATGCAGATGCTGTTATTCAAGGCAGTGAGCAAATTAATCCTAATTTGACGACCTATATTCAGGACACCGAGAAATTATTTCTAAATTATCAGTCTGAAGAAACTTACATCGATGCTTACAACGAGTTTTACGATAAGGTAATGTAAGTGCACTGATGAACTAAAAAAACAATGTTTACGTGAAAAGGAAACTAAAAAAAATAGGTAGACTAGCCACAGTCTGCACCTTAACGGCTTTTGTCTTGTGGAACTGTAAGGAAGATCCGAATAGCACAGGATTGGAACTGTTGCCTGGGTCCGACTTGAAAACAGTTGGTTTGGCAGTTGATTCCACCTCGATCGAGGCTTATACCGAACCCGATGAGATTTTGAGAACGGATGAGCCCAATTTCAATGTTTTTGGTACGTTTAATGACCCTGTATTTGGGAAAACTACGGGACATCTGGCTACTCAGGTGCGTTTGCCCGGTTACCCGGGGTTTGATGAGACCACTCAAGTTGATTCATTAGTTTTGTACCTGCTATACAAAGAAATTTATGGCGATACCACAACCTTGCAATCGTTGAAAGTTTATGAGTTGGTGGAAGATGTTTTCCTGGATACGACTGATGCTACTGGCACGGGCGATTATGCTTACTATCAAGATGTGGATTTGAAAGCATTGGCCAGTCCTACAGTAATCGGCGAATTGGATTTTTATCCTACTTTCCGCATGGATTCAACAGAAACCGACACCTTGATTCAGGAATTGGCGATTAAGCTTGATCAGTCTCTGGCCGAACGGTTAGTTCAGGCAGATTCATTGGATATGGTTGATAACGATACGTTTGTTAACTTCTTTAAAGGCCTGTATATTGAGTCGCAGGATGTTGGCGATGGCGGTGGATTATTGAGCCTATATACATTGGCTGGAGGTTCAAATCTGACCTTGCACTATACTACGGTGACCGATACCTTGGTGACTGACTCCTTAAGCTTTGCCTACCGAATCAATACCAACTCGGCCCGCATTAGTAGCTTTACACATGATTACTCAACAACTGTATTTGCTGATCAGTTAGAGGAACATCCTTTAACACCCGATAGTTTGATTTATTTGCAAACGATGGGTGGATTAAGAACCAGAGTTGATATTCCAAGTTTGGATAGCTGGAAAGATTCATCCAATTTTATCATTAATAAAGCCTCTATCGTTTTTCAGGCTGATACGGTTGCTTCAGACTATCACAACTATCAAGTCCCATCGGCTTTAGTTTTGCGGGCTGTTGATGGAGAAAAAACGGAAGAGGATGATGGCTATCTGTATTTGCCATCAGATTTCGGTGTTTCTTCTGCTTTGTATGGCGGCCGCTTTAATTCTGAAGACGCAACCTATACGTTTAACATTACACATCACTTGCAAGATATTATTGATGGAGATGTAACGAATGATGGATTTTACCTTTCGACACTTTTCCGCAATGAACGAGCGCGAAGAGTAGTTTTGAAAGGAAGCACCAGTCATGTTGGAATTCGTTTGGAAGTGACTTATACTAAGTTGAATTAACGCTTGCCACTCGTTTCCACTTAAAAACAAGATGAACTATGTGTGGAATAGTTGGTTATATCGGCGATAAAAATGTATACCCAATCCTGCTGAAAGGATTGCAACGCTTAGAATACCGGGGATATGATTCCGCCGGTATTGCTATTTATAACAGTTCCTTAAACGTTTATAAGCGCAAAGGAAAAGTGAGTGAGCTGGAAGCTTTTGTAGCTGACAAGAATATTGAGGGCCATGTTGGGATTGGACATACCCGTTGGGCAACCCATGGCGAGCCAAACGACGAAAATGCTCATCCACATCAATCGATGCACGGCCACTTTGTGTTGGTGCACAACGGAATCATCGAGAACTATGCCCGCCTGAAGAGGGATTTAATTGCTAAAGGTTTTGAATTTCAGTCGGATACCGACTCGGAGGTTTTGGCTAATTTGATCGAGTATTTTTACTTGATGGATGAAGTGGAGGATTCAGAAACAGCTGTCCGGTTAGCACTCTCTAAAGTGGTTGGTGCTTACGGCATTGTGGTTGTTTGTAAGGCCGAAAAAGACCGCATCATCGCTGCGCGAATGGGAAGTCCATTGGTGATTGGCATTGGTCAGGGGGAATATTTTCTGGCGTCAGATGCTAGTCCGATAGTGGAGTACACAGATAGTGTGATCTATTTGAATGACGGTGACGTTGCCATCGTAGAGAAAAACAGCCTGACTCTGAAGACGCTGCAAAACAATCCTGTCAATTTTAAAGTGACCAAGGTTGACTTGAGCATTGGTGATCTGGATAAAGGTGATTTTGAGCACTTCATGTTGAAAGAGATTTTTGAACAACCCAAAACCATTTCAGATACGTACCGTGGTCGGATTCGGCCGAACCAGAATGATATTGTCTTGGGTGGATTAATCGATGTTTTTCCTCAAATCGTAGCTGCCAACCGAATTATTATTTTGGGCTGCGGAACTTCCTGGCATGCCGCTTTGGTGGCTGAGTACCTGATTGAAGAATATGCGCGTGTTCCGGTTGAAGTGGAATATGCTTCTGAGTTTCGTTACCGGAAGCCTATCATTCGCGAAGGCGATGTGGTGATTGCCATTAGCCAGAGTGGAGAAACGGCCGATACGCTGGCAGCTTTGAAAATGGCGAAGGCGCAGGGTGCTTTGATCCTAGGAATTTGCAATGTTGTAGGTTCAAGTATTGCCCGCGAAACCGTGGCCGGCGTTTATACGCATGCCGGAACAGAGATTGGCGTGGCTTCAACCAAGGCTTTTACGGCCCAGGTAACGGTGCTGACTTTGCTGGCTTTCAAGTTGGCGAAGGAGCGGGGTGAGATCGATCAGGAGTTTTATGAAATGCTGATTACCGAGCTCTTGGCTATCCCTGAAAAGCTGGAAACTGTTCTGGTGGGACATCCATACATCAAACAGGTGGCTGAGAAATATAAAGATGCGGAGAATGCGCTTTATTTGGGACGCGGATATTTGTTCCCTGTGGCGTTGGAAGGTGCCTTAAAACTGAAGGAGATCTCATACATCCATGCCGAGGGTTATGCTGCCGGCGAAATGAAACATGGCCCCATTGCCTTGGTCGATGATAACCTTCCTGTTGTGGTGGTGTCGGCCAAAGACAGCTACTACGAGAAGGTGGTTAGCAACATTCAGGAGGTGAAAGCCCGCAAAGGCAATATTATTGCCGTGGTAACCAAAGGAGATAACGGCTTGCGCAAAATGGCTGATGATCTTTTGGAGGTACCCGAGTCGCATCCGGCAGTTGCTGCTTTGCTTACGGTAGTGCCACTTCAGCTGTTTTCCTATTATATTGCGGTCATGCGCGGGTGCGATGTCGATCAACCCCGGAATCTGGCTAAATCAGTTACGGTGGAATAAGCTTCCTTCTAACTTGAACCAGAGGAAGCACGATCACCAGCGATTTCTATTGAAATTTGTATGTTTATACGGACTTTGAAAACATGAGAAAATTTTTCCCGATACTTCTGATAGCCTATGTTGGGTACTTGGTTTTTACAACCTCTTGCGCCAACCCCGGAATGCCGGCTGGCGGACCCAAGGACTCGATACCTCCAGTGGTGGTTAAGACTGTGCCCGAGTTTAATGGACGAAACTATACAGGCGAGGAAGTTAGCCTGACCTTTGATGAATTTGTGATCAGCGATGAGCTGAGAGAAGCCTTGGTGGTTTCTCCTCCCTTGGCGAAGCGCCCCATGATTCGGACCAAGTCTAAAACCTTAATCATCGATTTGGGGGAAGAACTCAAGGAGAATACAACCTATTCGCTCGACTTCAAGGATGCTATTGTTGATAATAATGAAAAAAATCCGCTTGAAGATTTTCGATTCTCTTTTAGCACCGGGCCTGATTTTGATAGTCTGATGATTGGCGGGTACGTGAAAAAAGCGGATAACTTGGAGCCCGTGGAAGGTGCGATGGTTATGCTGCATTCTTTGAAAGAGCTGTCGGCCTTTACCGATAGTATTCCTGACTATATTGCGACCACCGATGCAGAAGGTTTTTTTGTTGTCAGCAACATCGCACCAGGCGCTTATCGGCTGTATGCGCTGACCGATGCAGATAATAGTTTAAACTACAATCAAGAGCTCGAACAGATTGCTTTTCTGGACTCATTGGTTATTCCACAGGAAATGACTTTGCCCGACTATGCTACGAAAGCCGATACGGCTGACACGCTTAGCATTAAGACAAAAAGAAGAAGTGCACTTGAAACACCGTTCTTTTTGATGCTTTTTGAAGAAGACTTTTTTGATCAATATTTAGATGATTCGAAGCGGGAACGGGCCAATCTCATCCGTTTTTATTTTGCTGAGAGCCTGAGCGATTCCTTTAAGGTTGAATTGCTGGATGCGGTTCCAACGAAGGAAGACTGGAGCTATTTGGAATTTAATCCTACGCGCGATTCGCTGATGTTTTGGTTGACCGATACTGTGCTAAGTAGCACCGATAGTCTGAAATTTCATCTGGAGTATTTGGTGGCCGACAGTCTGAATAACTTGGTAATGAAGCACGATACCCTGGAGCTGAATTATACCAAGCCGGAAAGTACTTCTAAAAAGAAACGAAAAAAAGAGGAGGACGATAAGCCGAAACCGATTCCACATATTAACTTTAAAGCCAATGTCAAGAGCAAAGGCTTTGATGTTTATAACAATATTTTGCTGGAAGCTCCTGAACCCCTTGAGTCGTTTGACTGGTCGATGATCCATCTTTATCAAAAAGTAGATACGCTGGAAGAAGCACGTGATTTTGAGATTTGGCAGGATTCCTTATCTGCCCGAAAATATTATATTCAATATCCTTGGGAGTTTGAAGAAGAATATCGCTTGCAGATTGATTCGGCAGCGGCTTATAACGTTGCCGGGCATCCTACAAATGAGTTAAACCAAAGGATTGGCATCCAGGAAGAAGCCTTTTATGCCAAAATTATCCTGATGGTTGGTGGGCTGAATGGGCCGGGGATTGTGCAGTTGCTTGAAAATACGGATGATGAGAAAGTCCTGCGGGAAATTCGCATTGCAGAGGATAGCGAAATTGAGTTTGCGTTCTTAAAACCCGATAAGTATAAAATCCGACTCATCGTGGATCGTAACAACAATGGCAAGTGGGATACCGGGATGTTGGATGAAGGCATACAACCTGAGCAGGTCATGTACTACTCTAAGATTCTAAAACTTCGTTCTAACTTTGACGTTCGGGAGACATGGGTACTTCCCATAATTCAATTTGAAAAGGAACTGATTGATGAAGACAAGAAAAAAGAGGATGACAAAAACGCAAAGAAAAAGCAATCATCACGGCCGGGTAGCCGGAATTTTTAGCCTGCTCTTTTTTGCACTTGTTTTTTTGCTTGCCAAGCCTGTTGCTGCCCAAAAAAGTGACGATGTCTTTCTTCCGGGCGAGAAGCTAACTTATGGTGCTTATTACAATTGGCACTTTTTGTGGGTGAATGCCGGAGAAGTAACTTTTGGTGTTGACACCCTCACCCAGGATGGAACGGAAAAGTGGCGTTTTCTGGCCATCGGACAAAGCTATAAAGCCTATGATATTTTCTATTCCGTGCGCGACACCTTTCTGAGCCGTGCAGCTTATCATAACCTGCAAGCCGATTATTTTGTGCGGAAAGTGAATCATGCCAAAAGCTCTACTTTACATGAATATTCCTTCGACCCAGGGACAATGCAGATTTATTCGCGAGTGAAGCGTGAGAAGGAAGGTCTTTTTCGCGATACGCTAGCTTGGAAACCATCTACAGCCGATATGCTCAGTACCGTCTATCAGTTTAGAAATTACGACTTTGACCGGTTGAGAAACGGGGAGGAAGTTAATTTTAGCATGTTGGTTGATAACAAGACAGAAGATTTGTACTTTCGTTACTTGGGACAGGACGTTGTTAAAACGCGCGAAGGCCGGAAGTTTCGTTGTCATCATGTATTGATTGCCCTTTTGGGGGGCGACTTTTTCCCTGATGGCGAACACATGAACGTTTGGTTTACCGCCGATAAAAATCATATTCCGGTTAAAGTAGAAACGGAAATATTGGTTGGATCGGTTAGCGCAATTTTGACCGACCTGAAACATCTCAAATATCCATTAACATCAGAAATACACTAATTATGGCAAGTATCCGCGATCTTAAAAAAGACATTGACTATTTGGTTTCCTTGGTAGTTGTTGATTGTTTTCAGTATAGCAGTTATTTTGAAAATGCAGATAAGGACGCTGCTTATAAAATAGCTGGAGACGTGATGGCTAAGCATCGCGATTTGCGTCAGCGGGTGAATCATCCGGACGGGAAAGACAATTCAAAATTAATTAAAGCGCACTATCGGAAAATTGGAGAAGACCTGTTGGTTGTTTGCGATGAAGCTTATGCCGAACTGGCTAAGTTGATTGAAAAGGAAGCTTAAGGCTTTTTAGCAACCAATTGTAATGTTTTATCTGCAATCACCTGCCCATCGAGGTAGGTGATTAAGCGCCACGGGCCCAGCTTATCTTCCAGGGGCTCCCAAATGCAATCGCCCAAAAAAAACGAATAGTCGTTGCTATTTACGTAATAGTCGCCGGTAAAGTCGGGTGAAATAGTTCCATGTTCGTCCTTGAAGGGGGGATGGATGATTTTGAATTCCAGCTTCTTACCCTTGCCTTTTTTTATTTTCAGAATATATCCAAATTCCGTTCCGATCTCCGCTTCGATCACTTCTGAAATTTCTATGATTTTCGGTAGATCACGACTGCTACGGTCCCAAGGACTATACTCTCCATAGCTGTATAATTCAATATCAACTTTCTTCTTTGCCAAGGGTAAGTTAAATTTTTTTGCTTGTTTTCAATAAGTGTTATTCTCATTAAGGACGAGTAGTTATCTTTGCTTTCCCAATGAGTCGCTTGCACAAATATATAAAAGTATTTATTCTTTTGGTCTTGCCAGTATACCTGATGTTGCTGGCAAACTCGATGCTAAACATGCACTTGCATGTGCTTTCGAATGGCATGGTTGTCAAGCATGCCCACCCTTTTAAGCATGACTCAGAGAGTGGTAAGCACCATTCGCATAGCCACTCGGGAATCTGCTACTACCAAGCATTCTTTTTAGACTACCTGGATACGTCAACCCCCTTAAAACCGATTGTTTGTGCGGCAGTAGTTGTTGACGTGGCTGAACAGCCATTAACGCTTTGTTATTCGCGCGAGCAATTCAATCTTAACGATCTTCGTGGCCCTCCTTTGGTTTGATTTAAGTGAGGTAAAGCTGGCGTTATGTTACAGCCTTTAAATCCCAACTTTTGGGGATTGTACAAGCTGCTTCATGCCCCTAGCTTTGTCCGTTGATAATTCATCCTGCTTTTTAAAAATCGGATGAATTGAACCCGAAAAATTACTTGATCACTCATTGGTTTCCAGTTGGAGCCAATAAAAAAACCACAGCAACTCGTTATGAAAAATTTGTTTTTTGTGACCCTGATGTCACTTGTCTTTATTTTGGCTCAGGGGAAAGAAATTCCAAAAGAAAAGTTAGATGATACCATGCTCTTTGGAGATGTGCGCTCGGGCGATGAGCATATTCCGTTTGCCACCATTCTAGTGAAAGGAACAACGGTGGGGACGGCTGCCGATGTAACCGGGCATTATAAATTGGTGGGCATTCCTGAAGGGGAGCAGGAGGTCGTTGTGTCTGCCGTGGGTTACCAGGCCAAGGCTTATGAATTCAGTTTCAAAATAGGGGAGCCCATTACCCTGACGGCAGAGCTGGAGCCTGACCAGATTGGGCTGGAGCAGGTGGTGATAACGGCCGACCGCAGTGAAAAATCGCGTCACGATGCATCCACCATTGTGAGTACCATTAGCCCAAAGCTGCTGGAGACCACGCAAAGTGTAACACTGAGCGAAGGCTTGAGTTTTACGCCGGGACTGAGGATGGAAAACAACTGCCAGAACTGCGGGTTCACCCAAGTGCGCATGAATGGACTGGAGGGGCCTTATTCGCAGATTCTGATCAACAGCCGGCCGGTGTTTAGCGGCTTGGCGGGCGTGTATGGTTTGGAGCTGATTCCTGCCAATATGATTGACCGGGTAGAAGTGGTTCGTGGGGGTGGATCGGCTTTGTTTGGCAGCAATGCCATTGCCGGAACCATCAACCTGATTACGAAAGAGCCGGTACAGGATATTTACAGTATCAACAGCTCCGTTTCGGTGATTGGAGCCGATGAAAGTTCCGACTTCAATTTAAGCATGAATGGCTCGGTTGTGAGTGAGGATTACCGGTCGGGCATGAGTTTTTACGGTTTTAAGCGCGAGCGCGACCCGTACGATGCCAATGGTGATGACTTCTCGGAGATGTCAGCCATTGAGAATGGCACGTTTGGTGCCAGCTTTTTTAAGCGAATGGGCCTTCGATCAAAGATTAACCTCGATTATTTCTTTATTGAAGAATCGCGCAGAGGAGGCAGTGATTTTGACTTGCCGAACCACGAAGCAGCGATTTCAGAAGCTGTAGATCATCAGATTAACTCGGCCAACCTGACCTTTGACCAATTTATGCGCGACCATGATAAGCTGAGCTTTTTTGCGGCAATGCAGCAGGTGGAGCGCGGATCGTACTATGGGGCCGGGCAAGACTTGTCGGCTTATGGACTCACCAAGGACTTGGCTTATTCCGTCGGTTCGCAGTACCATCGCGATATTGATCAAATGCTTTTTTCTCCTTCGGAGTTGATGCTGGGGTTGGAAATGACCAGCGATGAGCTGAAAGACCAAAAACTAGGCTACCTGGATGTGGAAACGATGGAGCACGTCGGCACAACAACCATCACCGATCAATCGGTTCAGACCTTTGGCTTTTTTGCGCAAAACGAATGGGTAGCCGAGCAGTGGCGTTTGTCTTTGGGATTCCGGGTTGAGCATTATGCCATAGCCGATGAAGCAGACTCCAATGGCAATATCTCCGGGAATGTGTTCAGCCCGCGCGCCAGCGTGTTGTTCAATTTGTCGGAGCAGGTGCAGCTACGGTCCAGCTTTGCCAGAGGCTACCGGGCACCTCAAATTTTTGATGAAGACTTGCACATCGAAACTTCCGGGGCGCGTAAGGTGATCCATAAAAATGATCCGAATCTGGAGCAGGAAAATTCGCACAGTGCAACATTTTCTGTCGACATCTCACAGAACTGGGGGCGCTGGCAAGCCCAGCTGTTGGCCGAAGGATTTTACACCGCGCTGGAAAACCCGTTTACCAACCAATATGGCACACCTGATGCCAATGGGCAGGTGGTTTACACCCGCACCAATGCAGAGGATGGTGCCAAAGTGGATGGTGTCAACTTGGAACTGAATGCATCGCCCGGGCCTCGTTGGATGTTTCAATCGGGCTTTACGTTTCAGAAAAGCCGCTATGAGACACCGCAGGAGTTTAACGAAAGGCGCTTTTTCCGTACGCCAAACAGTTATGGCTACCTGGCACTGAGCTATTCGCCCACGGCTGCCTTTAAGGCTTCGGTTACCGGCAATTACACCGGCAAGATGCTGGTGCCTTATTTCGGAAATACTCTGGTCAATCCGGAGGGCGGGCAGTTGAACGAGGTTGATCCGTTTTTTGATTTAGGCCTAAAGCTGAGCCAAACCCTGGAACTGTCGGGTGGTCTCTCGCTTCAGCTGTATGCTGGCGTCAAGAACCTTTTCGATGCTTACCAGGATGATTTCGACTATGGTGTTGACCGCGACCCGGGTTATATTTACGGGCCACTTTCGCCCCGCACCTTTTATTTTGGGGTGAAGCTTGGAAATATCTTTTAGTACATCGGCTACATAGTCCGTCTTTATTTGACCGCCCACAAAATAATACTAATTTTGTGGGCGTTGTTTATGGAGCTAAAAATCTGCAAGTATGGGCGATTCTGATATGAATAAGAAAAAGTTTTCTCTGGGAAATACAGACAAGGATAGACGCAATAATCTGATTGTAGTTTTTTTGTCTGTTATTTTAATTGGTGTGGTGGTATTATTCTTCATGCAACGGGGCGAGCATAAGGAAATATTAAAGGCCTTAAATGCGGAGAAAGATTCCATTCAGATTGAGTTAACGGAGATGATCCATAGTTACGACAGCCTGAAAACGGATAACGACACGGTCAACTCACAGCTTTTTGTAGCACAAACCCGGGTGAAAGACCTGATGCTGGAAGTTGGTCAGATAAAAAAAGCCAGTTACGAGCAGATTGAGATGTATAGGAATCAGGTAGGCTCGCTACGTAAGATTATGCGGAACTATATTACACAAGTTGACTCGCTGAATCGAAGAAACCAAGAGCTGATGGACGAAAATGCTCAGGTTAAACAAGAGTACGCGCAGATTGAAAGCCAAAAACAACGGCTGGAAAAGGAGAAAGAACGCTTGTCTCAACGCGTGGAAAAAGCCGCCACCCTGGAGACGAAGGGCTTGTCTGCTTTCGGAATTAACTCGCGGGGCAATGATGTGAATAACAGTAGAAAAGCCGAAAAAATACAGGTGAACTTCACCCTTGGCAAAAACATTACGGCCAAACGGGGAGCCAAAAATATTTATGTCCGCATTCAGCGGCCCGACCAAATTTTGTTGTTGAAGTCGAAAAACGACCTTTTCCGTTTCGAAGACCTGCGTATTCCTTACTCAGCCATGCGTGAGGTAACTTATGAAGGGAATGATCTTCCGGTGAATATTTTTTGGGATAACAATGGAGAACAAGCCCTGATTGCCGGTGAATATACGGTTGATATTTTTGCCGACGGCAACAACATCGGAACCACCACTTTCTCATTTAAAAAGTAAGATAAACGCCTGCAGGGGCTGCATATATTCAAAAGCCGGTTGAAAAGTAATTACCTTTCAACCGGCTTTTGTGCTTTCCTTGGTTTTAATCGTTCAAAATTGCTTCAATTTGTTGCAGCTCATTTTGCGAGAAGTGCAGGTAGTCGAGCATGGCTAGGTTATCATCCAGCTGCTTAACCGAGCTGGCGCCAATCAAGACCGAAGTAATGCGCTGATCTTTCATGATCCAGGCCAGCGCCATTTGCGCCAACGTTTGTCCACGCAGAAGGGCTATTTCATTCAACTGCTTTACTTTGTCAATGGCTGGTTCTACCTGATCAGCTTTCAGGAATCCCCAGGATTTTGCAGCCCGCGATCCCTCCGGAATGCCTTTCAGGTATTTGTTGGTTAGCAAGCCTTGCGCCAAGGGTGAAAACGGAATGCAGCCAATGCCTTCTTCCTCCAGTACGTCCAGCAGTTCACCTTCTACCCATCGCTCAAACATGGAGTATTTGGGTTGATGAATCAGACAAGGCGTTCCCAGTTCGCGCAATATTTGCGCTGCTTCCCGGGTTCGTTCAGCTGGGTAATTGGAGATACCCACATACAAAGCTTTCCCTTGGCGTACAGCCTGGTCGAGTGCCATCATGGTTTCTTCCAGTGGTGTTTCCGGGTCGGGGCGATGCGAATAAAAGATATCGACATAATCTAGGCCCATGCGTTTCAGACTTTGGTCGAGGCTCGACAGCAAATATTTGCGGCTTCCCCAGTTGCCATAAGGGCCGGGCCACATGTCGTAGCCTGCTTTGGTCGAAATCACCAGCTCGTCGCGGTAAGGTCGGAGGTCTTGTTTCATTATCTTTCCAAAATTCTCCTCTGCCGAACCGTAAGGAGGCCCGTAATTATTGGCCAGGTCGAAATGGGTGATGCCTTTGTCAAAGGCATGGCGCAGGATGGTCCGTCCGTTTTCAAGGACATCGACTCCGCCGAAGTTATGCCACAAACCCAGCGAGATTGCCGGAAGCATTAGTCCGGATCGTCCGCATCGGTTGTAGGTCATGGTTTTGTAACGCGAATCGTTTGCTAAATAAGTCATGATTTTATTTTGTTTTAGGTTTTGCTTTTCCGAAAGTACAAAATAATTGAAGATTCAGACCAATGGCGTGGGGATGAGTTTTGTCCGGAATCAGCCGTTTTTTGCTTGGGCAAGCACCAATAATTGTGGCGCTGTTTGAAAGCCATACTGCTCCAGTCGTTCCTTGAAAACAGGGAGCTGGTCTTTGGTTTGATCATACTCAGGCCGTCCCTGCAACTCTTCCTGGAGGCTTTCCATCTGCCAGTATTTCTCATCCAGAAAATGGGGTTCAACGTTGACCTTTTTCATTTTTAGGTGTTCAAATGAATCGATAACGCTTAGCTTGTTATGCTCAATGATTGCTAAAATCTCCTCCGGTTTCCATGTTTGGCGATGGGAAATTCCGTGCAGGCGATCGACGAACGACTTAAAATGATGTAACATTTTTTGGTTTTCCTGCGCTTCCGTCAAATCACCATTCGCAACCTCGTTAATGATGATCCATCCGCCGGGTTTAAGCACGCGTTTCATCTCGCAGAGCGTTTGCTCCAGGTCTTTTAAATGATGCAGCGCATTCGACAGGGAAACGACATCAAAAGAAGCATCCTCAAAGTCGAGCGTTTCGCCACTCATGCAGCTGAAGTTGATGTTTTCCTGAGGGAAACGGGCGCGTGCTTCTTTCAGCCATTGTTCACCCGGGTCGATGCCCGTGATTTGCGTGTGCTCATCGAAGGTGTCGCGAAGAACTTTGATGAAATCACCCGATCCGCATCCGACGTCAAGGATCTGGTGGACGGTTTTGTCTTTGAAAAAATGCTGAAGCTGTTTCATATCAATAGTAAAAATGCTGAGATTGCAGTAAGAACGATAACGGCTGTTCGATAGGTTTTTTCAGGAATAATCCGAACCAGCCAAATGCCGAGAAATGCCCCCAGCGCAATGGCCGGTAAAGTCATCAGGTCCATTTGCAGGCTGGGCCAGCTAATGGTTTTCCAAATAAACAGGTGCAAGGGGAATTTGCAGAAATTCAGGATAAGAAAAAACCAGGCCGAGGTGCCGATAAAATTGTTTTTAGGCAGATGCATGGCCAGCAGGTAGATGGCAAAAATGGGGCCGGCCACATTGCCAATCATGGTGGCAAATCCACCCAGTACACCCATGGAAGCCGCAAACCACCAGCTGTCGGGGAGAACGTTTTTCTCTTTCCGCCGGTCTTTCCATAGCATCAGTCCAATGCAAAGAAAGACCAGAATGGCAATAAGGTCTTTAAATTGCTCGTCGTTGACAATTTCGCCCACCCACAAGGCCAGGGCAACTCCTATAAAAGCCCAGGGGAGGATTTTAACCAGGTAGTTCCATTGCGCATGCCGACGGTAATAGCCAACGCCAAACAAATCGGCCATCATCAGAATAGGCAATAAAACACCGGTTGATTGTTTCCCTCCAAAGATGAAGGCGAGAATGGGAACCACGATCATGGATACACCGGGCACCCCAACTTTCGACATGCCGATGAGCATGCCGCACACAGCCATTAAACTCCATTGTAAGGGACTAAGGTCAAAGGGGGAAAGTAATTCCATGGTATTTGTTTAGAATCACAAAAGTAATAAAGTTGCGGCGAACGAAAGGGTTGAAGCTTAAAAAAAGGCCGGAACAACCCGGCCTTTGACCCAAAAACACTTAACAAACAAGTATGAAAAAAAACGATTTTATTAGTTGAAAAAATACTTTCTCTTTTTAATCTTTTCCCATTTTCCGGGGATCCACTTCCATCCTTTTTTCTGTTTTTGCCAATGTCCCGGATTCCATTGCCGGTTTTCCACGGTGGGTACCCAGTGTGGGCCTACCCAAGCATACATTTTTGAAGGACGATGCCAGATCCAATGTCCCGGGATGAGTTGATAATCAGACCCCGGTTTTTCAGGTAATGGCAGTTTAAACTCCGGTGGACTCGGTTTGTGTTCAACAGTAACCTGAGCCTGTGTTGTTTCTGGATTCAGGAAAAAGGATGCAATTCCCAAAAGCAATATCAGCATGGTTCGTTTCATGACTCCAAGGCTTATAATTGTTTGCTGTTTCTGGAAAATCAAAAACAGTGCCAAGAATTGCTAAAAGGGGTTAAAGGATTAAAGGACAGAATGATTATTTGATTGGTCGCTTTAAAATATTTTGGAATGGATTTCGTCAAGCTTGGCTTCATCAAACTCGCAAAACCAGGAGCGTAGTTGACTTTTGGCTTTGTCCTGAACCTGGGGGGTGATGTTGCTGCTGATTTGGGAAAGGGCAAAGATTAAAACACCCAGGTCGTCGCTAAATCCAACCAGCGGAGCCAGATCGGGAATGGCATCGGTTGGTAATATGAAATAGCCAAGAGCAGCGGCAATGGTGACTTTGGCCTTGATTGAAACAGAGGGTTCTTTCATTAAAAAAAAGAGGAGCAGTGCCGAATAAGCGACTTGCAAGCCAGCCGTCTTGCCGAATTGTTGCAATTTCCGTTTAAAGGATTGCTCACTATAGAATTGCTTATAATCGTGCGGATTCATTTCAAACTCATGTTTGTATAATCAACCTTTAGCTCGCCATAGTGTTCAATAATTTCGTCGAGGATGCGCTGTACTTCTTCCATCTCGACAGCCTGAAGGAGTTGGATTCGGTATGGGCGAAAATCGGGGATGCCCGGGAAATACTTGGCAAAGTGTCGTCGCATCATTAAAATGGCCGAGCGTTCGTTGGCTTTCCAGTCGAGCGATAGCTGAAGCTGATCGCGTAAGTTTTGAACCACCTCGCTTACGTTTGGCGGAGGGAGTACCTCGCCGGTTTTCAGGTAATGTTTGATTTCATTGAAAATCCAGGGGCGTCCGATGGAGCCGCGGCCAATCATTAAGCCATCGACACCACTTTGCTGTAGGAATTCCATCGCTTTTTCAGGGCCGTTGATGTCGCCATTACCAATAATGGGGATGTGCATTCGAGGATTGTTTTTCACTTCGGCAATCATGCTCCAGTCGGCTTTCCCGGTATACATTTGCTTGCGGGTTCGACCGTGAATGGCCAACGCAGCTACTCCTGCATCCTGAAGTCGTTCAGCAGCTTCCACAATGACTTTGGAATCGTCATCCCATCCGAGGCGGGTTTTGGCGGTTACGGGTAGCGAAACAGCTTTGACGATCTCTGCTGTCATCTGCTGCATTTTCTCTAAATCTTGCAGCAAACCGGCGCCAGCTCCTTTTCTGACAATCTTTTTCATGGGACAGCCATAGTTGATGTCAATAAAATCGGGCTGAAACTCTTCCACGGCTTTGGCGGCACCCACCATCGAATCAATATCGTAACCATAGATTTGGATAGCTACTGGCCGATCGAAATCGAAAAGGTGCATCTTTTGCTTTGTTTTGGCAATATCCCGAATCAGTGCTTCTGACGATACAAACTCCGTGTACATCACATCGGCGCCAAATTTTTTACACATGTATCGAAACGACTTGTAAGTCACATCTTCCATCGGCGCTAAAAACAGCGGCATTTCCCCTAAATCAATCGATTCAATCTTCACGTTTCTGAAATTTTTAGGATACAAAGATATATAAAGAAGTGTGGAGTTGCGAGTCTTGTGCTTGAAGATGACCCGAAAGAGGGCTGGAGGGGGTGGAGTTTTACGATTCTTTTTTGCGGTTTTTTTTTTGCCGTGGGCGACCTATCTTTAGGGCACTTAAAAATTTGATTATGGCCTTTACCACATTTCGGGGAATGAAGCCCGGCTCGCAGTTAGTTTTCTCGGCATTTGTTATTCTGGTTTCCTTTTTGGTTGTCTTTTCGATGTCCGTTGCTGCTGCTGTTCCGGTGGTTGGACTTACTGAGATGATAAACAGCCTTTCGGGAGCTGATCCTTCCGATCCGAATACCATTGTCTTGTTGAAATACTTTCAGGTGGTGCAGTCTATCGGGCTTTTTGTGCTGCCTCCATTTATTTTAGCCTGGTTGTTCGAGGGGAATGTGTGGCGCTATCTGACACTGGATCAGAAAGTGAGGACAGGTAATCTGTTGCTTGGTTTGCTTGCCGTGCTGGTGGCCGGCCCTTGGGTGGGGTATTTGGGCGAATTGAACCAGAATATGCATCTGCCGGAATTTTTGGAGGGTGTGGAAAGCTGGATGCGGAGTATGGAAGACAGTGCGGCCGACCTGATTGCTCGCTTTATTGCGGTGGAAACGACTTGGGGGCTGCTGTTTAATTTGTTTATGATTGCCGTGATTCCGGCCATTGGCGAAGAGTTGCTCTTTCGAGGAGTGATTCAGAAGATTCTGATAAAGATGACCCGCAATATACATTGGGGAATCTGGATTTCTGCTTTTTTGTTTAGCACCTTGCACATGCAGTTTTTTGGGTTTTTCCCTCGGTTGGTATTAGGTGCTCTGTTTGGTTATTTGCTGGTTTATTCAGGCTCCATTTGGCTGCCTGTTCTGGCTCACTTTATGAATAATGCTTTGGGGGTTTTGGCCTTGCATGCAGAGAAGACGGGGAGCAAAACCATGGAGTCGCTGAATGCGTACGGCGATTCGTTGAGCACATCAGCCGTGCTGGCTATCGTAAGTTTAGCAGTAACCGTCGCGCTGGTCTATCTGCTGCAGAAAAGGGGACCCGAAGCGAAGGCCATCAGATCAATATGAGCCAGAATGGTATTCCAACTACTTCTATAGCTGCAGGAAAGACATTTTTTAACTGAAAAGTGCCAGGTAGGGACTTTCAATGGAGTTTAAAATCGAATTCCGTTTAGTTGAAGTTGAGGTTGATTTGCAGTTTTTCTGCTTCCATGCGTTTCAGTTCCGACTGACGATAGACATACACCACACCATACTGCGCAGCTTTTTCGCGCCGAACTTCGTCGGGCTGTCCCTCAAAGCGAGCTTCTATTTCGTTCCAAAGTTGTTGGATCATCGTGTCTGCCTGCTCGCGTACATCCTGCATTTTCATAGACGCTCGGTCAGTGTTATTTTGCAAGATCTTTTGGTGGTGAAAGGCATCTTTGAAATTCTCGTAGTGAACTTTTACCAAAGCAATCGATGGACTGTAAATAGCACTTCCGCCTTGCATACATCGTTTTTGTTCGCCTTGAATAATCCTTTCGCCCCAAGCTAAAACATCTTTCTCCAGGTTGAGTGGCGGAACATCAAAAGCGTTTGGACGGAGTCCGTAGAACTCACGAACGGCAGGTTTCATTTCTTCACGCTGAATGGCGAAGTTGAGAACCTGAACGAAGTGGGATAAGTACAACTTAGCCTTTTTGAAGATGTTACCATATTCGTTGGCGCGGTCAAACTGAACTTGCTTGGTTGCCTGAAGTTGCCGGACGCAATTGGATAAGTTGGGATATAGTGTTTGAATTTTATCCAGCGTTAGCTGGCTGAAAGCTAGTTCGCTATAGGCAGTTCGCTTTCCTTTTTCAAGGGCCATTTCTATGGCTTTCATCCGTGCTTGGTCCGTATTTGGCAACCTGCGGTAGGGCATACAAAGTTCTTTTGATTGGTACGAAGATAGGAAATCCACACAAGCTAATTGATCTGTTCTCTTCGATATTAATTAACACCTACCTGTTCACAAGTTAATATTGACGGGCTGTTCGCAGTTTTTTTTCAATTTCAGAGTGGGTGACATGACGTGTTGAGGCCTTCGCGCAAGGCTTTCTTATGTCATTTCAGAATTTGACCGACAATTAAAACTGAAGCGCATGAATGAGCTTTAATCAGATTGTGCGGGTTTATTATTTTGAAATTTCAAGCATGCGAACAATCGGAACTTTGGCTTTTTCAATTACCTCGTCTGAAAGTTGTACCTCGGGTTGCTCATGTTTCATGCAGATGTACAGCTTTTGTAAGCTGTTCAGTTTCATATAGGAGCAGTCGTTGCAAGCACAGGTTGAGTCGTTCGACGGAGCAGGAATGAAAATTTTGTCAGGGCAAGCTTTCTTCATTTGGTGAAGAATACCACTTTCGGTAGCCACGATAAACTTTTGAGCTTCATTTGTTTGCACGTAATCCAGTAACGAACTGGTTGACCCAATGTGTTGGGCCAGCAACAGCACTTGTTTTTCGCATTCAGGATGAGCAATGAATTCAGCGTCCTTATGCTCATCCATCAGCTGGATAATTTTTTCAACCGAATATTTCTCATGAACCATGCAAGCGCCGTCCCAAAGCACCATTTCTCGGCCTGTGATGCTGTTGATGTAGTTGCCCAGGTTTTTGTCGGGGGCAAAAATAAGCTTGGCATCTTTCGGGAAGCTGTTGACAATTTTCTCTGCATTAGACGAGGTGCAAACCACGTCAGTCATCGTTTTCAGATCTGCGGTGCAGTTGATGTAGGAGATGACCTGATGGTCGGGATATTGCTTTTTAAACTCGGCAAACTTATCTGCGGGTGCCGATTCAGCCAGTGAGCATCCAGCCTTAAGATCTGGCAGAATTACTTTTTTTGATGGGTTGATGATCTTGGCGGTTTCGGCCATGAAGTGCACGCCAACGAAGACAATTATGTCGGCTTCGGTTTGGGCTGCCGCTTGCGCTAACTGTAGGCTGTCGCCAACAAAGTCGGCAATGTCCTGCAGGTCTCCATCCACATAAAAATGGCTCAGAATAACAGCATTCTTTTCTTTTTTCAGCCGCTTAATTTCGGTTACCAAATTCAGCTTAGGATCAATCTTTTCATCAATAAAACCCTTCTCATCCAACATCTCCTGGACCAATAACTTTTCCATCGTCAGCACTCCTTTTTTCAGAATAATTGCCTGCAAAATTAAGAATTCCTCTAAAAAAACATATAACAATCTTTAAATGTTTTGAGAATGAATGCCTCCGGCTCTTTTTTATCTTCACATTCGAAGAGCTTCCGGTGTTTAATTTTAAGCATTCGCGTCTTTCTTCCTGAAGGGAACAATTAGTGGTTTACCATCACTTTTTCAGTGCGTTGTTCGCCGTTGGCCATCTGAATTTTTAGCAAGATGAGGCCATTTGCGATGGTGGAAAGGTCAAGGGTTTGCTGATTGCCGAAAGGTGTTAGAGTTTTGATCATCGTTCCGTGGGAGTCGTAAAGCATGATCTGCTCTATTGGAGTATTGCTGGCTACGGTCAGGTAGTGCATGGCAGGGTTGGGATAAACTTTTAGTTCGAGATCCGCTAAATCAGGAACGACAGCAGTGGGGTAGCAATCTCCAATCATGTTGTCGTCGAGCCAGTTTAAGCGGGTTGATATCCAGTTTTTTAATTTTTGAACCTCACCTTGGTAAGTGCTTGGTTGTGCATCAACTTCCGGAGCGCCGACATTGATCCCTAGTATTTTCCACTGATTGAAATGACGACTTTGTGCCGGTTCCACTAGCTTGTATACTGAGTCGATGATGGCGAAAAGCGCTGATTCTTTCAGGATAGATTCGCGATAGCTGAAATAGTTGCAGTTGGTTGCATTGGCAAATTGAGCATCCTGGAATAGACGTATCATCCATCCGGGGGATTTGACCCAGGGGTTGCAGTCGTTGATCTGGTAAGCCCAACCAGATCCATCGGTTGCTTTAAATATTGCACATTCGTTGATGTTTTTCCAGGCCCAGTCGAAATCCCATACAGGTCCAGCAAATAGGCTACCGTTTTTTTCTTTGTAGAAATACCGACTTTTTTTGAATCCGTCATTATTACGGGAGACTTCGCTGATGAGAAAATAGTCGATGAAGGATTGTTTGCCTAGGTATGCCGAATAGCCATTTTGCTCACTATTGAAATAGTTGCTGTATAAAGCAGCCTCAAATGAAAAGATATAATTTTTGATGTAATTTTTTTGTTGTGATGTCAGATCTTTTGCGGCGGGATCGTGGTAGACAAAGTGAACGTTGAAGTCCGGGTGATCGATGGGAGAATAGGCTGAAGTCCAGCTGTCTCCATCTTCGAAATAGTCGATTTTAAAAATGTAACCTCCGGTTAGTTCGTCGCCTTCATTATCCTCAGGTCTGAGTTTGGCAACATCCACTCGGTTTTTGTCTTGTTTTATCTTTTCGGTTAGCAAATAAATGCCGCGATATTGATTGTTCAGAATAAGTTCGCAATGTCTGGTTCGGGGGGCGTAGTGTCCCATTTGGCGGAATGTCTCAAAGGACAGGGTGTTTCGCACCAGCGATTTATCGTTGTAGAAGGAAAGGAGGCACCAGTCGTTTTCGGCGGGCATGCCCAGTAAAGGCACATTGTTGTTGCTGCCATCGGCATTGCGGGTTTCAAACAAGTAAGGTGTTTGGGGGTAGGACGCAGATGATTTTCCTCTGATTTCGATCCCAACCAGTCCGTTGTAATCTGTTGGTTCATCTGTCAGGTAGTTTGGAGAACCATCCTCTTTGAAGATAATTTTTAGGTTGGCCATGATTTTGGGATCATCTACAATTTGTTGCCCATTGGTATTAATAATGACCAGCGGGAGGTGTGAATGAAAATCACTGTTTAGCTGGCTGAAAGCAGATATGCCTGTTAGCAGGCATAGGCAAAGAATGATGATTTTTGTGCGGTTCAAGGTGTGCTTTTTTAGATTAGGGCCTTACTGATTAATAAAAGACCGGAAGACTTAAAGGGGTCTTCCGGTCTTTATAAAACTCATTATTTGAATGTTTATTTATGGTTCTGTGGTTCCATAAACGTAGAGTTCAGAGAGGAAGGCATAGTTATTTGGTCCTTCAATGGCTTCGTATTTAAAGTACCGTGCTTCGGGCATGAAGGAGAGGGAAACGACCTGTCCTGCATCGCTGGTGTTATCAAAGTCAAAGGTTCCCTGTTCTTCAAAGTTTATACCGTCATCACTTGTGTGAATCTTATACTTGGTTTGTCCTCGGTCATCGCCTTGTCTTCTGAAGCATTCTACAGCAAGAATCTTTACTTGCTCTTTCATATCAACGACAAAGAAGTGTGGATAGCCAGGACTTCCACCACTCCACTGGGTATGCCAGTAAGTGCCTAAATCACCATCCAGCGCTGCGATAGCCAATCCATTGGGATTACCACCTTCAGCAGGCTCTTCTGTCGATAGATCAGTAACGGCCCAGTCGCTACGGTCGATTTGACCAGCTACGATCCCTTCTATGCTAAATTCAGCCAGGTGGGTGTAGTTTTTATCTTCGTAAGCTTCAATGGCGGTATAACGAATGTAGCGTGCCAACGGCAAACTGTTGGTTTGGTAACGCTGGCTGGCACTGGCTTGTTCGTAGGTAAAGGTTCCGAGGCTGGTGAACGTTGTGTTATCCATACTTACTTCTACTGTGAAGCGTTTCATACAGTCGTTTTTATTCTGCCTTTTGGTTAACTCGAAGGCGTTCATTTTAACCACAGCGCCAAGGTCGATGGTAAAGTGATGGGGATGATCCGGTTGTTCCTGATCCCAAGGAGAATGCCAGAAGGTCGCAGGATCATTGTCGATGGCTGCGGCTGCCAAACCCTGAATTTCGGGCCCCCATTGGGCTTCAGCAGGCTCTTCTCCCGATAGATCAACAATGGTCCAGTTGGTTTTGTCAACGGGTACGCCTTTAAATTCAATGTAGAGAGGCATCACAACTTGCTCGGCTTCTGAGGAGAACGTGTCGATTGCCATCGGCTCTGGTACATAAAAAGACCGGTAGCTCATTTGTCCTTCTGACTCCCAGTCACGAATAACGATTTCATCTTCTTCGGGTAGTACCATTTTAGTGACGGGCTCGCCAGCGCGGTTGTTGTATACTAACTCTACGCCAGTATTCCCTTCCGCTGGTGTCGCCCAGCTAACGACAATAGAATCGACCGTACCGCCGCCATCGAATCCAAGAAGAGGGCGATTGTTTAGTCCACCGACAAATTTGGTGCCGTAGGCTGAGCCGGTGATTTGCTCTTTTACAGAGCGGTTTCCGTGCGTGTCGACCGTGTAAATGTTAAAGATGTAAGATTTCTCTTCCAATCCATCGATGGTAATTTCCAACGAATCTATAGGAAGCTTTGGAGTGATATCCAGTGATTGTGATGAGTTACCTTCATCCCACTCAACAATACACTTGCTGACATTGACGGCATTTACCAAGTAGTATTTCAGTTTTATCCGGTTTTTACCACCAAATGATTGTGTCATCAACGGTTTTGGGGCATAGATAATATCCCCATCTTTCAGAAAATCGCTGTGGATGTCATCCATCTTTTCACAGGAAGAGAGAATGACGATCCCGCAAAAAATGTATAGTAATAGATTAGCTATATTTTTCATGCTTTTTTTGTTTAAAGTTCTTCAACTACCTGTCCGTAAAAAGTGATTTCAGCAAAGTGAGTGAATCCGGTTAAGCCCCAGGTCTCGTTCACCACAAATCGGATGTAACGCACTTCAGGATCATCCAGGGTAAATGAATATTCATCTCCATTCTCAAAATGTTCCTGGTCTTCAGCGGCTGTTCCTCCTTCAAGGGTGGGGCGTCGGGCCACACAGTCTTTCAGTTTAACCCAGTTGTCGAAGCTGCCGTCAGGGTTTGGAGTTTCTTTGATTCCCCAAACTTCCAGCAGACGGGGGTTCCCGTGGGCATAGAAGAATGTTTGACGCTGCAAAACATTAACACGACTCAACTTGGCCACCACACCCAAATCAACGGTAAATAGTTGAGGCCATCCATCGCCAGCCCAGGTATGGTTGAAGGTGTTGGGCAGATCATCGAAGGCATATTCGTAACGTCCCTCCCAGGCAGCCATGTCGTTATCTCCGTCCAGAACCACTTTGTTGAACTTAGTTTTATCCAGTTTTTGCTCGAACAATGGGGTAACGGTGATCTTTGTTGTATCAGAAAAGTTATCCCAACGGTCACGCAGGATCATGGCAAATTCACGTTCTTCGGGTTCAAACCCACGGATGGTGTAGTTACCATCGGAAACACCCGAATAAACTGTCTCAACTGGGACCAGCTCACTGGTAGAGTCTTCGGCCAGGATGATGTAGGCTAAAGCAGCATTGTTCGGGTTTTCCCACCTGAACTGAACGCCACCAAAGTCAGGAATCATCTCCACGGATTGTTGCACGGAATGAACATCTGGCGTTAGCGGATTGATCTTTACCTGAACCGGAGACGAAACATTTTCGCTTCGGTCAACAGCTGATAGTGTAATGGTCTGTTCCTGGGCGCTTCCAAATCCTTCAACCCGGATGAAGCCCAGAAAATTGGAGCTTTTAGTAACTACTTGTTTGCCATTGTCCAAGGTGTACTCCGCTTTGACGTAAAGCAAGTCTTTATCGGTTGGAGGCGTATAGGTTATGATTGCAGCTCCAGGCAGGTTTTCTACTTCCGGAGAACTGATTGGACCAGGAATTCCTTCATCGGAGAACAAAGGGCCTCTCACATCTTCCTCACATCCAGTCATCACTGCCAGTGCTCCTACGATTGCAATTAAGAATAATATCTTTTTCATCTTCATAATTCTTTTAAGTTGAAATTTAACTGCCTACCAGCCTGGGTTCTGAACCAGGTTTGGATTTTGAATCCGCTCGTATTCCCGGATGGGCCACAGATAATCTTTAAAACTGAAGCTTGGAGTAAAAACGGTTGTGACATTGTAAAATTCAAGTCCTTTTCCGCCAATGTTCCAACCCTGAATGGGTTTGTTCATCATTTCTTCCGCTTTTTTCCAACGGCGTAAATCCCAGAAACGCTGCCCTTCAAATGCCAATTCAATTAAACGTTCATGCTGGATAATTTCCCGCATACCTTCCTGTTTTGTCGGTTTTTGAGGTTCTGAAGAATATTGATTCCAGCTCTCAACAACGCCTTCCAGTCCAGCTCTTTCCCGAATTAAATCAACGTATTCATATACTTCCTGATCGGGAGCTGATTTAACTTCGTTCAATGCTTCGGCATAGAGCAGGTAAAGGTCTCCCAAACGAATAATAGGAAATGGGAATTCGTAATACGCCAGCATGGTGTTGGTGTTCAGTGCATTATTGGGGTTGATGAGTTTTTTTACGAAATAGCCAGTAGCCGAAAACTCTCCTTGGTTTCGTTTGGTGGCTAGTTCGCCAGCCCGAGTCTGAACATAGTAATAGGTCGGATCCAGAAAGTAGGTTCCACGGTCGAAGGCGATGCTGGCATAAAAGCGGGCTTCGCGGTCGAAGTGTAATACGGCTGTTTGCTCGCCTGAACGGACAAAGTCACTTTCTTCGGTTTTAGCCGTTCGAAGTTCGTAACGGTTTTCATAGTCGTATTCCAAATCTTCATCAATTGGCACACCATTGCGGCTGTAGAAAAGTTCAGCCATGCGGAGGGTGGAAGCGTAGAACTGGCTCACCGGGTTGGACGAAGTAACCTGAATGAGCAGGGGAACCATCATGCGTTGGTAGTTTTGAGCAAAGGTGAAGTGGGTTGCTCCCCAAATGACTTCGGGCGTACCCCGATCGGTTACGATAGACCGGATGATGGCCTCGCGTTTCAGCGTATCAGAAATGTCTGTCCGCGTTTCATAATCCGTTAGCAAGGAGTAATTGGCTTCTTGACACACCTCGATGGCCTCTTTGGCTGCATCGGCTGCTTTTTGCCATTTTGCGGCATCATAAGTTGTGCTGAAAAGAGCTGTTCCACGATTGTCAACAACCGATGCAAAATCGGGATTTCCGTTGAATAGTGGACTTGCAGCGGTTGACAATACCCGTGCTTTTATGGCTAAGGCTATGGGTTTGGTAATCCGTCCTAATTCCAGAATTTCGGAATCAACAATCAATGGTAGATCTACTACAGCCTCATCAATCAGCTCCACGATGTAATCAACCACATCGTCTACGGGATCGCGATACACTTTTACATCTTTGGTTTCAGTGTAAATGGGCAAGTTCTCGCGGATAATGGGGATTGGCCCATACGATTTGAATAACCAGAAATGATAATAAGCCTTCAGGAATTTGACTTCAGCTACCCATCTTTTCTTCTTAAAATCAGTAAGATCTGAGGCTTGGTCAATATTTTCAAGAAAGATATTACAATCGCGGATGCCTACATAGAGGTTTTTTCCACGTTGTCTTCCACCCCAAAAGTTTAGTTGCGGGTCGGTAGAATTTTGCAAGCCACGGGCAATCAAAGCCGAGTTAAAGGAGCTTCCAACAATCTCTTCATTGAACCAGACCTCATCGCCTGAACCAATTCCGGGGTTTACCCAAGGGTCTCCGTAGTTGGGAAGGTAGCTGTAACAGGTTGCCAGGAATCGTTCAGCTGAAGCTTCGTCAACAAAGGCATCATCGATGGTTGCTACGTTATCAGGAACAACATCCAGGTAGCTGCAACTTCCGGTTGTCAACAGTAGCAGCAGGATAAGTATATTAAATTTATAATTCTTCATTTCTTTCGCATTTAATTGTTAGAATGAGACTTGTACACCCAGGTTAAATACTTGCTGAACCGGGTATCCTAATCCGTTGCCACCCATTTCAGGATCCCATAGTTTGAATTTACTGAATGTGAGCAGATTGGTTCCACTCAGGTAGAAGCGAGCGTATTCCATGCCAAATTTCCGGGTAAATTTAACCGGAAGGGCATAACCAACTTCCGCTGACTTTAAGCGTAAGAATGAGCCATCTTGCATAAACCAGGTACTTCTTGCGGTATTGTTTGGTTCGGCAGAATCAGATAAACGTGGCCAAAGAGCATAAATGTCACGGTTGTCTTCACTCCAGTAGCTGTCGGCGTAGGCCTGCAGCAGCGCGTTGTTCTTTTCGTAGTCTGCAAATGGGTCTCCATTCCAGCTGTGATTCACGAATGGCGCTGTTGCTTCAGCATCAATCCAGAAGGAGGAAAGCGCTGACCCCTGGAAGAACAAGGACAGGTCAAAGTTTTTATAACCAGAAGAAACACCAAATCCATAAATGATTTCGGGAGTAGTTGGATGCCCAATAGGTACCATGTCGAGTTCGGTTATTTTGTCGTCGCCATTAATATCACGGTATTTAATATCACCACCTCTAACTACGCTTCCGGCAAAAGTTTGTTCCGGAGAGTTCAATACTTCCCAGTCATCAACAAACAAGCGTTCGGCGATGTAGCCCCATTGTTGGTTGATAGGATATCCTACTTTTGACCGCCAGGGAGTAGCACTGTAGTCGGGTTCTTCTACTTTTTCGAATACTCCTCTTGCATAGGTGAAGTTTCCGCGGGCGGTTACCCACATGCCATTGCTGAAGTTTTCCTGGTAGTCGACTGAAATGTCGATACCTTTGCTGGATGCTTCACCTACGTTGGCCTTAGTGGCTTCTTGTAGCCCGAAGGTTGCAAATGAGAGTCGATCCCAAAGAATGTTGGTTCTGTATTCGGTGAAAATATCAGCTTGAATATCAATTTTATCCCATAGCCCCAGCTCAATACCAATGTTTGTTTTTGTGGCTGTTTCCCAGGTGATTTGGTCGTTGGCATAACGCGAGATCGATACCCCATTTATCGAGTACCCTCCTTCGGTTCCCCATCGGTAACCTCTAGTGTTATCGCTGATATTAACATTGGACAGGTAGAAAAAGCGATCGTCTTTATCGCCAATCTGGTCGTTACCAACGATACCGTAGGTGGCTTTCAGTTTCAGCTTGGTAATGGTTTTTGCCAGTGGCAGCCAAAAGTCTTCGTTGGAAACATACCAGGCAGCACCAGCTGAAGGAAAGAATCCAAAACGTTCTTTTTTAGCAAAGCGTTCGGTGCCGTTGTATCCGAAGTTAAATTCACCAAAGTAACGGGAGTCAAACGAGTAGGTAAAACGTCCGGAGAGTCCCAGGTTCCGACTGGGGAGAGACGCTTGTAAGCTACCTTCGTTACCGGAGAGAGATTGCCGCATGATGCCAACTAATAAGCCACTTACTCCATGTTTCTCGGCGAAGGTGCGGTCGTATTGTAGGGCTGCTTCAGTATAAAAGGTTGACGAAACTTTCTTTTCGCCTTCCTGATAATCCAAGGATGAGCGCCCCTCATTGGCGTTCAGTACGGACAACTCGTAAATATCTTTACGGGGGTCGTAATCCGAAACCGAATAATAAAATGGGTTATAGGAACGGATTACATCGAAATACGCATTCCGGGTGGTATTCCCCAGGATGCGGGCTGCTAACCCTTCGGTTACAAAGCTGAAATCTTGTTTTAGTTCAATCTGGGCCAGCATTAACGACTGGCTGTATTCTTTGTATCCTTTGACCAGTTCGGCATAAGGGTTGATGTAGTTGGCATTTCCGTAGTTGCCAAACAGAACATGTTTGGTGTTGATGTGGGCTGCATCGGGCTTATAAACCGCGGGAAACAGAACTGGGTTGCTTCGGACGATTGCTTTATACATTTCGCTACCTCCCTGAATTGGCCCACGATAATCATCAAAGGTTCCGTGCATACGCACCACGGCTTCGGTGGTAGGCGTTACGTTGATATTAACGTTAGAGCGCATGAGATAGCGCTTGAGGTTAATGTTACTGTTGAAATCATTATTCTTTTCAACATCCAGAATACCGTTGTCTTGGGTGACACCTCCTGCCAGATAATAGCGGGCTACTTTTCCCCCACCCGACATGTTGAAGTTGAGGCGTTTATTCATGGTGTAATCTTTCAGCAATTCGTCTTGCCAGTTGGTTTGCGGATAAACCATCGGGTTGCCACCTGCAATGGTGTTGTCCACTTTTTCTTGTGAGTAGGGTAGAAACCCAAGCGGGTCGCGTGTACGCACGGCTTCGTTGTGAAGCTTCATGTAAGTTATTGGATCAGCAAACTGAATATCCTGGGTGGCTTGCGAGAGCGAGTTTTCGAAGCGTATACTGACTTTGGCTTTTCCTTCTTTTCCTTCTTTGGTTGTTACCAGAATTACACCATTGGCTCCGCGGGCACCATACAGGGCTGTGGCGGTCGCATCTTTCATGATGGAAAAGGCAGCAATGTCATCGGGGTGAAGGCGTGACAAGTCGGTCGTAGAAAGCTCGATGCCGTCGATCAAAATCAGTGGGTCTTTCTTATAACCAAAGGTGGTTACCCCACGGATGAAAAACTGGGCGTTGTCTTGGCCTGGTTCGCCACTCCGTTGATAGGAAATAACCCCTGACATGCGACCGGCGAGCGCTGAGGTCAGGTTGCTGGAGGGGACTTTCAGGTCGGATGGCGAAACGGTTTCGATGGAGGCCAGCACGCTTTCTTTCTTCTGCTTGGCAAACGCAACAACGGTTACATCATCTAACTCTTCAGATTTTTCTTTCAATTCAATATTGATTCTGGTTTGGTTGCTTACATCGACTATCTGGCTGTCCATACCAATAAAGCTAAAAATCAGCTTGTCGCCTCGTTTTGCTTCAATGGTAAAGGTTCCATCCAGGTCGGTGGTTACTCCTCTGGTGGTCCCCAAAACTGTGATACTCGCTCCGGGAAGAGGACCGCCTGTGGCATCGGTCACCGTACCTCTGATAGTGAGCGTATTGTCTTGTTGCCGGATGGATTGAGTCGACTCGCTTTCTGTCTTAAAGATAATGACTTGCTTGTCGATGATCTGGTAGCCTATTGAAGTACCTTCCAGTGCTTCATCCAAGGCCGCTTCGATAGAAGCGTCATTTAGCATCAGATCCACTTTGGTTTGGTCGTTAATGACATCATTGTTGTAAACAAAGCGGAAATCACTCTGTGATTTTATAGACTCAAATAGCTGCTTAAGAGTAACTTGCTTTAGGTTAAGCTCGAGCTGACTTGAACCCGAGGAGCTTGCTGCCCTTGCGTTGAGCTCGAAAAACAAGGTTAATATGAGAACTAATCTCATAATCAAAGATAGTTTAACAATCCCTTTCGTGAATAGGGAATTCACGTAAATGAGTTTTTTCATAAGTTTGTTTTCGTTAGTAGTTTTGTACAAATGTTAATATAAATTAACCAAAATGGGAATGTGGTCTGCACTACCATTTTTCTAATTTAGGAGTTTAATTCATAGGCAATTCATTGTTTTTAAGTGAAAAAATATAGGTTTTATCTGTTTGTTTAATTTCAAGTGCGCTAGCCAGTTCTATAAACTTTAAAATTTGAGCCAGGTTCTCCTGCTCAAATTCGGCCGTATACCTTAACCCTTCAAGCTGCTGATCGGCAAACTCGATTTTAACATCAAATCTTCGCTCCAGTTTCCGGCAGATACTGCTTAATGATTCATCGTAAAAGGTTAATTCGCCATTTCGCCAAGACCCGATTTTCATATTAGGTTCTGAAACGATGGTCAGGGCTTTGGATGATTTATTGAGGCTAGCACGTTGCTTAGGTAAAAGTATGTGGTTGGTGTTGTTGTATTTGTCAATGAAGGTGACACCTCCCTCTTCGAGACGGGTGTTGATAAATGAGTCGTCTGCATAAGCGCTCACCGAAAATCGGGTTCCGGTAACTTTCACAAACGCATCGGTTGTTTCAACCACGAAGGGATGCTTTTTATCGGATGTCACTTCGAAATAAGCTTCTCCTTCCAAAGATACGTGGCGGTTGCCTCCCCATAGGTGTTGAGTGTAACTCATTTTCGATTTCGAATTGAGCCAAACATTCGATCCATCGGGCAATTTGTAATTTTCTACCTGACCAGTAGTACTGACATATTCGACATGTTCTAACGGGTAGTGTTTCCCCCAGAAATAGAGGACATAGGATAATCCAAATATGAATAAAAAGGCAGCAGCATATCCTAGTAGATTGGTGTTGATGCGCAGGATGAATTTTCTGGAAATTTTACGTTTGGTTTTGGCTTTAATTCTTTCGGAAATTTTTTGATCTCCTACTTCCAGTTGCCAGACTTGCTCAAATAAGTTTAATTGATCAGCCGTGTCAGGATCAGTCGATAAATCCTTTTTTAGCTTAGCTAGCTCTTCGGGGGCTTGGTGTCCCGCCAGGAAGTTTGCTAGTTTTTGGTATTTGTTTGTATTCGTATTCACTCAATCTAGTTCTATGCTGTTATTTATTTAGATGCATTTCCGGAAAGAATCCCCTAGTACGAGATCAATTTTTTTTAGAAAAAATGAAGGAAGGCCAAAATCAGGGCGCTAATTACGCGAGCCAAATTCCGATGCTCCCTGTTTTTTTCTTCTGCAATGGTATTGTCTATTCGTTCCAATGCCGAGGCAATATGATTTTCAATGGTCCGGGGCGAAACATCCATAATCTCAGCAATTTCTTTATATTTCAATCCATTGACTTTGGCCAGAGTAAAGGCGATTTTATTCTTCGGAGGTAAATTGGCAATGGCTTGGTTAATTTGGTCGAGTTGTTCCTGACCTATCAGAATTGTCTCCGGGCATTTTAAAGGTTCCAGATGAAAAGATTCAATTTCATCAAGTGTTAGATGGGGCTGATTTTTTTTAGATCGTAAATAGTTCAATGAGTTGTTGCGAACAGCCGTATGCAGGTAGCCACGGAGAGCTTGAATGTGCTCGAGACGCTGCCTTTCATTCCATAGGTTCATGAAGATATCACTGACAATTTCTTCGGCGACCTCCTTTTTTCTCACAATACCTAAGGAGAAAACATAGAGCTCCTTGGAGAAACAGTTCATTAGTTTAGTTAAAGCAGCTTCATCTCCCTTCATCAAATCAATAAGTAACTTATCTGTTCTTATGTCCATACGCATTTATCCTTATGCTTTTAAACAGTCAACAGGCTACAATTGGTTTGGCTCGGATTGTAAAGATAAAATTTTCAGCGATTTGGAGTGTAGGGATTAACTTATTTATCAGGTGCTCTGGTTAGAGGAAGGTTTGTCTTCGTTATGCATTTTTTTTAATAACGAGCCGAGTTATAAGGGTGTACGAGGGATGTTTAAAAAGTTAGTCGGAAATAGACTTGACTGTAAATGTTGCAAAACACCTTTTGTATGACAAGATACTTTGAAAAATAGCTTTTAGTTCGAAAAAAAAATCCCTGCCAGGTAGTAATCTGACAGGGATTTAACTCGGAAAGTGAGTAATTGGTATTAATCGAGTTGTAGTTTCGCATTGTCGACCGGGCTGATTTTATCAGAAACGGGTCGCATGCGGAAAGAATAGTTGTATTTTTTTTCTGTCAAACGGTAAGGATCATGTGTCCAGGCTCCCCAGCTGTTGTCGCCACCAACCCCCATTTGTTTGTAGTCGATATTTACCGAGGTCAGTTCGCGTTCCTTCACATCGTTGATGTGGCGGTTTATGGGTTTCACACCTTGGGCTTGACGGCCATCCGTACGTTCAGGCGACTCAAAGTCTTCCATGATGTTGTGGTGGGCGCTAACCGACAGTAAAGGCTGGCCAACAACGAGCAAGCCGACTCCTTGCTTGTTGGTGATGGTCATCCAACGCACATCGGTTTTGTTGCCATTTTCCTGCGGACGAACGTAAGCCCAAAATTGATCAGCGACTGATCCGGAATATTGACCAACGAAGGCGCTGGTTTTACGATCCCAGTACGATTCGTGCGGGCCACGTCCCAGCCAGCTCATTTGGTCAAACTGACGTGGCATCTGCAGGTTCATCCCCATCCTTACGATTTCGGGAAGTTCTTCTTTTGTCATTTTGAATTGGTTGTCAACGATAACATCGCCGCTACCGTATACTGTGTAACTTGAGTTGTAGTCGGCAATTTTTTCACCTTCCTGATTGGTCAGGTCAAATTTGAAATCAACAACCAGCTTGTTGGCTGCTTTTTTGGTCAGATTAACACTGGCAACTTTCCGGTTTTCACCAGCTTTACGCCATACCCGGCTACGTTTGTGCAGGTTATTTCCATAGTCATTATCAATTGGCGCGCGCCAGAAATTAGGAATGGGGCCTTCTTTCAATAATTCGGTTTCGCCGGTCTTGAAGCTGCTCAATGCACCGACTGTTTTATCAAAGGTCAGGCTGAATCCCTCGCCATCGATCGTAATTGAAGCCTCTGTTTCATTTGCTTTGAGTGCCGGAAATGCAGCGGTGTTCATTTTGCTTGCTGCTTTTTCAAAAGGCAATTTCATTTGCTCGGCAGCTAGCTCGTAATGAGCAGGAACCAATCCTTTTTGTGCTTTGGTTTTAGCTGAAAAGTTCAGGAAATATTCTGTCCCCGGTTGCGGGTCAACTGCATAATCCAGGTTTACCTGCAGTTTAGCTCCGGGAGTCAGTTCGAAGTTTGCCAGTTTTCCTTCTTTAACGATTTGTCCATCGGCTGTAATGGTCCAGCTGATATTCAATTCAGAGAGGTTGGTGAAACTGTATTTGTTTTCAATTTCAACAATGCCCTTATTTAGGTTGATGGCCTTAAATCCAATCTCTTGGTACACTTTCTTTACTTCCAGTAAGTGTGGTTTAATGCCACGGTCAGGATCAACCAAGCCGTTAAGGCAGAAGTTACCATCCGATGGAACCGTGTCCGGACCAAAATCACCTCCATAGGCCCAGTAAGTTTCACCGGCTTCGTTGGTGGTTAGCAGTCCCTGGTCAACCCAGTCCCAAATACAGCCACCTTGTAGGACATCGTATTTTTCAATAACATCCCAATAGTCTTGCAAGTTTCCAACACTGTTTCCCATAGCATGTGCGTACTCGCATTGAATCAAGGGTTTATGCGGGTTGGATTTAGCGTATTTTTCCATGTATCCGATCGAAGCGTACATGGGACAATTGATGTCGGTATTTTCGCCACCGTGAGCTTGTTCATACTGAACAGGACGGGTCGGATCAACTTCCTTCAGATACTTGTAAGTTGCCATGAAGTTGACGCCGTTGCCGGCTTCATTACCCAATGACCAGGTGATGATGGAAGGCTGGTTTTTGTCGCGTTCAAACATGTTGACCGTACGGTCCATGTGTGCCTTACCCCAAACCGGGTCTTTGGCCAGCGATTCTTTTCCATAGCCCATGCCGTGCGATTCGATATTGGCTTCGTCAATCACATACAATCCGTATTGGTTGCAGAGTTTGTACCACAATTCGGGTTGAGGGTAGTGCGATGTGCGAACCGTGTTGATATTGTGGGTTTTCATGATCTCGATATCTTTCAACATCGTTTCTTTATCCTGAACATGCCCGGTAACATCGTTGTGCTCGTGTAAATTGACTCCTTTAACCAGGATTGGTACTCCGTTCACCATCAGTTGAGCGTCTTTAATTTCAACTGTGCGGAAACCAACATCTTGCCGAAGAACTTCCAATGTTTTACCATTGGCATCCTTTAGCTTGATAAGCAGTAAGTACAAATTAGGATGTTCGGCTGACCATTTTTTCACCTGGGGCAATGTTGCATCGAAGGGTAAGGTCTGACCCGTGCTTGTGAGTTCAACTTCTTGTTCGAAACTGACAAGGGAGTTATCGCCATCAAATAATTCAGCCTGTAAAGTCAGGTTTTTGGTTTCGGCCTGCACATTGGTCATTTCAATGTTGAGCGACAGGAGGCCGTTGGTATAGTTTTCATCCAGTTCGGCGGTAACACTGAAATCCTGAATGTGTTGTTTGTGGCGGGCCATCAGAAATACATCGCGGGTGATTCCGCTTAGACGCCAGAAATCCTGATCTTCAAGGTAACTGGCGTCGCTCCATCGGAAGATTTCGACTGCCAGCGTGTTTTTTCCACTTTTCAGGAATGACGTAATGTTGAATTCTGCAGGTGTTTTGCTGTCTTCGCTATAGCCTACAAACTGCTCATTCACCCAAACATTCATGGCTGAGCTAACGGCTCCAAAGTGTAAGATGATTTCCTTGTCAGTCCAGTCTGAAGAAATTTTGAAGGTACGCTTGTAAGAGCCTACCGGGTTGTAATTTTTCTGAATGAGTGGCGGAGTTTGGGCGTGTGGATATTTTACGTTAGTGTATATGGGGTAATCAAATCCTTCAACTTCCCAGTTCGAAGGCACTTTAATTTCATGCCAGTCGCGGGTGTCGTAATCGTTTTTGAAAAACCAGTAGGGGCGTACATCCGGGTTTTGTGCCAAATGAAACTGCCAGGTTCCATTCAATGAGGCCAGGTAGGGTGATTCCCATTTCTCATCCTGAATAGCCTGTTCGGTGGTGACGTAAGGAATGTAATGAGCCCGGGGTGCTTCTTTGTTGATCTGAACAATTTGCGGATCTTCCCATGGCTTTGGGTTGGGCTCCTTAAAGGGTACGTCTTCGTATTTGCTGGCACATGAATAGCCGATTAGAAGCATGAGCAGCAGCGTAATTGAGTAGTAGTAGTTTTTCATTGATAAGTGTTTATAGTTTGTTAGCCTAACCGGTTGGTACTGGTAGGTAGACAAAAATCTTAAAAATATTCTTTAAAAACAAGGACAAAAACAATGTTTAAAAGATTGTAGGCATTCAGAATAAAGTATTGGCCACTAATGACGAGGAAAAGCTGCGATTTTTATCTTGAACTTTCCGTGATATGTTAGGCTGAAAAGTACAGATTGAACGGTGAGGGTGAAAGGAAGTGCAGTAATTCGGGCTTTCGTGGTAACAAAAACTTATCTACAATGCGCTGAAAGATATGAACATGTGATTGCGCTTATGTTTTTATAAACCATAAAATTGTAATTTGTGAGAGTCTTGTTGAATTCGCTCTGGGATGGCGCTGATGGTTATCGTAACATTTTTTAACAAAGATGTAGCGAGTTCTTAATTATTGACAAATATGTTTTAGTGTTATTTGTAATAAATCTTAATCCATTTTCTATGAAAACAAAGCAGAAAAATTACACTTTGCTATTTTTCTTAATGCTCTTGGCAGCTTTGCCGGTTTTTTCACAGATAACGACATCTGGAATTACGGGAACAGTCGAGACCCAATCAGGCGAAAAACTCCCTGGAGCCACCGTTCTGGCTATTCATGAACCGTCAGGTACCCAGTATGGTACAATTACCAACAAGGAAGGCTTTTTTGACCTGCAGGGTATGAGATCCGGAGGACCTTATCGGGTTGAAGTATCTTTTGTTGGGTATAATAGAGGGACGTTTACCGATATTCGACTGTTTTTAGGTGAAACTTTTATTCTAAATGCAAGCTTACAGGAGAGTTCCGTTGATGTTGGCGAAGTGGTGGTTCTTGGAGCAAAAGCGTCGCCTTTTCGGACAACCAAGACCGGGGCAACCACCAATATCTCGAACGAGCAAATGAACTCGATGCCCACTATCAACCGAAGCATTTCAGACATTGCCCGTATTTCACCTTATGCCAATGGGATGAGTTTTGCCGGTGGCGATGGTCGTTCAACCAACTTTACGGTTGACGGCGCCAATTTTAACAATAATTTTGGATTGAGTTCAACGCTTCCAGGGGGGGGGAATCCAATTTCGTTGGATGCGATTGAAGAAGTACAGGTGGTTATTGCACCCTTCGATGTTCGTCAAACCAATTTCATTGGGGGCGGTGTAAATGCCATCACCAAATCAGGGACCAATACTTTCAAAGGATCGGCTTATCACTACTTTACCAACCAGAACATGCGCGGGAACAATATTGGAGATATAGACTTTGGAGGACGTGATAAAGAATCGACCAAAATTTATGGTGCCACCTTTGGAGGACCAATTATCGAAAATAAATTATTCTTTTTTGTCAATGGAGAGTATGAAGTGCGTCCGGGGCAGGTTGTAAACTGGAGACCTTCTGAAGATGGAGTTAAAAATGAGGAGCTGTTGCTTTCGCGCACCAGTATTGCTGATATGGAACGAGTTCGCAAGCACCTGATTGATAATTATGACTACGATCCGGGTTCTTACGACAACTATCCGGCTGATGAAAGCAACGAAAAGCTTTTGGCTCGCATCGACTGGAACATCGATAAAGCCAATAAGTTGAGTTTGCGTTACAACTATACTAAAAATCAGGCCTGGAACCCGACGAACGGTAACTCAAACGATGCTGGTTTCCGCAATCGATCCATGGATCGTATCTCTCAATACTCCATGGCTTTTTCCAATTCCACTTATTCGTGGGATAACATTGTGAATTCATTTTCGTTGGATTTGAACAGCCGCATTTCAGAAAAAATTTCGAATAAATTCCTGACAACTTATACAAAAATTGAGGATGTTCGAGGTTCAGAGTCTTCTCCGTTTCCGTTCATCGACATTATGAATGGGGTAAATGATGAGGGACAGCAAATACTGGAGCCTTACATGTCGGCAGGTTATGAGTTGTTTACCTGGAACAACGGGGTAAATAATAATATTTTCACCATTATCGATAATGCTACTTTCTATTTGGGAAGCCATAAAGTTACGGCTGGGGTAAGTTTTGAGCACCAAATGGCCAACAATTCCTACATGCGTAACGGAACGGGCTATTATCGCTATGCCAGTATTGAGGATTTCTTGAATCAGGCTGCACCGCGCGATTTTGCGCTAACCTACGGTTATGATGGGGAATCGAATCCGGCCGCTGAAGTGGCGTTTAATCAATTTGGGCTTTATGCTCAGGACGAGTGGAATGTGAATGCGGATTTGAAACTGACCTATGGTGTTCGGGCTGATTACCTGAAATACGAGGATAATGTTATCCGGAATAATGCCATTTATGAGTTAGACTTTGGCGGGAAAAAGATTGATACCGGCGAATGGCCCGATGCTAAAGTTCAGCTGTCACCCAGAGTCGGTTTTACCTGGGACATTAAGGGTGATCAAAGTGTGAAATTGCGCGGAGGTACAGGTATTTTTGCCGGACGTTTACCCTTGGTTTTCTTTACCAATATGCCGACCAACTCAGGAATGGTACAAGGAAGTTATGCAGCCGTTACCCGCTATGATTCTGATGGCGCAGTAACAAGTGTTGACCCTGTTTTAGCATCGTTGGCCGGCCCCATGATTACGGATGTAGGTGAAATGATTTCAAAGTTGAATCTGCTCAATACTATTACGCCGGAACAAGGCGCTTTGCCACGTGATATTAATGCCATTGATCCGGACTTTAAAATGCCTAAGGTGTGGAAGTCTTCGCTGGCTTTAGATTTTGATTTGCCTGTTTCTTTCCCAATGTCAGTAACTGTAGAAGGAATTTACACCAATACCATCAATGGAGTCATGTTGAAAAACTATAACCTGAAACAGCCGGATAATGCCTGGCAGCGTTATAGTGGTCCGGATGACAGATACATTTACCCGGAAAGTGATGATATCACCTATACTTCGAAAAACGCCTATGTATTGTCGAATACGAATGATGGATGGGGAGCAATTGGAAACATAACCTTGAGAGCAGAGCCGACAAAAGATTTGAGATTGATGGCTGCTTATACCTACACCGAATCAAAAGAAATTTCGGGCATGCCCGGAAGTAATGCCGGTTCGGCCTATAATGGACTTATACAGGTGAATGGGCCGCATCTTCCCGAGGTTCAGCGTTCGCAATATGTGGTGCCTGGCAAGTCCATTGCTTCCGTTTCGTACAAAATTCCATGGTTAAATAATACCTTGAAATCAGCAACGGTCGTTAACCTGTTTTATTCCGGTTATTCCGCTGGAGAATACAGCTTTACCTATTCGAATGACATGAATAACGATGGTTATGCAACAGATTTGATTTATATTCCAAGTTCCAAAGGGGAAATCAATTTTGTAAGTGCAGCCGACGAGGATGCTTTCTTCAAGTTTGTAGAGCAAGATCGTTATCTGAAAAATCATAAGGGAGAGTATGCCGAAGCCAATGCAGCCCGGGCGCCTTGGGTGCACCAGTTTGATTTCCGTATTGCGCGCGAATACTATGTGAAGGTTGGCAAGACAATGAATACGTTGGAGTTCACGCTTGACTTCTTAAACATTGGAAACCTTTTGAATAGCAAATGGGGGGTTGAAAAAAACATGTTTGAAGCCAATAACGGACAGATTCTAAGATACGAAGGAGCCGATGCCAATAACGAACCGAGCTTCTCAATGGTAAAAAATTCTGATGGAAACTATTTGTCAAAATCCTATTCAACCTACTATAGCTATTACCAGTGCTGGCAACTTCAGGTAGGTGTACGTTATTCATTCTAATGGTTTGAATATAGAAATACTTAACAACAGTAAAGAGAGGCTGTCCGATTGTTTTCGGGCAGCCTTTCACATTTCTAAGGCTAACCTCATCCTTGAGTGCTTGCTTTTCCTTCCATTCTCCTTTTTCCAATTGTTTTTGACTTTTTTTTCATCGCCTGATCGCGAAAAAAAGATGTTTATCCAAGTG
>NZ_JBQYLH010000011.1:0-156937 GCF_052677165.1 Sunxiuqinia sp. sy24
TGCTTACTGGGGGCAAGTAAAACAAGAACTGATTATTAAATTTGAAGAACGATGCCAACTAAAACTGTAATAGCAAAAATAGAATTGACACAGTTTGTTGAACACTACCGGGAATTTTGGGTAGATTTATTGAACGAAAAAAAAGAATTGAATTTAAGCTCACGCCCCTTCAGGGCTGGGGCATTGTCAATACCCAGGCAACAGGGCGTTGCCCTGCCCTGATGCTTATGCACCGTTGGTGCGGGGGAGGTCGGTTTTTGCGAGAGGCATGAGGAAAAGGAATCAGCGGATCGGAATCCGCTGCATTCAAAGCCCAACGGGCTTGTAGCAATCGCATAGGGCATCGCCCTATAAATACGGATGCCACAACAAACATCGCCCTGAAGGGGCAGTAGCCATTTATGAACCCAACCAATTAGTCCGTATTCGTGATGGATCGTTTTGCGGTTACCGTTTAAAAACTTCTATTTTTGGAGAAAAATTGATGATTTATGCTGATTATTGACTCGCCTTCGAACAACGCTTATTTCAATATTGCTGCCGAAGAATATTTATTGCATCACTATCCTGAAAAGGAGCTGTTTTTGCTGTATGTGAACGCGCCATCTATTATTGTGGGCCGATTTCAGAATACGCTTGCGGAAATCAATCTCGATTATGTTACCGAAAACCAGATTAAGGTTGTTCGGCGACTGTCGGGCGGAGGAGCGGTATATCATGACTTGGGTAATCTGAATTTTTCATTCCATACCACACAGGGATCGGATGATTTTTCAGATTTTTCGAAATTCACGCAACCGGTGGTTGATTTGCTCAATGGACTGAATGTGCCGGCTCGGTTGGAAGGACGAAATGATTTGCTGGTTGATGGCAAGAAGTTTAGCGGAAATGCCAAATTGGCCCGTAATGGTAAGATGATTCAGCATGGCACCATTCTGCTGAACTCGGAGATGCAGGTTTTGAGCGAGGCTTTGAAAATTAATCCGCTGAAGTTTAAAGATAAAGCGGTCAAGTCGGCTCGTGCTCACGTTACCAATCTGATTGATTATCTTCCCGGGGGGATAACCCTTGACAAATTCAAGCAATTGTTGATCGACCAAATCGTGAAGGAAAATGAGGCAAGCACAATTCATAGCCTTAATCCTGGCGAAGTGGCTAAAATTGAACAGTTAGCCGCTGAAAAATACAGTACCTGGGATTGGAACTTCGGGGGATCGCCCGCCTACAACTTCAAGAAAGCTATAAAAGTGCCTGCAGGATTTATCGAACTACACCTGGATGTCAAAAAGGGAGTGATTCAGCAAGCTCGAATTTTTGGTGATTTCTTTGCTTCCAAACCAATTGAAGAGTTGGAGGAAAGGCTTATTGGTGAAGCTCATGAAATAGATACCATGAAACGCGTTCTTTCATCGGTTAAGCTAACCGACTATTTTGGGAAGGTGAGTCTGGATGAACTCGTTACCTTGTTTCAATAAACATCATTGTTAAAGGTTGTTCTGCGGATAAGAGAACGAGCTTACTTCAAACTAAAATAGACTTTCCTCGCAGCAAATGAGCCGCGAGGAAAGTCTATTGTTTGCTTTTTTCGATTAATGCAAGCTTGGGTATTTTTTTATATCCACCTCGCGCATCATTTCGTAAATGTTTTCAAAGATTTGCTCCACATTGGGCTTGGAGAAGAATTCGCCGTCGATACCGTAAGCCGGGCGGTGCTCTTTGGCCGAAAGTGTTCGTGGTGCAGTGTCGAGGTAATTGAAGGCTTTCTGCTCTTCCATCACTTTCTGCATCATGTAAGCCGTGCCTCCTCCGGGTACATCTTCGTCTACAAAAATCACCTTGCCGGTCTTCTTGATCGATTTTAGAATATGGTGGTCTACATCAAAAGGCATCAGGGTTTGCACGTCAATTACTTCTACTGATATTCCTTTGGTTTGTAAAAGTTCGGCCGCCTTAACGGCGTGGTTCACATTCCAGGCGTAGGTTACCAAGGTAACGTCCGATCCTTCAACCATCACTTCAGGTACGCCGAGCGGCACGGTGAACTCGCCCAAGTTGTCGGGCAGCGTTTCTTTCATATTGTAGCCTTTCAGCGGCTCAATAACCAGGGCAGGGTCGTTGGCTGCGAGCAAGGTGTTGTAAAAGCCCGCCGCCTGGGTCATGTTACGCGGAACACACAAGTAGAGGCCGCGCAGGGAGCCCAGCAGCATTTGCATGGGCGATCCGGCATGCCACATGCCCTGCAGCTGATGTCCGCGAGTACGAATGATGAGCGGAGCAGCCTGCTTGCCTTTGGTGCGGTACTGCATGCTGGCCAGATCATCGCTCAAAGTAGAGTGGGCGTAGATGAGGTAATCAAGGTACTGAATTTCGGCAATGGGACGAAATCCGCGCATGGCCAGTCCAACACCTTGTCCGATGATAGTGGTTTCGCGGATGCCCGCATCGGCTATCCGGTGGGCTCCATATTTCTCCTGCATGCCTTTCATGCCTTGGTTTACGCCTCCCAAGTTTCCGGTGTCCTGTCCGAAGGTGACCAAGTTGGGGTACTTTTGAAACAGCACATCAAAGTTCTTATTCAGAATGCCTGCCCCATTCAGCGTTTCGGGCTGTTCGCCATAGGTAGCGGGTATTGCTTCCACTTGGAGGGCCGAGTCAGCGCCTTCGCGATAGAGTTGCTGGTTGTAAAAACCAGCGCTTTTCGTTTTAAATGCTTCAATCCATTGATTTAGCAGCGCACGTTCCGGGGCTATTTTTTCATCGAGGTGGATGTCGAAATAAATTCGTTGAGCCAGGCTGAGGTATTTTCGTCGGGTGGGGAATGTACGTTGTTTGATTTCTTCCAGTTCGTCCAGGTGATCTTGTGTTCCTTCGGATTGCTTTTGGAGCTGAATCAGAATTTGCTCCAAATCGTTGGCTTCCTGCAAATAGCCACTGGTGTAGTTATTCCAGGCTTTTTTGCGCGCCTCACGGGCACGTGTCTCCGCCTTTTTCTCCAAAGCAGTGATGGTGTCCATATCGGTCTGACCCGTTTCAATCAGCCATAGTTTGAACTGGTAGATGCCATCGTATTCTTTTTCCCATTCCAGGCGCTCTTTGCTTTTGTAGCGTTCGTGTGAGCCCGAGGTGGAGTGCCCTAGCAACTGGGTTACCTCTTGTATGTGAAACAGCACGGGCGTATGGGTTTTCCTGCATTGCTTGATTCCTTCAGAAAAGGTTTTCACCAGCTCCGGATAATTCCATCCTTTGCAAGTGTAGATTAAGATGCCGTTGGTATTCTTCTGTTTCTGAAAGCCTTTTAACGCTTCTGAAATACTGGACTTCGTGGTTTGAAGTTCGATAGGAACGCTGATTCCAAAACCATCGTCATAGACCGCCACAGCTAAAGGAACCTGCATAACCCCCGCGGCATTGATCGTTTCAAAAAACATGCCTTCCGATGTGCTGGCATCGCCAATGCTTCCGAAGGCCACTTCGTTTCCGGTAACATTGTTGTTCATTTGCTTTTTCAGAGACTTGTCTTCGCGTACAATTTTTGAGGCTTGCGCCAGCCCAAGCAGACGGGGCATTTGGCCTCCTGTTGAGCTAATGTCGGAGCTCGAATTGTAGCGGATAGCCAAATCCTTGATTTCTCCTGCAGCGTTGATATTAGCCGTACAAAAATGATTGTTGAAGTTTCTTCCCCCTGTCGAAGGGTTGATCTGATCATCGGTATCACCATAAATCATGGCAAAAAACTCCTCAGGCTCCATCAATCCTAGTGCCAGCATAAAGGTCTGGTCGCGATAATAGCCTGATCGCCAATCTCCTTTCTGGAAGGTTTTGGCGTAGGCAATTTGAGCCACTTCCTTGCCGTCTCCAAAAATCCCAAAATGGGCGCGGCCATTGTGTACCTCTCGTTTTCCCAAGATGCTTAATTGGCGACTTAAGTAAGCGACATAATAGTCGTTCAGCACTTCGGTGTTCTTTTGATCGCTTGCTGTGAGCATTCCGGCTTTTTCTAGAAGCATTGATTGTATTTTAGTGATTAAGACTATTCGGTCTGAAATACCATAAACAACGTACATCCTTTGTATTTGTTTAGCGTATTGCAGCATGAAAGGGCAGATTTTAGCTTCTGAACAGGAACGGGTTTTGGGTGAATAGATTAACGTTTTGGAAGGGAAATGTTTAGCTGTTTTGCCCTGATACTTTATTCAGGATGAAGTATGGGTGAGGAGATGAAAAAAATGCCCGAAGACAAATTGGGTTTTCGGGCAGTCCTTTTCAATAGGAGTTATAGTGGAATATTTCCGTGTTTGCGTGGCAAATTGGATTTACGCTTGTTACGCGTCATATCCAGTGCATTGATGATTTTGATCCGGGTATCTTCCGGGTAAATGATTTCATCGATATAACCCAGCGAAGCTGCCCGGTAGGGGTTTGCAAAGGCCTCGCGATATTCTTCAACCGCTTTGGCTTTCTCTTCTTCGTTGGTAATGTTGCGATTGAGAATGTTGATGGCTCCCTCGGGCCCCATAACAGCAATCTCGGCTGTTGGGTAAGCGTAGTTGATATCGCCGCCAATGTGCTTGCTCGACATCACATCATACGCACCACCATAGGCTTTACGGGTGATCAGCGTAATTTTAGGAACTGTTGCTTCAGCAAAGGCATACAGTAATTTGGCGCCGTGTTTGATAATTCCACCAAACTCCTGTTGTGTTCCGGGCAGGAAGCCAGGCACGTCGACCAAGGTGACTAAAGGGATATTGAAGGCATCGCAGAAACGCACAAAGCGAGCTGCCTTGGCCGATGAGTTAATGTCGAGCACCCCGGCCAGCACCGAAGGCTGGTTTGCAACAATACCAACTGATTTGCCACCAAAACGGGCAAAGCCAATGATCATGTTGCCTGCGTAGTTGGGCTGAACTTCCAGAAAGTGTTCATCATCAATAATCTTAAAAATGATATCTTTCATATCGTACGGTTTGTTCGGATCAGCCGGAACAACATCATGCAGAGCTTCGAGTTTGCGATCAATTGGGTCGGTTGTGGTTTGAACAGGGGGATCTTCCATGTTGTTGGAAGGGATGAAACTCAACAGTTCGCGCACCATCATAATCGTTTGCTCTTCGCTATCGCCTGTAAAATGAGCGACTCCACTCTTGGAACTATGAGTTACGGCTCCTCCTAAATCTTCTTTGGTCACATTTTCATGAGTGACGGTTTTGATAACATCGGGACCGGTAACGAACATGTGGCTGGTTTCATTAACCATGAAAATGAAATCGGTCAGGGCGGGGGAGTATACCGCTCCGCCGGCGCATGGCCCCAAAATGGTGCTGATTTGCGGAATGACACCGGAGGAAAGCACATTGTTGTAAAAGATGTCGGCATAGCCAGCCAGACTTTGCACGCCCTCCTGAATACGAGCACCACCTGAGTCATTCAGTCCTATTAGGGGAGCGCCGTTTTCAATGGCCATTTTCTGAATTTTGACAATCTTATCGGCATTGGAACGGCTCATGGTTCCTCCGAAAACAGTGAAGTCCTGGGCAAAAACATAGATTAACCGATCGTGGATTTTTCCATAGCCTGTTACGACACCGTCACCCCGAAATTTCTTTTTGTCGATTCCAAAATCGGTTGCGCGATGAAGCACAAACTTGTCAACTTCATTGAATGTGCCGGGATCCAGCAGTTCCTCTATCCGCTCGCGAGCAGTTTTTTTGCCTGCTGCATGTTGTTTTTCAATACGTTCGTGCCCACCACCAATTTCAGCTTCTTTATTGAGTTGTTCAAAATATTCAAACTTGTTTTTTAAATCCATAACTTCTTAGATTATTCAATTTCAATCAATACTTGGTTTGACTCAACCGTGTCGCCATCGGCAACATTAACCGCTTTAACCACGCCATCAACAGCTACTTTGTATTCACTTTCCATTTTCATGGCCGAAATGATGACCGCTGTTTGTCCCTGGCTTACTTCTTCACCTTCTTTTACCAGTACTTTTACAATCTTCCCAGGCATGGGTGCCGTGATTTGTTTCTCACTTTGCGTAAGCGTTCCCGCACCACGATTACGGATATAGCGTGCCTCTGCATCGATCACTTCCAAATCGAAGGTATTGTATAAAGTGTGTGCCGTATAGGTTTTCGGCTTTTGTGACGGAACCAGCGAAATATTGTGTGAGCGGTTGTTTTCGATAATTGAAAAAGTTCCTTCGTCATTGTGCATCAAGTCCACGTTATAAACCTTGTCATCGACCATGATTTCGATGAGATTTTCATTTTGGTTTAAGATTTTGACAGATGCAATGCGATCACCTAATTTTATTTCAATAGGCATAATAGTCTGTTTTATAAACGATCAAAATTCTTTTGGTAAGTATATTTTTTCCATCGATTTTTAGCCGGATTGAGCTCTTTCGTAGGAATCACTTTGTTTTTCCGGTTCATAAAGTCGAAATACGCGGCAATGATGACCATGTCCTGGCATTCATCTTCGCAGGAATTGTCGGCTAGCAAGGTATTTCTATTCTTTTCGATGAAATTGGTATCATAATTTCCTGAGATGAAATCTTTGGAATCCATGATCCGTTCCAGAAACTTCAGCGAAGTTCTGATTCCGGTGATTTTGTATTCATAAAGAGCTCTTCGCATGCGTTGAATAGCTTCGGCCCGGGTTTCGGCCCACACAATCAGTTTGGAGATCATGGGATCGTAATGGATCGGAATTTCATAGCCTTCATACACATAGCCATCAGTACGAACCCCTAAGCCCAAAGGCTGGGTGATGGAGTGAACTCGCCCCGGGCTAGGCATGAAATTATTGTCGGAATCTTCAGCATAAATCCGGCATTCAATGGCGTGCCCCTTTTGTTTTAGGTCACTTTGCAAAAGATTTAGGGGTTGCCCTTCAGCGACCTGTATTTGCTTTTTTACCAAATCGACTCCGGTAACCCGCTCGGTAATGGGATGTTCCACCTGTAGGCGGGTATTCATCTCCAGAAAGTAATAGTTCAGGTCGTTGTCAACCAGAAACTCGATGGTTCCGGCTCCCACATATTGGACTGCTTTGGCCGCATCAACGGCATGTTTGCCCATTTGTTCGCGGAGCTCTTCGGTCATTAACACCGACGGTGTTTCTTCTACCATCTTTTGGTGTCTTCGCTGGATCGAGCACTCCCGTTCGAATAAATGAATGGCATTCCCGTGTTGGTCTCCCAGTATTTGAAATTCAATATGATGGGGGGAGGTGACATACTTTTCAATGTAAACGGCATCATCGCCAAAGGAATCCAAGGCTTCGGAGCGGGCTGACCGAACAGCAGCGATAATGTTCTCTTCTTTTTCAACCAGACGCATGCCTTTTCCACCGCCACCGGCTGACGCTTTGACCATCACTGGCAGTCCAATGTTTTTGATGGTTTCAATGGCCTCATCTTCCGATTGAACGGCTTCTGTAGTGCCGGGAACGACTGGAACACCGGCAGCGATCATTGCCTTTCGAGCTTCAATTTTATCACCCATTTTATCAATGACCTCGGGAGCTGGCCCGATGAAAATGATGTCCTTGTCTCTGCATAGTCTGGCAAACTTGGCATTTTCGGATAAAAAGCCGTAGCCAGGGTGAATAGCATCGGCTTTTGATTGTAAAGCAACTTCAATAATTTTATCAGCTTTTAGATAACTGTCTTTTGATGGGGCCGGACCAATATGGAAAGCTTCATCAGCATAGCGAACATGCATCGAAGTGCGGTCGGCATCAGAAAAAACAGCAACAGTTGCTATGCCCATTTCACGGCAAGTGCGCATGATGCGGACAGCAATTTCACCCCGGTTGGCAACCAGGATTTTGTGGATTTTCCTCATAATAAACTTTTAATACTTCAAAAATTTGTATTATTAGATCGTCTCTTTCTAATTTTTAAGTCTACCATAAAAACCATATTCGACTTAAAATGTTTCTCAATTTCTTTATTTATTCACGGAATCCTCCAAAAATGGATGTGTTAGAAAACCTATTCGTAGGGTAAGTTATGTCGATTTGTTTGTTATTGGGAAAAATCTGTATCAACAGGGGGCAACGATCAACTGGGCTTAGCCTTTATTAAAATGCTTCAATTTAATTACTGGTTTCCTTTATAAAACCAAAGCATCGGCTTATTTTTGCGCGTTTTAAGGCAAGGGCTGTATTCTTGAACCGTTGTCTTGTAGAATGGTTAAAATCTGTTTAAATTGAATTTGATCCAGTGAATTTTTCTGATTATATCCCCTTGTACCGAAGAAGCTTGCATTTGGCTTTTCCGGTGATTTTATCTCAAGTAGGCCAGGTTACGGTGAGTTTGGTTGATAATATGATGGTCGGTCATGTAGGAACGGTTGAGTTGGCTGCAGCGGCTTTTTCAATCAATATTTTTCATATTGGCATGCTTCTCGGAATTGGAATAACCCTGGGTTTGACGCCTTTGGTTGGGCATGTTTACAGTCAGAAAAAAGAACAGGAGGTGGGCGAGTACCTTAAGAATGGCTTGCTGGTTCATGGAATTACGACCTTGCTGATTACCGTAGTCATGGCATTTTTAAGCTTATTTCTGAACCGGATGGGGCAGCCAGCCGAAGTTGTAGAGCAGGCACGTCCTTATTACTTGTTGCTGGTAGCTTCTTTGTTTCCCATGCTTATTTTCTACACGTTCAAGCAGTTTCTGGAGGGCGTGGGAAACACTAAAATAGCCATGTACATTACGCTCACTTCAAATTTGGTCAATATTATTTTGAATTATTTACTGATATACGGGAAGTTTGGTTTTCCGGAGTGGGGACTTATTGGTGCCGGTATTGCGACGCTTATTTCACGAATCATGATGCCTTTGATGTTGATTCCATTCATTTTGAAGAATAAGCAGTACAAACGAGAATTTAGGATTGCCTACCATGCCAGAGTTAAGCTCAAAATGCTAAAAGAAGTGTTTGCTGTTGGGTTTCCAATTGGATTGCAGATTATTGTTGAAGTGAGCACCTTTAGTTTTGGTGCTATCATGATGGGATGGATCAGCAAGGAAGCACTGGCGGCTCACCAGGTGGCTATTGGTCTGGCTTCGTTTTCTTATATGATTAGCCTGGGACTGGGTGCCGGGACTACCATTTTGGTTAGCCATAACCGAGGGACAAACGATCGCTTACAATTGCGCAGGAGTATTTATTCTTCCTTCCATTTGGTGATTCTGTTTATGGCATCAATGGGGATTGCATTTGTGCTGTTGCGACACCAGCTCCCATTTCTGTTTACCGAAGACCCCGCAGTGGTGGCAATTGCAGCCAACCTGTTGATTGTGGCTGCTCTTTTTCAGGTGTTCGATGGTATTCAGGTTGTTTTGCTGGCGTCCTTGCGAGGGCTGTCTGATGTTAAGCAGCCCATGTTTATGGCTTTTATTAGCTACATGGGCTTTGGCTTGCCTATAAGTTACCTCTTTGGTATTGTGCTTGGATTTGGGGCGATGGGGATATGGATTGGCTTTTTAAGTGGATTGGCTTTTGCCTCTTTGCTTTTCTCATTCCGACTAAAAAAGCACCTTCATCTCGACTAACAACAACGCATCTAATTCAACCCTTGTTGGTTTTTCGAAGCGCAGCATATGAGTTGGGAAACGAAAGTGCTTTATTCGGCTGACTCGCTATTTCTTTCGAGTTAGCAATACGGTTGTGGGGCGTTCCATAATGTCGCGTGATGAAAAGGTAACCTCCATATCGTTGGGCAAACGAACGCCCTCTAGTTTTCGTTTGGTGGAAATGATCACCCCGTCAGGGTACTCATTGAAGAAATTGGCGAACTGATCAGCCTCTACAAACTCAATTTCCCTCTGAAGGTAAAAGGCAAAGGATGGGTTGAATTTTTGGAAATACCGAACCTCTTTGCTTTCCAGCAAATGGATGCTTTTAACCACCGGATTTTCCTGATCAATTTTTGGAAATACAATGGCAATAAAACAGAGAGCGCCCAATATTGTGCTCAGACCAACGACCTGTAGCGACTGTATGATCTGCTGTTTTGAAAATAAATAATACGCTGCAATCATTCCCAGTGGAATGGGAAGAAAATAGAAAGCCAGGTAGTTTAAATGAGCTAATGCAGGATCAAACTTAATACCTATGTATAAAGCCGGAACTAACAGAAGGCTGAAGATGAGAAGTCCCAGCATGCTGCCTTTCAGACGGGATTCGTTAACTTTAAGCTGCGACAGCCATAAGCCTAGAAGAATGGCGAAAAAAGGATAAGCGGGCACCGTATAGTTGGGTAACTTGGTTCGGGAAATGGAAAAGAACACGACAATCGTGATTCCTGTCACCAAGCTTAGCAAGGTGAAATCGTCTTTACGGTTGGCAAAGGCTTTCTTTATCGCTTGAATAATGAAAGCTGAAAAAGGGAACAGGCCTATCAATACAAAGAAAAGCGTAAGGATAAATAAGCCTCCATGGCCTTCCATTTCGCTGGAAAAGCGGCCTAAGTTGTGTTTAAGGAAGAACCCTGCGGACCATAAGCCATTGGTTTTTAGGTGCACTAAGATATACCACGGCAGGGCAATCAATAAAACAATAGCTGCACCCATAAAAGGGCGCAATTGTTTAATCTCACTCCATTTAAATCGTTTGCTTAAAATCAGGAATAACAGGAAAACCAATCCAGGTAACCCAATGGCTACTGGACCTTTCGACAAGGTGCCCAATCCAATGGATGCATATAACAGCAATAAATCGATGAACCGTTTTTCTTTTACGGCTGCATAAAAGGCGTAGATACTGGCTGTGAAGAAAAAGATCAGGTAAGGATCGGGAACAGCCAGGTGAAACTGGATGGTAAGATGAATGGATGACAGCAATACAAAACTGCTCCAAAGGGCTGCTTTTTCAGAATGAAAACGGCGGACAAACAAAAAGGTAATCAAAATGGTGAGCGCTCCAAAAACAGCTGAGAAAAAACGTGCAGCAAAAGCGTTTACCCCGAAAATAGCATAACTCAGCATCATGAAAAAGTAATGCAAAGGTGGCTTGTCGGTACGTAGCTCCTGATTGAAGGTGGGGACAATTACATCGCCCCGTTCAAACATTTCGGCAGCACAGGTTGAATTTTTGGCTTCATCCAGAATATAGATACTGCTCGCTCCAAGATTTGATAGATAAATGACTAAGGCAAAGAGAAAAATGAACCAGGGATAATATTGGGCGATTTTTATTTGTTTGAGCATGAGTTGAATTCGATTTTAATGAGCATTCTATTAGATAACTTTCAGCCTTTTTCTTAATTTCGTGCCGCTAAATAATAAAAAATTTCGGCAAAGATATCCTTTAATCGCCATAAACAGAAAATCTATGAAGCAATTAAGTTTGGTTATTTGTGTTTACAACGAAGAGTTAAACATTAGACCACTTAGCGAACAAATAAAAACTGCCCTACAAGATTTCGATTACGAAGCCATTTTCGTTGACGATGGTTCAACCGATCGGACTCGTGAAGAAGTGAAAGCGATTAATGATGAGCATTTTTTGCTGCTTGAGCTGAAAAAGAATTACGGACAAAGCTCTGCTCTTCAGGCTGGTATTGATGCCGCTTCAGGTGAATATGTGGCTTTGATTGATGGTGACTTGCAGAATGATCCGAATGATATTCCCATGATGCTAAAAATGGCAATCGAAGGGGAGTGGGATATGGTTGCCGGCGTGCGCGCCAATCGGAAAGATGGCGCTTTTTTGCGTAAACTTCCCAGCAAAGTGGCCAACTACCTTATTCGTGAAGCCACCGGAATTCGGATGAAAGATTTGGGCTGTACATTAAAAGTGTTCACCAACGAAGCGATCAAAAGCATTCATATTTATGGCGAATTACATCGATTTATTCCGGCGCTTTTGGCCTTGGAAGGATCTACCCGTCTCACCCAGGTTGACGTGAATCACCGGGCTCGCGAGTTCGGAAAATCAAAATATAATCTGAGTCGGACCACGCGCGTATTTAGTGACCTGGTTTTAATGGTTTTCTTTAAAAAATACATGCAGCGCCCGATGCATTTCTTTGGCGGAATCGGTATTGTTACCCTTGGAATTGGTTTTTTGATCAATTTCTATCTTCTGATTTTAAAGCTTTTTGGTTGCGACATTTGGGGTAAGCCAATATTGATTTTGGGAATGATTCTGGTCATGGGCGGCATTCAGTTTATGACCATTGGAATTGTAGCTGAAATGGTGATGCGCACATACTACGAAGGTCAAAATAAAAAGCCTTACCGCGTACGTCGCTTAATGGTTACCAAGCAGGATTAGTGGCTGCTCTTAGGCTTCAACTAATTCTTCTGTAGCGGGAATGGTAAAGTAAAAACGAGCACCTTCACCTTCGGAAGACATCACCCAGATATGCCCACCAAGTTTTTCAACTAAGGAGCGGGTGATTGAAAGTCCGAGGCCAGTACCTCCGGGATTACGGTTGGCATGTTCCTCTATTTGCTGAAAGGCCGAGAATATCTTCTGCTGCTTGCTGGCAGGAATACCGATACCGGTATCCTTAACAAAAAACTGGATTATACCATCTTCCCGATATTTAAAGCCAAACTCGATAGCTCCTTGGTCGGTGAATTTGATCGCATTACCCAGTAAGTTTAGCAAGATTTGCTTTAAACGAACAGCGTCTGTTGAGATGATAAATTCGGATGCTTGAGTTTCTTTCGCCAGGATTAGTTTGAGATGAGACTTTTGATTATTCTCCAGTTGATTTTTTACCAATTCATGAACATCTTCCAATATATTAATCAAATTACAATCTTGCTTTTTAATGATTAGCTGGTTGGCCTCAATCTTACTCAAATCAATAATATCATTGATCAGCGTGAGGAGATGTTCTCCGTTGGTTTGAATGTGCCGGATAAACTCTTGCCGTATGTTAACTTCCGAGGCATACTCTTCAAGCAAAGACGAAAAACCTAGAATACTGTTCATCGGGGTTCTGATTTCATGGCTCATGTTGGCTAGAAAAGCAGATTTTAACCGGTCGCTTTCTTCGGCACGTTTTTTTGCTTCAATCAATTCTTTCTCAGCTTCAATCCGCTTCGATATATCATGAATAATGGCATAAAGGTAGGTATTATTATCAAAGAAAACTTTTCCGCAGTGAATCTCTACTTCTTTTATACTGCCATCTTTGAGTTGGTGTTTTTGTTCAAATTGATTGTTTTGCTTTTGAGACTGCACAAAAAAGGCATTGATGTCAAGTTGTGGTAGTTGACATAGATCACGAAAAGATCGCTTTTTGAGCTCTTCATGGCTGTACCCATAGAATTTAGCGGCAGCCTTGTTGGCTCCTCTTATTTGTTGCGTGTTACCATCAATTAGTAACATGATGGAATGGTTTTCATTGAAAATGGCCAGGTAATTTTCAGCGGTCATCCGCATAGCTCTTTCCGACTTACGTTTGGTATTTACGAAATAGATAATCAACAAAAGCAAAAGAAAGAGTCCCAGAATGGTCGTCGTAATTTTTAATAATTCGATGTGTGAAATTTCAAGAGTCTGTTTGGGATGGTTTATTATCCTCACTCGTTTGGGGACCAGGTTGGGCTCAATTTTGTGTTTGGTTAGCTGCTTGTAATCAATTAGGTTATGAGTAGGTATATTGTCACTTACCTTAAAGTTGGCAATGGGTGCTCCGGCCAATACCTGCTTAGCCATTAGGCAGGCTGCATACATGTGGTCGTAATAGTTTACGTTTGTGCCCCCCATAAATCCGCGGCCAACGCCTTCGTCGTATGCGTAGTAGATGATATTTGTTGTGCTTTTTGTCAGTAGATCAATAATTTGGTTGGGGCCCAGATAATAGTCTTTGAGCCGGTAGGAAGCCAATAGCAGAACTAAATCGTTGGGCGCTATATTCTTCAGTCTGTTTGTCAGCTCATCAAGGGTAAAATGGCTGCTGTTGATGGTTTCGTAGGTGAATGTTGGGAACAGGCTTATTTCTTGCTTAAAAAGCTTATAATCCGCTAAACCTGTCGTTGTATTATCGGTAATAACCTGCAAATGACTTTGATTTGGGTGAAGAGTCTGAATGAGGCTCAAGGTACTTTCAAGAGCCATATTTTCAATAAGCCCAGTCACCCATGGATTGTTGTTCTGTTCTAAAGCCTTTTCCTTGTTATTCACTCCCCAAAAAATAATTGGGGTTTCTTTAAATAATCGAGTCTGGTACTCCAGGCAGAACTCAACGGCATTGTCGTTACAGGCAATAACCAGGTCATAAGGATGTCGACCCTTTTGCTTGGTTTGAATTTGTTGAAAGATATTGAACTTCAATTGTCCTTCGGGGTAGCGCTTTGAATCCAGGAATTCGGTGTCAATATAATAATCCTTTTCAGGGAAAAATTCATTGAGAGCCACTTGAGATTCTTGATAAATATGAAAGTTGGCATTACAGGAATAGATAACGAGCAGGCTTTTTTGTTCCGCTTTTCCTTGGCTGGGATTGATGCAGAATATTAGCGTACTAAGGATTAAATATGTGGTCAGTCGTTTCAAGTGGGCTAGGGATTGATGAGACAAGTTAGTTGCAGACTATAAAAGTAGCTATTTTTTGTTAATTAAAAAATCTCTTTCCGATCACTCATTTTCATCAATTCCAAATGTGTTTTTGGCGCCACTGAAAATGGATTTCCACCAATAATTGACGATTGATTTTTGACGATCCCGGCTAAAACTAATCTCATCGGGAAGAAGAATCCGCGTTCGTGGATGTTTCGACTTTAGCACTAGACTATTGGTTAAAAAGCTAATGAATTTGGCTTCTTTGGTGTTGCCATCTTTTTGTTCCAAAATAGAAATTTTAAGATTGTCGTAGGCAAACTTCAACTTTCCGTGGGACCGGTTTTGATCGGCTTCAAACTCAAATTCAAATCGGTCGAGACGTCCTGAGCGAACAGCGATCCCAGCAGCATTTCGGGTTACTGGGTTCAAGCAAGTCAAGTCGAAAGGGGAGAGTTTTCCCGAAACTTGAAACTGATTGGTGCCCGATAGCAGGTCATAGTTCATGGTGGTTTCCATCAGCGATTCGCCCATAAGCCAGGCACTTGATTTTACCGTTAGCTCAGGCTTAGCGTTTAATAGATAAGGCAGGTTGGTTACCGGGAAGGCACGAATAGTCATATTTTTAAAATAGACTAGTCCGGGTAGCGGCCTCTCTGGAGTTTGTTCTTCATAAAATAGATTGTAGTTGAGCAGTTTCAGCGTATCAAAGTAAATTGGGAGTTCCAGATCTTTGAGTATCTGCTGCGGCATTTTCGATTGTTTGTTCGGATCGTCAGCTGTTCTTTTATCGCGGTAAATGTTTAGCGCCCCACCATCAACAACCAGCTGAGAGGCGGTTAATTTACCTTGTTCGTACCATCGTTTCAAGTCTAGGTTTAGCAGGTCCAACCGGCTGATTGTTCCCTGATAATGATCAGTCTCAAAGGGAATTACGGATTGAAACTGCTGCTTACTGTAACGTGGATTAATTTTTATGTCGGCAATAGATAGGTGGTTGTTCTGGTTGTTAAACTGGATTTCGCCCAAATGAAAATTATAAAGATCAGCCTTGTCGGAGAAAGCATAATTCTTTAAGTTCAATTGAACCGATTGGGCGCCCAATAAATGTTCTGCCGGAAGGGTGTCTATGGCAAATTCCTGCAATTCAATCCAAAGATTGGGAATGCGCTTGGTTTGATCTCCGACATGGCTGATCAGCTCCGCATCATTCAAATATATTTGATGGGCGGCAATTTCGGTGATTAAAGGTGAAATATCAGACGGAATTCCTAACTGGTACAGGTTTATTTGGGAATTGCCGCTACCTTTCTCTTGGATGGTTAGCTGGGGTTTTTCAGCCTGAATCGATTCAAAATGAAGCCTTTTTTCATTCAGTACTTGCTCAATGTCCACTTCTTTAAATGCTAATGCCGGAATTTCCAGCTGAACAAAGCCTTTCCCCTGCGCAACTGCCGTGTTTTTCAATAACAGTCTACTAATGGTTAGATCTCTTTCGCGGGTTGAAAAGTGAACCGTGTCAGCGGTATAATCAACGTTTCCTTTTTCAGGTTTGAATATGACTTGACTTAAGGTAGTCGAAATAGAGTTGGACTTAAAGGTGGCGGGTGTGTTGGCTGTCTGACTGATTAAGCTGTTATTCTCTCCAATCATCTGGACCTTGGACGTCAAGATCTTGCTTTCTTGCAGTTCGTTGGTTTTGAAAATATTAATTTGCCCTTCTGTAAGTCTGAATTGGGCAATCATCAATCGTTGCATTTCTTTGGGTAAAGGAACAGCGATATCTTTAAAATTAACCTGCTTCTGAGGTCCTTCCGACCGGTAAAGGTTAATCACCGGTTGGTGGATTAAAAATCGATCAACATCCAGTTTTTGTTCAAAATAAGCTTCTTCTAAATCAACCCCTTGCAGTTTGATCTCCGGAACATTGATATGAAAATGCAAGGGTAAATCGCCATATATCTTACTCGTTATGTCGGGGTATAAAATGGCATTCCGAATGTAGATCTCTGACTTTTTCGAGGAAATTCCAATCTCGCTGGCCTGCAGATTATGCACATTATCGGATAGTTGGAATAACTGATCTTCAATTTTGAGCTCAAAGTCATCGGCAAAAAACAACTTGTTTTTTTCAATTTCAGCCTCGTTTAGGTGAAAATTCTCTAGTTCGACACTGAACTTGTTGTTGAATGAAATTGTCTTGCCTTTTCGGCTATGCGTGACTAGCTGAATATTGCCGTTAGGAGCAGCGATTTTGCCGATAGAAATGTTTTCGATGTAATTATTCAGCAGTTCGTAAAGTTCTCGTGGGCTGGTCCTGTTCGCTTGATTTCCGGACCGCGAAAATACTTCGAGCGAAATACTTGGCTCGATGATTGAGAAATTATTGATACGCAAGTTTTTCCGAAAGAATGCTTGATGGATGTTCGTATTACTCAGAGCCAGTCGTGGGATTTTGATCTCATAAATCTGCGAGCGATTGAACTTTTTCAGGAGTCGGGCATTCTTTTCCGGAGCATCGGGAAACAAGTGCAAATTGGTTATACTCGCCTGATTGTTGTACGATGAGACATCAATTCGGTCTATCTGCAGACGGTGAATCTGGTCCAGCAGTTTCATGTTGTAATCCGTGAAGGTCAGTTCGATATTAGTGGCAAAAAACAGCTTGTCGGTTCGTTCTGCACTGATCGAATCGAGCGAGAAATCAGTCAGCTTAAAATTGAAATTTGACGAAATCTCGCCGGATTGCTCTAGGCCTTCATCCGAATTAATAACAAAACGCCCCTGGTCAAATTCAACCACGTTGGCATAAACACCTTTGATGTAGTTTCGAATGAAGTAATATAGCAAGCTGTTGGTTTCACGCTGATCTTTCCGTGTCTTTTCCCCTTGGTTGATGATCAACTTAGGGGAGTAGGCCAGAACGGACTGCAGCGGCATCTCGCGCTTGTGAAACAATCGTTTCAGGTCGATGTCCTTCAGTCGGATGCTGTCGCATTCCATGTTCACCATGGTTAAATTCGTGTTTGGATTTTGATTGGGTTTCAACTGCAATTGGTTGGCCTGAATGCGATTAGTTTTGGTTGAAGCCACAATGTTTGTAGCGTCAAACCGGTGAACATCATCATTCATCAACAAGTAATAGTTGTCAATCTGCAGGTACAAATTTTCTGCATACAAGATCCGGTCGGGTTCATTAAACGAATGATCGTTGAGCACAAAATTGTCAAGATGCACGTTCAGGTCGTAAAATTCCTGCATACTTGATTTGTCCTTGCCTTTGCGCTCAATCTGCAGTTTGCGCGCATTCATAGACAGATGACTGATCGTGAGTTGTTTGAATTCGCCTTCGGCCAGCTGATACAAATCAAATTCCCTGATTTTCCTGAAATTCATTTCCGGGGCATTTCCCATGGGCACCACTTTAATATCTGCCTGGTGGAGAAATAATGAATCAATGTAAATGCTGTCTTTTTGGAATAAATTTTTTAGTTGATCAGATTTGATCATGATTTCAGGAATGGTGACAAAATATTGGGTTCGGCCAGGAGATTTATTTGTTATTGGTGCGAGTTGAATCAGCTGACCTGTGATATCCTTATTTTTTAATGAATATTGAATTTTTTCAATTTGAAGCTCGTGAATACTGTCGCTAAGAGCTTTTTTAAAATTTTCCAGCCTGAGGAAAATATCATCGGCCTGAAAGAAATCCTCTGGTTGATTCAACAAAGCTGAATCAGTGTAAAAATTCAAAACACCAATATTTAGATTCAAGGCACCCATCGTATCTGGCTGTACCTGGCTTGAGATTTGTTCTTCAATGAATCCGGCGTTGCTCAATGCAATCTCATCGAAGGCAATCGAACGTAGGTTTTTACCGAATAGCGACTGGAGATGTTTGATAAAAGCAAACGGACTTTCGGATTTTTCCATCTTCAAACTGTCTGTTTGGAGGGTCCAGCTTGGAGAAACAATCTCCAACTTTTTCACATGTAGTTTTTTGTATACAAGTAGCTTGTATAGGTCAATGCCGTGCAGCGAAAGTGTTTGCGCCTTCAGAAAATCAGATGATTGAGTCGCTATTTGCTTTTGGAGCTCAATTTCTTGAATCGATAAACTTCGGGTAAATATATTAATGGATAAGTCATCCAACTTCAGATAGTATTGTCCAGCTGTTTTTTCTTTCAGATAGGCGTTCAGCTCTTTTTGTATCAGACTATCAGCAAAGAAAACGAGCAGGCCCCCGCCTAGTAAAACCAGCCCCAAAAAGAGCGCCAAGCTCCATCGGCTTAATCGTCCCCATATTTTATTTTTTTTGGTCTGGCTCATTTTTTAGCTATCAAACAGAATGCATTATATACTTGAGACTAATTTTATAAAAAAAGTTGCGTATTCAAAGGAAAATCGTGTGTTTGATTCATTTCTTTTCGGATAATAATTAAAAAGTGTTTTATAACGCATCAATTAAAAGATTACTAATACGCGAATTTTTTATTTTTACCGGACTAATAAACTAAATCAACTGATGAAATGGATCACATCGATCAATTTATTTTCTTCTTCTCTCTGAGGTGTTCTGTTCCGTTCTCTTATGCTGCTGCGAATTTGTCAAAAGGACAAGCACCTTGTTCGATGCACCAGTCGGATATTCACATAGCACAAGAATTACTTCAAAGGACATTTTTAACCCTCGCCAATAGAAGTCAGTCCCACAAGATGCATCGATTTGTTTCTCTCAGAAGAGGGGACTTTGAAGAACCATCTCGTAGGTTTCTTCACGTCAGAAGAAGTAATCCAGCAAGAAGAGGCTGTTCATCTCTAATCCAGTTCATAGGGTGCTTAAATCTTGAAATGCGCTTGTTTTTAAATCAAATAATCTAAACTTAAAATTATGGAGAATGTGAATCAAAAAAGACTCTTTATTGCGAGCTGCCTAGCCTTGTTGGTAACAGCCATTACCTTTGCAATCCGCGCTAAAATTGAAGGTGTGTTTTCAACAGATTACGGCTTGACCAAAGAGCAAGTTGGCTATGCGTTTGGTCCGGCATTTTGGGGCTTTGCAATAGCTATGTTTTTGGGTGGTTTCATTATTGACATAGTAAAAACCAGGACTATTGTTTGGCTGGCTTTTGGGATGCATCTTATTGGAATTATCCTGTTGCTTTTCGCGCGCGACATGATTTCGCTGTTTATTGCCAATGTATTTATTGGTTTTGGAAATGGGAGTGTTGAAGCAGCCTGTAACCCACTTGTGGCTACCTTATTCCCAGATAACAAAACTAAAATGCTGAACCGCTTTCATGTTTGGTTCCCCGGGGGTATTGTTATTGGAGGAGTATTAGCTTGGTTGGTGATGGATGTCATTGGTCTTCGCTGGGAAATTCTGGTCAGCTTGTTATTTATTCCACTGGCGATTTACGGCTATTTATTCTTGGGGCAGAAAATTCCTGAAACCGAACGTGTTACCAGTGGTGTAAGTTACAAGGAAATGATGCGTAATATTGGTGCGCCTTATACGATTATTGCCACTGTGCTGCTGATGATTTTAGTGGCCTCAGTTCCTTCCTTGAGTCTGAGTTTTGAAGACACATGGCCCTACTTGCTTGTTGGTGCTATTTTTATCTTGGTTTTAATTGAAGGACGGTTGATTAATAAAATAAGCCTGCTGTTCCCCTTAGTTTTGTTTTGCATGCTGCTGACGGCTTCAACCGAATTGGGTACCACACAATGGATTAACGCTCTTTTGATGACAAATGGAATCAACCCGATGATTATTTTGGTGGTTGTCACCGGAATTATGGCTGTTGGGCGCTACTTTGCCGGCACATTAATTCACCGCTTGAACCCAATTGGTATTTTGCTGGGATCATCGGTTATTGCCACGATTGGCTTGCTGCTTCTCAGTATCTCTAGTGGTGCAGCCATGACGCTAGCTTCAGCAGCTGTTTTTGCTATCGGTGTTTGCTATTTCTGGCCTACTATGATTGGTGTTGCCTCGGAGTATATTCCGAAAAGTGGGGCTTTAGGCATGTCTATTCTTGGAGGTGCTGGCTTTGTGGCTACATCTATGGTGCTGCCAATTATGGGTAAATCAATTGAAACGGACGGCCCACAAATAACTTTGCGCAATATGTCTGTCTTGCCGATGGTATTAGTTGTTGCTTTCATTGTTCTTTATGTCGTGGTGAATCGGAAAAAGACAGTTGTAGAAAAATCTGTTGTCTGACCTTGCTTAGGTTTTCACATGAAGGCCGTTTCAGCATCACGCTGAAGCGGCCTCTTTAGTTCGATCCATATAATATTGAATGATCAGAATGGTCTATGCTTGGCTTGCAGAGGCATAGTTCCCTTCGTTCGATTAAATCATCATGCTGAATTGGTGTTTGTTGATATTCGAGTGAATTTGGGACAAAAAACAAATTTTTTATTGCCGTGTTCTTTTTTGGGGTCATTAAGTGATTGTCCGGCTATACGCTAATTTGACCTTTGGTCGTCATTATTGTTTTTTCAAACCTTGCTATTTGCTTCATTTTTATTGAATGATCCTTGAAACATCTCGGGATATCATCTGTAAAAACTAAATTATGAGATCGTTTGTGCTATTATTGGTTTTGCTTGGTTGTTCTTTAGCGTGTAAGCGGAGCGACCATAAACTCGATGCGATTAGGTCCGATGAAGACAATGGTGGATTAACTTTGCTGGATGGTTTCTTGGCCTTAGTTGTTGCAGATACGCTTGGTTAGACCCGGCATATTCAGGTGAATAATCAGGGCGATATTTATATTTCGTTGAATCGCCTGAAGAATGGGGGAGGCATTGTTTGTCTGCGGGATACAACCAATGATGGGCGGGCAGATTTAATTCGATATTTTGGCAAGCATTGTGGAACCGGAATAGCCTTAAAAGATAATTACCTGTATTTTGGATCAGACACCTTAGTGGTGTGATATCCCATGGTTTACAGCCAGCTTTTACCGCATGAGGTAGCAGAAATCATTGTTGATGGCTTGCCACACAATAGTCAGCACGCCGCCAAGCCACTGACATTCAACCAGCAGGGCAATTTATACGTGACTATTGGCGCACCTTCAAATGCTTGTATGGAGCATAGCCGAACCAGAGGTTTGCCCGGCATGAATCCATGTCCGCTCTTGGAGCGACATGCTGGTATCTGGAGGTTTAAAGCCGATCAGCTTGGTCAGGATCAGGTTTTGGATGGTGAACGTTTTGCAACGGGTATTTGGCATGCCGTAGCGTTGGATTGGAATTCGGCTCAAAATAAGCTATTTGCAGTGCAGCATGGTCGGGATCAGTTGAGCCAGCTTTTCCCTCAGTTGTACGATGTTGAACTTCCTGGCGAAGAATTTTTATTGGTGGAAAAGGGCTCCGATTTTGGGTGGCCGTATTGCTATTATGATCCGATGCAGCAGAAAAAAGTATTGGGACCTGAGTAGGGTGGCAATGGACGCGATCTGGGGCTGTGCGCTGCAAAGGATGATCCAATTATGGCATTCCCCGGGCATTGGGCTCCTAATGATTTGCTTTTTTATACTGGCGACATGTTCCCTAAATACTATCGGAATGGTGCTTTCATCGCGTTTCATGGTTCATGGAATCGGGCACCGGAAGTACAAGCAGGTTACTTCGTTGTTTTTGTGCCATTTGAGGGTAACCTTCCGTCAGGAGACTGGGAAGTATTTGCCGATGGCTTTGCTGGGGTGGATAAGGTGAACAGTCCACAAGATGCAGCCTGCCGGCCCTGTGGCTTGGCTCAAGGGCCTGATGGATCTCTGTTTGTTACGGATGATGTGCAGGGGCGGTTTTGGCGAATCATGTATGATTGATAACTCAACAGAAGGGAATAATAAAACTTATTACCATTTAGTGCTATTGCTCGCTGATCCTCTCGGTTTAATTCTGCTTTATGAGTTTGCTTGACTGAATGGTCCCTTTGTATGGCCATCTGATCAGATATCGCCCTTTGGGGAGTCCGTTTAAGTCAACCTGCTGATCTGCTGAAATCTCTTTCTGCAGAATAAGTTGTCCAGTCAAGGAGTAAATCAAAACCTGGCTGGTACTGTCTGCTTTTGAAAAATTGATCATTCCGTCGGTTGGATTTGGGTAAAAAAAAGACTTTTTCTCTTTCAGCGCTGAGCTCTCTGTCCCTATACTAATTTCATACACCGCAATTTCATCAAGAATAAACTCGCTGTCAGAATAGCCTAAGTTAAGCACAAGGCGGGCCTTGATGTCTGTGTCGTTTTGCATTTGAAAACTGAAAGAATAGGTTTGGAACTCCGTTGTCATGTTAAAAGAGTAATTGCCACTGTAAGAGTTCCATGGGGCCTGACTCATGCCGGTGCTGGCACTTATCGGACGGTTATCAGTGCCTTTTGCCCGTAGCTGGACTTCATAGGTTTTACCATTTTCCAGATTCAGATTGTTTAAGACCAATTGGATATGCCAGGATTCGGTTCCGGTATTTGTGATGCTAAGTGTTAGTCCTCCGTCACTTACGGAGCCGGAAGAGGATGCGCCGGAACTGTTGTACAGGTTCCAGCCTCCCATATCGCCATCCTGTTCAAAGTCTGTTTTAATTAATGCTTTTCGGGTAACCGGAGTTGGCTCGGCTAGCTCATTGTGCAGCAGGGCGTCAATCAGTTCGTGCCTAAACGTGTTGCTTAGAGGTCTGAATATCCCAAAGCCGGCACTAAACTCCCAGTAAGCCCAGCTAAAGTTTTGCGATTCAAAATACCGGGCAAGGTAAGTTGTCCAGCGTACTCGCGAGTACATGTCGGCTCTATTGTAAGCCCCAAACTCGCCCACATGAATAGGGATGTTATTGGTTTTGCTAAATTGAATAGCTGGTGCAAAATCAGCCTGCACCATTTGCCGTTCGGGTTCAGTGTCGTTCCACTCTGTTTCCAGCCACTGGTCAGCTTCTGGTCCAATCCATTCGGCACCCTGATGGGTAAAGGAGAATGGATTGTAATAGTGGATGGTCAAAATCAGTCGGTCATCGTTCGGAAGCTGTAGTTTAGATAAGCCGCCTAATCCGCCATACTCAGCCGTTGCAATCAAAATGAAGCGGCTGGGGTTGGTACGGCGGATGGTTTGGAGGGCATCGGCCAGGAAAACATTCCATTTTTCAGCAGTGAGGTTTCCGTTGGGTTCATTGAGAATCTCAAAAACCAAGCTGTCCGAATAATCAGCAAAATATGTGGCAATCTGACTCCACATGGCTAAAAAGCGAGGCTTTTGTTCTTCCGGATTTTCAAACAATGCTTCGTGGTGATGCATGTTGACTACTGCATGCATCTTGTTTTCAATCGCTAAATCGACGACATGCTGAATGCGTTGCAAAAAGGTCTCATCAATGGTGTAGGGCGAATCGGCCATACTGCGATCCTCAGGCTCCCAGCGAATGGGAATCCGCACATGATCAAAGCCCTTTCCGGCAATAATCGCCGTGTAGTAATCCTTGAGCGGATTGCCCCAAGCCTCTTCGCTGGGTGCTTCAAACATATTTCCCAAGTTGATTCCCCGCCCAAGTTCTGCATTTTTATTGAAAGCTGGAGTTTGAGCAAAGACCGAAAGAGAAAGAGCAGTTAACAGCAGGCTGATTCGAATTTTCATGAGTTGAAATTTTCAGATAGGCTTAATTTTGGTCTGCATTGTTCAGGGTGAAGTTAGTTTTAATGGCTCTAAAAAACAAGCGAACCAGGGCACTTTTGTCAGACTAAATTTCGGTTGAAGCGCCTTGGTTGACGGGCTGTTCGCTAATAGCAAAGCGAGTAAATACTTTGTAATTCAATTTCATTTTTTCAAATGAGATTTCAGGCTCCGGTTCGATGCTGCTGTCTTCCATCATCGCAGCGGTCCCCCTAATTCGAATGTTTTTTGCAAAAGGTTGGTTGAAGCTTGCCCGCTCCTGAATAAACAGCACCTTTCCTAATTTCTGATCAACTGCTTCGAGCAAATAGCTTGCCTTTTCCTTCGCATCTTTAATAGCTTTGATTTTGACTTCTCTTTTGAACTCGTCCATTTGGCTGTGGTCAACTCTTTGAATGTAGGCATTTGATACGTCAATTTCATCCAGAATTTCCCAAACATCGGCCAATTCGCTGGTGCTGCTTACTTCCAACACGTAGTTTTTAGAAGCCAGTACATCTTTGTTTTTACGCTTGATGGTTACAAAATCGGCATCAGCATCGGCCAAGCTTAGCTTACTTAAATCGAACTGATTGACCTTTAAATGTTGTTTCAATTTTTTTTCCAGGTCTTCGATATTGATCTTGGTCCTTCCATCGTAACGTTCTTTCAGCGTAAACTGAAGAAATATCTCATCCGGAACCAATTCCATTTCTCCTTCACCAGTAACTTCAATATAAGGCGTTGAAAGTAAGGGGTTGGGTTCGGTTTGAGCAAAGCCGCTCAGGCAAAATAAAAGGAGTATCAAAATTAGTTTGCTTGTTTTCATGGTGCTTATTTAAAATTTATAATTCATTCATTTTTATCGGTTTATTCCCAATAGTGAAAATTCTTTTCTGCTTGGCTAAATTTAAGTATTATCTTTAACAAAAATAATTTAGCATGACTCCTTTTTTAACTCAGGTTGCCCAACATTTATATGCAACTTATGGTTCAGATCTTCATCGTATATCCTTGGTATTCCCAAGTCGGCGTGCCAGTGTTTTTCTTAATGCTTATTTAAATGAACTGGTGGGATCGCCAATTATCGGGCCGGAAGCCATTACCATTGATGAATTGGTGTTACGCATGTCGGGGATGCAAATATCAGACCAGATTAGCCTGATCTTGCATTTGCATCGCATTTATGTTGCCGAAACCGGTCATGATGAAAGTCTTGATGATTTTTTCTTTTGGGGCGAAATTCTGCTAAATGACTTTAACGACATCGATAAATACCGACTGGATTCCAGTGATTTATTTCAGAATATAGAAGATATAAAAGAGGTGGAAGCCCGGTTTGACTACCTGACAGACGAACAAAAGAAAGCAATTGAATCGTTCTGGGGAAGTCTTGGTCGATCTGAAGGTTCGGTTAATCGCGATAAATTTGTGGCTTTCTGGAATAAGTTGCCCGCCATTTATATGCGTTTTCGTGAGGAGTTGCTGAAACAGAATTCGGGCTACACCGGATTGGTTTATCGTGAAATAATTGAGAAACTCGAAAGAGGTGAAATCGGCCTACCGGAAGGTGATCAATTTGTTTTTGTTGGTTTCAATGCCCTGAACCGCTGTGAAAATAATTTGTTCAAGCGGTTTCAGTCAGCAGGACGAGCGCTGTTCTTTTGGGATTATGAGGAGCAGTTGCTGAATGATCCATCGCAAGAGGCAGGACTTTTTATTCGCAGAAACCGATTGGAATTTCCCGCGCCTGAAGGTTTCAACTTGGATGCCGGAGAGCAAAAGAATACCAAGATCAGCTTGGTATCGGTTCCTGGACAGGTGGCACAAGCTCAGGTCATTCACTATCGGGATTTGTTTCAGGATGAGATTAAAGGCAATCGCTTTGATGAAACAGCTTTAGTGTTGTCTGATGAGAGCATGTTGGTGCCGGTAATTTCTGCTGCCGGATCGCGGTTTAAGCAGATTAACATTACCATGGGCTATGCCTTGCAAAACACGCCTGTTTATAGCTTGATTACTTTGTTGATCGACTTGCAGAAAAACAGTCGCAAGCTGGATGGTGATCCAGCCTTTTATCACCGCCCGGTTTTGGCGCTGCTGAAACACCAGCTGATTGCAAGTGATGAAACCAAAGGCTTGGTGGCCGAAATTCTAAGTAAAAACAAAATTCATGTGCGGCAACAGGAGTTGGATCGCAATGACTTGCTGCGTTTAATATTTTCACCCCAATCGAACTGGAAAGCTTGTGCTAATTATCTCATGGAAGTTATCCGGATGCTAGGCTTGCGTTTTTCGAGTGGGGAAGAAGCGCCTGTAAAACTGGAAGGAGAATATCTTTATCAAGCCTACCTTTCCATTCAGCGACTGGTTGACACACTCGCTGAGCTAGGGACTGCGAAGGTGTCTGTGTCGCTGTTCTTTCGTTTGCTGGTTCAGCATCTTCAGCGGGTTTCCATTCCTTTTGAAGGGGAGCCTCTGACGGGCTTGCAGGTCATGGGCTTTTTGGAGACGCGTTTGCTTGATTTTAAAAAAGTGGTTTTATTTTCAGTTAACGAAGGCAAGATGCCTAAATCCACGCCCATTCATTCCTTTATTCCTTATCATCTTCGGAAAGCTTTTGGACTGCCGGCTTATGAGGAGCACGATGCCATGTATGCCTATTATTTTTATCGGTTGTTGCACCGGGCCGAAGAGGTGGTGCTGGTGTACAATTCGGCTACTGATGGCTTGAATTCCGGAGAAATGAGCCGCTATTTGTTTCAGCTAAAATACGATTCGGCCATTCAGCCTAAGGAGTATTATTTCGACTTCAATTTTAAATCGTCAGGCAATGTTCCAATTGCTATCCCGGCCACGGCTGCCCATCAGGAAAAATTATTGGAGAATTATGCAGTACGTAAGTTAAGTCCCAGTGCGCTGAATACCTATCTCGATTGTAAGTTGAAGTTTTACTTTAAGCATATTGCCTTCATTAAAGAAACCGATGATGTGCTGGAAGATGTTGATCCACGTTTGTTCGGGAACTTGTTTCACTACGCCATGGAGCTGCTATATCAGGACTTTGTGGGTAAAGAAGTTCAGAAGGATCATTTGAAAGCCTTGTTGGTCAACAAATCAAAAATAGAGCAGGTGATCCGGGCGGCTTTTGCAAAAGAGTATTACAAAGACAAGGATTTGAAAGATGTTCGCATAACGGGGAAAAATATTCTGGTGAAAGATCATCTGGAGACCTATTTGCACCAATTGCTGATGAATGATCTGGCTTTTGCTCCATTTCACATGGTGGCTTTGGAAGGCCAATACGAGGCCTCTTTTGATGTTGATCTGGGTGATCGGAAACAACAAATTTTAATGGGAGGAACCATTGACCGGATTGATGAAACGGCCAATGGAACGCGTATTATTGATTACAAGACCGGGCGTAACCTAAAGTTGACTTTTAAGGAGATTAGTCAGTTTTATGAGCGGGATAAGCACGGAAGGCCCAAAGAGATTTTTCAGACGCTTATTTATTCTGAAATCTTTAAACGCTCAACCGGGAAAACGAACTTGCTTCCGGCGATATATAAAATCGATGATTTTTTTGACGATGAGTTTCATCCGGAGGTGCTTCATGGAAATGAATTACTCAACTATCAACAAATTGTCCAGCCCTTTCAAGAGAGCTTGAATGAATTTCTAACCGAAATGTTTAGTCTGGATAACGTGTATACGCAAACGGAAGACGATCGAAAATGCCGTATGTGCCCGTACAATGTTATTTGTCGTCGGGCTTAATCGCCATTGAGCAAGTCGGGCCGAAGCTGTTGGGTGCGTTCATAAGCCTGTTTCTCTTTCCATTCGTTGATTTTACGATCGTTGCCACTGGTCAGCACATCTGGAACTTTCCATCCTTTATAATTGGCTGGTCGGGTATAAACCGGTGGGCTCAAAAGGTTGTCTTGAAAGGAGTCGGTTAGTGCTGATGTTTCATCAGAAATTACACCTGGAATTAGCCGGACAATGCTGTCGGTCATAACTGCCGCAGCTAGCTCACCACCAGTCAATACGTAATCTCCTATTGAAATTTCGCGGGTAATGAAATGCTCACGAACCCGCTGATCTACACCTTTGTAATGACCACAAAGAATCATGAGGTTTCCTTTTAGCGACAGCTTATTGGCAATTCCTTGCGAAAATTGCTCTCCATCCGGACTGGTATAGATAATCTCATCGTATTCACGCTGCGACTTTAAATGCTTAATTGCGGCTTCAATGGGCTGGATGGTCATGACCATGCCGGCGCCTCCGCTAAACGCATAGTCATCGGTGCGCTTATGCTTGTCGGTAGAAAAATCACGAATATTATGCACATGGATTTCAACTAATCCTTTGTCTTGCCCTCGCTTGATGATGGAGTGACTAAACGGACTATCCAATAACTCTGGTACAACGGTTAAAATATCAATGCGCATAATTTTCAATTTTGCTGCAAAAGTAGCAACATTTTGCAATTCACAGTCCTCTACAATCAATAAGTATATCTATCTGTTTAGATAACATGTCACATTGGCTTGCTTGTTTTTGTCAATTCGGAAACATTGTCTTGTTTTCTTTCTCGATATTGAACTATTTGTCCTGAATTTGCTCTTGGAACAAAACTTGAAATTAGGCAGTCAGAATGAATGAAACTTTTAAAAATATAATTAGAAACGAACAATTAATTAGGAGGAAACAAATTATGAAACTAGTAAATGTTAATCGTCCGGTTTATGGTGTAAGTCCAGTAGATGCTTTGTTAAAAGACTTTTTTCAGGCTAATGCTACTTCTGATCGTATAGAAAAGAAAGAATTGGCTTATGCTCCGTCAACCAATGTACTTGAAAGCGATACTGAAGTTGTTCTTGAATTGCTGGTTCCGGGTTACTCTAAAGAAGAAATCAAATTAGCCATAGAAAATAATGTTTTGCTTGTTAGGAGCCATTTAATAGAAGGGGAATCAGCGGAGGCGAAAAATACATTAATCAACTCGCGTATTGAGTTTGAAAAAAGACATTTTGAAAAGAGGTTCAAACTTTCAGAAAAACTGGATCAAGAGAGAATTAATGCTGAAGTTGCCAATGGAATCCTAAAAATAAGCTTAGGAAAGAAAAAAGAAGCCATCCCCGTAAAACGTGAAATTGAGATCGCTTAAGTCGTAATTATTGCGTCAGAAACAACAAAAGCCACTTATTTAAGTGGCTTTTGTTGTTTCTGAATGGATGTTTTTCTTACTTTATTGCTGAATTCTTTGAGTATTCGTACATTATATTATATTTTCGTATGCAGAAGGGGAGCCGAATTCTCTGATAATTACATAGTAATTTAAAAAAATACTACATGACACCTGAAGACCTAAAAAACTCGAACGATGAGTTAAAAGCAACACCCGAGGAAAATGGTGCTGCTAATGCGCCAGAACAGACCCCGGAGAGCACCTCGAAGACCAAAGAGGTTGAAAGCTCTGCATCACAAGTTGAACAAAAAGAAACTTCTGCTGAGGAAGAAACCGTTTCAGCAGAACAACAGCTAGAACCTGAGGGAGCTGCCGAAACGAAAGAAGAAGAGCTCAACCCAGAGGAAGGAATTCAGGAAGAAGCCAAAGCAGAGGTGAAAGAACCGGCGGGTGAGGTGACTAGCGAAGAGCCTGTAGCTGCTGAAGAGAAAGAGGCTCCCAATGTGGAGCCAGAGCAAGTGAATCCCGTTCGCGAATCTCTTGATTACACTACACTAAACGAGGTTGAACTGATTAATGCGCTGCGTGATTTATTGGAAAAACATGCCAATGATGATATAAAAGCGGACATTGACAGCATTAAGATCAACTTTTACAAGAAGCATCGGGCAGCGGCAGAAGCCGAGAAAAAGAAATTTATGGAAGACGGAGGTAATGAAGAGGATTTTGAGCCTTCCAATGCCTTTTACGAAGAAGATTTGCGTAATCTACTTAAAGACTTCCGCCAGCTTCGGAATAAGCAGCACCGCCAGCAAGAGGATGAAAAAGAGGATAATCTGCAACGGAAATATGAGATTATCGATGATATTAAAAACCTTGTAAACCGCAAGGAGTCTATCAATAAAACTTTTCAGGAGTTCAGGGACTTACAGCAGGAATGGCGTGAAATTGGCTTGGTTCCACAGGCTAAGTTAAAAGACCTGTGGGAAACCTATCACCATCATGTAGAAAATTTTTACGATTACATCAAGATTAACCGGGAGTTGCGGGATCTGGATTTGAAGAAGAATCTGGAATCCAAAATTATTCTTTGCGAAAAGGCCGAAGAGTTACTGGTGGAGCCTTCTATTATTAAAGCCTTCAATATTTTGCAGAAATACCATGAGCAATGGCGTGAAATAGGCCCTGTTCCAAGAGATAAAAAGGAAGAGTTGTGGGAACGCTTTAAAGCGGCGACTTCACAAATAAATAAAAAACACCAGGGATATTTCGAAGGACGGAAACAGGAGCAAAAGAAAAACCTGGAAGCAAAAACTGTTCTTTGCGAGAAAGCGGAAGAGATTGCAACGGCAGAAATTAAAAATCATAGGGATTGGGATAAAAAGTCGCGCGAACTGATTGAGTTGCAGAAGGTATGGCGGACTATTGGTTTTGCTCCTAAAAAGGACAATAACCGTATTTACGAGCGATTCCGCAGTGCTTGTGACCAGTTTTTTGACGCCAAGCGTGAATTTTATGCTCAGAACAAAGAATTGCAAACAAATAACTTGCAAATGAAAACGGATTTGTGTGTTCAGGCTGAAACCTTGAAAGATAGCACAGATTGGCGCAAAACAACAGAGGAATTTATCCGGATTCAGAAAAAATGGAAGGAAATAGGACCGGTTCCACGTAAGCATTCTGATGCTATCTGGAAACGATTCCGGGCTGCCTGCGACTTTTTCTTCGACAATAAATCCAAGCATTTTCATCATGTTGATGAAGAGCAGATCGATAATCTGAAATTGAAAAAAGACTTGATAGAAGAAGTCAAAAACTACACGCTGACGAAAGATGAAGATGTTGACCTTGCCAGCATCAAGGAATTCCAGCGCCGATGGACTGATATTGGTCATGTGCCTTTTAAAGATAAAGATGTGGTTCAGAATGAATTCCGGGATGCCGTAAACAAGCATTTTGATAGCTTGAAAATTGATGATCAACAACGGAATTTGTTGAAATTCAAAACCAAGATCTCAAATATTTCGGGTACTACACGAGGCAATAATAAAATGCGTTATGAACGGGACAAGTATGTTAGCAAGTTGAAGCAATTGGAAAGTGACTTGATTTTGTTGAATAATAATATCGGGTTTTTTGCCAATACAAAAAACGCTGAATCGTTGATTGATGATGTAAATCGAAAGATTCAGGATACCGAAGAAAAAATTGAATTTCTGAAAGAGAAGATTAGTATAATCGACTCCATGGATGATGAAGATTAACTTCAAAAATATCTAACCCGCTAAGTTTAGCGGGTTTTTTAATGGTTAATTTTAAATTATAATGGATCGATTTTAAAGCACGATAATTTTTATTGATTACCTTTGTAGGTTTTTAGGAACTAATAAAAATATACGATTTTGTCAGCAACGAAGTACATCTTTGTCACAGGAGGTGTGACCTCCTCATTAGGAAAAGGAATTCTAGCCAGTTCATTGGCTAAGTTATTGCAAGCCAGAGGATATTCTGTCACCATACAAAAGTTGGATCCCTACATCAATGTTGATCCGGGAACACTTAACCCATACGAGCATGGTGAATGCTTTGTAACAGATGATGGGGCAGAAACAGATTTGGATTTGGGTCATTATGAGCGTTTTTTAAATGTTCCCACTTCGCAGGCAAACAATGTGACTACCGGTCGGATCTACCAGTCGGTTATTAACAAAGAACGCCGCGGTGATTACCTGGGGAAAACCGTTCAAATTATCCCGCACATTACGGATGAGATTAAGCGGAAAATCAAATTTCTGGGCAATAAACGTAATTACGACATTGTTGTGACCGAGATTGGTGGTACCGTCGGCGATATCGAGTCGCTTCCCTACGTTGAAGCTGTTCGTCAGCTGAAATGGGAGTTGGGATCCAATGCGCTGGTTATTCACTTAACTTTAGTTCCTTTCCTCGCAGCTTCGGGTGAACTGAAGACCAAGCCAACTCAACACTCTGTAAAAATGCTGCTTGAAAACGGAGTACAACCCGATGTATTGGTATTGCGTACTGAACACGATTTGGGAGTTAGTATTCGGAAGAAAGTGGCTCTTTTCTGCAATGTGGATATTGACGCAGTTGTTCAATCCATCGACGTTTCAACCATCTATGAGGTTCCCAACAAAATGTTGGAAGAAAAGCTTGACCTGACGGTTCTGAAAAAGCTCAAACTTCCATCTAAAAACGAACCGGACTTAAAAGAGTGGAATGAATTTTTGCGAAAGCACAAAAATCCGGAACAGGAAGTTGAAATCGGTTTGGTAGGTAAGTATGTTGAATTGCAAGATGCCTACAAATCAATCGTCGAAGCCTTGGTTCACGCTGGAGCAACTAACCGCGCTAAAATCAAGCTACGGTGGATTCATTCCGAAGAATTAACTCCTGAGAATGTTGAAGAGCAACTCCAAGGACTGCAAGGAGTGATCATAGCACCTGGATTTGGACATCGCGGGATTGAAGGAAAAATCAAAGCAACACAATATGTGCGCGAGAACAATATTCCATTTTTAGGAATTTGCTTAGGAATGCAAATAGCGGTAATTGAATATGCCCGCAATGTATTGGGAATGACCGGAGCCGATTCAACAGAGATGAATGATAAAACAACTGCTCCTGTGATTGCTTTGATGGAAGACCAAAAAGGAATTACCGAAAAAGGCGGAACCATGAGACTTGGAGCTTATGATTGTCATATCGTGAATAAAAAATCTAATTTTTATAAAGCTTACGGGAAAGCAGAAATCAAGGAACGTCATCGTCATCGCTACGAATTTAATAACGAGTACCTTGACGCCTTCAAACAATCAGACATGAAGCCTGTTGGCGTTAATCCTGACACGGATTTGGTTGAAGTTATGGAAATCCAGAACCATAAATGGTTTGTTGGTGTTCAGTTTCACCCGGAATACAGCAGTACGGTTTTAAATCCACACCCATTATTTGTTGCTTTCGTAAAAGCAACTTTAAGCAAATAAAGAAAAAACGTTTATATGGATAGAAATACGATTATCGGGATTGTCCTGATCTTTACGATTCTGATTGGTTTCAGTTACCTGAACCAACCTTCGGATGAAGAGATTGCAGCTGCAAAAAGACGACAAGATTCCATTGTTCAGGTGGAAGCTTCGCGTGCTAAAGAAGCAGAAGCATTGGCTCAGATCAAAGAAATGGAGCAACCTTCTGAGCTTCAGAATAAGCTTGGAAGTGATTCTTCAACTGTTTCACAGAATGTCAGGGATCAATATGGAGCTTTTGGTGAAGCAGCAATAGGTGAGGAGAAATTCATCACCCTGGAAAATAACCTGATGAAAATTACGGTTTCAACCAAAGGGGGGAAAATCTATTCGGTTGAATTGAAAGATTATCAAACCTACGATTCACTGCCTTTGATACTATTTGAAGGCGATGATAACCTTTTTGGGTTTAACTTCTTCTCAGAAAACCGGAGCATCCGCACAGATGATTTATACTTTGTTCCTTCGGGTAGTCAGAGCCAGCTAAAGGTGAATGGTCCGGAGGTTGATAAAGGAAAAGAAGGCCGTGAAAAGTTCAACGAGGAAAACAAAGGCGAGAGCAAATCGCTAAGCATGCGTTTGAATGCCGGAAACGGACGTTACCTGGAGTACGAATATAAGTTGACGCACAACTCTTTTCTCGTTGGTTTCGACGTAAAAAGTGAGGGATTGAATCAATTACTCTCTCAGAACACCAATTATCTGAATTTTAATTGGGCATTTACTGCGCCTCGTTTGGAGCGTAAATCTCAGTATGGAGAAGACCGTTACACCACCATCAACTACAAATTCTTTGATGATGACGTGGAGAAACTGAGCACCGCTAAAACCAGTGAGGAGACCCTGAAGACGAAAGTCAAATGGATTAGCATGAAGCAGTTGTTCTTCAACTCTACTATTATTGCTGATAACGCATTTCCAACAGCCGATGTGCGCTATGAGCATATGGAAGATGATCCGAATAGTGTGGGGCGCTTTTTTACTGATATCGCCCTGCCTTTTGAAGGAAATACGAAGGAAAGCTATGATATGCAGTTTTACTTTGGGCCCAACCATTACAATACCTTAAAACAGTATGATTTGTCGTTGGAGCGTTTGATTGACCTAGGCTATGCCATTGTTCGCCCGGTCAATAAATACCTGATTATCCCAGCTTTTAATTTCCTGCGGAAATACATCGATAATTTTGGGATTATCATTCTCTTGCTTACTGTATTCATCAAACTGATTGTTTTCCCATTTACTTATAAATCATACATCTCTCAAGCTAAAATGCGTGCATTGAAGCCAGAGATTGATGAGTTAAATGAGAAGTTTGGTAAAGACAAAGCTATGGAGAAGCAGCAAGCAACCATGGCTCTGTATAAAAAAGTTGGCGTTAATCCGATGGGAGGCTGCCTGCCCATGCTGTTTCAGTTCCCGATTTTGATCGCTATGTTCTTTTTCTTCCCAACCTCAATCGAACTGCGGCAGGAAAGCTTTTTATGGGCTACCGACTTATCATCGTATGATTCCATTTTTAACTTGCCATTTACCATTCCTTTTTATGGCGATCACGTGAGTTTGTTTTGTTTGTTGATGACCGTAACTACTGTCATTTCAACTAAACTGAACTCGCAGGCGGCAAGCAGCCAACAAATGCCAGGCATGCAAACCATGATGTATATTATGCCGGTGATGTTCTTATTTATTCTGAATAATTACTCAGCTGGGTTGAGTTATTATTATTTCCTTGCCAACCTGATTACAATCGGTCAAATGTATTTGTTCCGGACAATGGTCGATGAAGATAAAATAAGGGTGCAGCTTTACGCAAATAAAAAGAAAGGGCCTGTTAAAAAATCTAACTTTCAGAAACGGTTAGAGAAAATGGCTAAAGAACGAGGGATGCAACTTCCTAAATAATTTTAAAAATGCTGTCAATTTTGACAGCATTTTTTTGTAAATTATCATTCGTAATTTAAAAACAAAGACCATGTTCCAATATCAAGTGGAAATACAACGGGTAGTGGATGGCAACACCTATGATATCGACATCGACTTGGGACTGAACATATGGGTTCGTAACGAACGGATTCGACTCTACGGAGTAGATACGCCTGAGGTTTATGGAGTCAGAAAAGATTCGGAAGAGTATGCGCTTGGAAAAGCGACTTCTGACTTTGTCAAATCCTTGATTCGAAAAGGAAGCCTGGCCATTGTTGAGACCATCAAAGATACCAAAGGGAAATATAGTCGCTACTTAGCGGTTTTATATATCCGGGTTCCCGATGAGATTCTTTCTGATCATGATAATATCCGGGCGATAGGCGACTTTTATTGCCTGAATGACTTGTTGGTAGCCAAGGGGCTGGCAAGTCCTTACTTCCTATAAAAGGATGGTCATTCTGGCTAAATAAACAGAATTGGAAGCAAGGAGGAATCTGATCATGATGTAGTTTGATGAAAGCTCGTATGATAAAACGAAAAGAGCCGGTAACTTCAACAGTTACCGGCTCTTTTCGTTTTATCGTTATTACTTATCTTTTGCCTGCCCAGTTTACTGCACCGGCAAAGTGAGCTTGAATTTTTGGATCCTGAAAAGCTTCATGAGTATGGCCAAACACGGAGTAAAATGACCGGATTCCTTCAAATTCCTGCCACCAGATTAATGGGTGGTCATCCATTTTCCACTTATCGTTATCCGATTTTTTAATGGTATTTTCATCCAGACGTGCCAAAACGTGCACATTCTCGCGTGGATTACTTTTAAAGCTGTACCATTCATCAACGGTTGTATAGCTGTCCATGCCTTCAAACGCTTTCATGGCCGGATGATTATGATCCTCAAAAATAACGGTACCTTTTTGTGCAGGCGGATGGGTTAGAAAGTAGGCACCATTCAGTTTGCCATACCAATCCCAATCATACTCACAATCGGCCGAAGCATGAATGCCAACAAAGCCTTTTCCGGTCTTCATGAACGTTTCAAAGGCTTTCTGCTGGTTGTCACTCAAAACATCCTGTGTCGGGTTTAAAAAGACAACGACATCAAAATTGACCAGAAAGTCCATGGTGAAAAGTCTGGGGTTTTCTGTTGCCGTAAGGTTCCAGTTTTCTGCTGAGGCCAGTTCACTAAACATTTTAAGCCCGCTTGAGATCGATTGATGTCTAAATCCTGAGGTTTTCGAGAACACTAATACGTTCAGTGGTTTTTCTGGAGTAGCCTTTTCGGATTGAGCTTGTAATGAAAAAAAAATAACAGTACAGATTAAAAAAGCGAAGATTCTTTTCATTCGTATGGTTTTTAGGTTTACAAGTACAATTATACAAAAAAAGGATGTTCTCCAGAGAGAACATCCTTTTTTTGTATAAAATAATTATTTCTTACATCAAGAAACTAAGTAGAATACCAGCACCAATCGCAGAACCAATAACTCCAGAAACGTTCGGAGCCATCGCATGCATCAGCAAGTGGTTGGTTGGGTCTTCTTTCAATCCCATGGTTTGCACTACACGTGCACTATCAGGAACTGCAGATACCCCAGCCGCACCAATCATTGGGTTAATCTTATTCTCTTTCTTGTAGAATAAGTTCATGATTTTGGCACTGATTACACCTCCAGCAGTTGCAATCACAAAAGAAACTGCTCCAAGCATGAAGATTTTTATTGACGATGGTGTCAGGAAGACATCAGCCTGAGTGGAAGCACCAACAGTAATTCCAAGCAAAATGGTGATGGTGTTGATCAAGGCAAAGTTGGCAGTGTCGGCCAGGCGCTTAGTTACTGTCGATTCTTTCAGTAAGTTACCAAAGAACAACATCCCTAAGAGCGGAAGGGCAGAAGGTGCAATGTAAGCCGTTAAGATCAAGCCGACAATGGGGAACAGGATTTTTTCCAGTTTAGAAACCGCTCTTGGAGGTTTCATCCGGATTAAACGTTCTCTTTTCGAAGTCAGCAATTTAATTACCGGAGGTTGAATAACCGGTACCAAAGCCATATAAGAGTAGGCTGCAATAGCAATAGGTCCAATCAGGTTTTTCACCGTTTCACCATTCGCCATTACGTTCAATCCGTTGGCCAATTTCGAAGAAATGAAAATCGCCGTAGGACCATCAGCTCCACCAATGATACCAATAGCACCAGCTTCTGGTGGTGCAAATCCCATCCAAAGAGCTCCTAAAAAAGTAAGGAAGATACCGATTTGAGCGGCGGCTCCCAACAACATTAATTTAGGATTTGAAATCAAGGATGAGAAATCCGTCATAGCACCAATACCTAAGAAAATTAATGGAGGATACCATCCTTGCACAACTCCTTGGTAAAGGATATTCATAACCGAGCCCGGTTCGTAGATTCCTAATTGCAGATTGAAGTCAACTGCCTGGAACATGGGGATGTTACCAATCAGAATTCCAAAACCAATAGGAACCAGCAGAAGCGGTTCAAAGTCATATTTTATGGCTAGGAAGATAAAGATGAATCCGATCATCATCATCAGCATATGCTTCCAGGTGGCGTTGGCAAATCCGGAGAACTCGTAAAAGTTAAACAAGCCTGAAACAGCTCCAGAGTAATTCTTGTATTCATAGCCATCACCGCTGAGTTTACCATCTTTCAAAACCAGTTCGCGCGTACCAAGGTCTAATACTTCATTTTCTGAAACATAGCCATTGGATTGTGCATTAGGATCTGTGTTTTTATACAGGTGGGTAACTGTTTTTGGATTGAAAGTCAACGTAACTTTTCCATTTTCAGCACTCCATTTTCCAGAATATCGCTGTTTTAGCGAATCCATTGTAAAGGTGTAGCTCTCAGAAAAAGAAAACGTTTTGTAGCGTTTGGCCGATTCAAAATCTTCTTTGTTGTCTACACTGGGATTGAATGTTGGCGAAGCAACGTACCCATCGCTCCGGTTAATCCATTTCCCATCAGTAATTGTTTTTGCTAAGTCACTGTTTTCATCTGCCCTTATTATAGAGGGTAGCGTCAACAGCAAAGCAGCAATGATATAGAATATTTTTTTCATTACCAGAATCTTTTTTTAGCTAATTTCCAATAATACATCGTCTTGCAGCACGGCATCGCCTTCTTTCACTTTAATAGAAGAAATTTGACCATCTTTTTCTGCAAGAATCTGGTTTTCCATTTTCATAGCTTCCATGATCAATAGGTTGTCACCTTCTTTTACCTGGTCGCCTACGGCTACATTCATCTTAAAAATAGTTCCTGGAAGTGGTGCTTTTACGAGCATTCCTCCGCTGGACTGTTTTTTCTTGATCATCCCTTCACCGGGTTGCTGGACGATTGGTTTACGAATGAGTTTTGGTGTTTTAGTCGATTTGACTTCGCCTTTAATCTCAACTTCGTATTTCGTGCCGTTTACTTCAATGGTGGCAATGTTATCTTCAAGTTCTTTGATATGAACATCATATTCATCGCCGCTTATAGTAAATTTATATTTTTTCATGTTTTGTATTATTATGCAATAAAACGGTTATCGCGGCCAGTTATTGGTCACACTATAAATTTTTGAACTCCAAGGCGAATAAGCTTTACGAACTTTTTTAATAGTTACAATATTGCTTTCTTCGTCGTGCTGATTTTTGAAATAAAGATGAATAGCCATGCCAATCGCTGCGGTTACATTACCTTCGATATGGCAATCGCTTTCTTCTTCACAATGCGGCTTTGATTTTTTCGGTTCTTTCCGTTTGAATTTCATATTGATCAACTTTGGAAGTCGTAAGAATACAAGAACCAAGGTGGTTAATGCAACAAATACGATCATAAAGCCGACCAATGCAACAGTCCATCCGAAATCCATCTGAGAAGCCAAAAGGATTAATAAATTATTCATAGCTGTTATGCGATTATAATGGAATGTTTGAGTGTTTTTTAGGAGGATTTACCAGCTTTTTCGTAGCAAGGCTTTGTAATCCCCGAATAATACGAATCCGTGTGTTTCTTGGTTCAATCACATCATCAATGTATCCGTAAGAAGCTGCCTGGTATGGGTTGGCAAATTTCTCTTTGTATTCTGCCTCATGCTTGGCAATGAATTCTGCGCGCTCGTTGGCATCTTCAATCGTGCGAAGTTTACGTCCTTCCAATACTTCAACAGCACCGGCAGCACCCATGACCGCAATTTCGGCTGATGGCCAGGCATAGTTCAAGTCGCCACGTAATTGTTTACATGACATTACATCATGGGCTCCACCATAGGATTTACGCAGGGTAATGGTGATTTTTGGAACTGTTGCTTCGCCATAAGCAAACATCAGTTTCGCACCATGAATGATGATACCACCGTACTCTTGTCCACTTCCAGGCAAGAATCCGGGAACATCAACCAACGTAATAATTGGAATGTTAAAGCTATCGAGGAAACGTACAAAACGGGCTGCCTTACGCGACGCTTCAATATCTAAAACTCCGGCCAGGTAATTGGGTTGGTTGGCAATGATTCCAACAGGCTGTCCGTCGAATTTTGCAAAACCAACGACAATGTTCTTGGCATAATTCCGGTGTACTTCTAAAAATTCACCGTAGTCAACCAGCGAGTGGATAACATCTTTTACGTCATATGGTTGGTTCGGATTGTCGGGAATGATTTCATTTAACGAATCTTCCAGACGATCGATAGGATCATCACATTCGGTGGTTGGAGCATCTTCGAGGTTGTTTTGAGGAAGGAATGAAAGCAGTTTACGAATCATTAAAACGCCTTCTTCTTCGTTTTCTACCAAGAAGTGAGAAACACCTGATTTAGAGGCGTGAACTTTACCACCACCCAGATCTTCGATAGAAATGTCTTCTCCGGTAACTGTTTTTACAACCTTAGGACCTGTAACAAACATGTATGAATTCTCTTCGGTCATCATGATGAAGTCGGTCAGGGCAGGAGAGTACACGGCTCCTCCGGCGCAAGGTCCAAAAATGGCTGAGATTTGAGGGATAACGCCTGATGCCAAAATATTACGCTCGAAAATTTCGGCGTATCCGGCCAAGCTGGTTACACCTTCCTGAATACGGGCGCCGCCACTGTCGTTAATTCCAATAACCGGAGCTCCAACTTTCATAGCCATATCCATCACTTTGCATATTTTTTGTGCAAAAGTTTCAGACAATGACCCGCCAAACACCGTAAAATCCTGAGAGAACACGTAGACTACGCGTCCGTCAATAGTTCCGTGTCCGGTAACTACGCCATCACCCATGAATTTGGTTTTTTCCAACCCAAAGTTGGTACAGCGGTGAGTGACAAACATGTCAAACTCTTCAAAACTACCTTCATCCAGTAGCATTTCAATCCGTTCGCGTGCCGAAAATTTACCTTTAGCGTGTTGGGCTTCAATTCGTTTGACTCCTCCTCCAAGCTTAGCTTCCGCGCGTAACTCGATTAATTTGTTAATTTTATCTTGATTGCTCATTGTAATTAAATAAATGATGTTTGGTTATTTTTCACTACAAAATTCGGTCAGCACGCCCAGTGTTGATTTAGGGTGCAAAAAGCCGATGTTCATACCTTCAGCTCCTTTGCGAGAGGTTTTATCAATTAAACGAATGCCATTTGATTCAGCCTCTTCCAACGATTCGTTAACATTATCAACAGCGAAAGCCAAGTGATGGATGCCTTGTCCTTTTTTCTCGATGAATTTACCGATTGGTCCTTCGGGATCAGTTGATTCTAGTAATTCAATCTTTGTGTCGCCTAATTTAAAAAAGGCTGTTTTAACCTTTTGATCTACGACTTCTTCAATGGCATAACATTTTAAGCCCAAAACCTTTTCATAATAAGGAATGGCCTCCTCTAAGCTGTTAACTGCAATTCCGATGTGTTCGATATGTGATACGCTCATGTATATTTAATTTATAATAATTAATAAAATTGTTACTTTTCTCTCTTGAGATATTTTTCTAACAAATGACTCAAAAATTCGAAATTGAATTAAAAAAAATCTACTCTTTTAATTTCAGAAAAACATTGAAATACAAAAACAGGCAGGTCTTGCCTGCCTGTTGCTGCACATTATGCGTTTTGTGTTTTTTGTATAAAGTGGAAGTGAGAACCAAAACGGTCATACGCTGCTTTATCCAATTCCTCTCGGTGCTGTGGGTGAGCAATTGAAATCAGTAAGCGTGCGCGTTCTTGCATGGTCTTACCATACAAATTGACAGCTCCTTGTTCGGTTACCACCCAGTGCATATTAGCACGGGTACTCACAACTCCTGATCCTGGAATTAGGATTGGGCTGATTTTCGATACACCTTTCGCAGTTACCGATGGTAACGCAATAATTGGTTTTCCACCTTTTGAATGTCCTGCTCCGCGAATAAAATCAATCTGTCCGCCAACACCAGAGTAATGCTTAATTCCAATTGAATCGGCACAAACCTGTCCGGTAAGATCGACGGCCAAGGCTGAGTTAATTGCCGTTACTTTGTCATTCTTGCGAATAACATGTACATTGTTCGTATGGGCAACATCCATCATCGCTACCATGGGGTTGTCATCAACAAAATCGTACAATTCTTTGGTCCCCATCAAGAAAGAGGCTACCATTTTGCCTTTGTCAATGGCTTTGTGTTTTCCGGTAACAACTCCTTTTTCAACCAAAGGAAGAATGCCATCAGCAAACATTTCGGTATGAACGCCTAGGTCTTTGTGGTTACCCAGCTGCGCTAATACGGCATTTGGAATTCCGCCAATACCCATTTGCAAGCAGGCACCATCTTCAACAAGCTCCGCAACATTTTTTCCAATTTGAATGTCTGTCTCCGTTAGTGGAGCCATGTCGTGAGCATAAAGCTCAATATTGTCTTCCACAAATAAATCAATCTCATTAATGTGGATCATGGCATCTCCCCAGGCTCTGGGGACGTTCGGATTTACGGCTGCAATAACTACATCCGCGCACTCAATGGCTGCTTTGGTGGCATCAACCGAAGTTCCCAACGAAACAAAACCATGCTTGTCAGGAGTTGAAACCATTATCATGGCTACATTCACTTTCAGATAGCCTTCACGAATCAACTTTTGAGTTTCGCTCAGGAAAACAGGAATGTAATCGGCATAGCCGGCTTGAGTTTGCTTACGTAGGTTCCCACCAACAAAGAATTGTTCAGAAACGAAAATTCCTTCGAACTCGGGATTCGCGTATGCAACATCACCTTCCACGTGAATGTGCTGGATTTTAACATTTTGAAACTCTCCAGCGCGTCCGCGCTCAACCATCGGATTGATAAGCGTATGCGGCGTTACAGCCACACTACTTAAGTGAACACGATCGCCGGATTTTATAACTTTTACTGCTTCTTCGGGAGTAATGTATTTGATTTGCTTCATAATTGTGAATTAGAATAGATTGCGCTATGAATTTTGCGCCCAAATATAGAAATTTAAATAGCAATCAAAGGGCTTTAAATCTAATTTAAAAGGGGTCTAATTAATTCATGTATTAGTGTAAAGTTAATGTTAATTGAAGGATCTTTAAAGCACAATTATTCTTCGGGCATCGCAGGTTCGATCTTTTTTATTATGAGTCATGGTTCACTATTACATATTTAAAAGATGGTATCAAAAGGAATGTGCTCAGAGTCAGGGTGTAGATTCTCAAGAAATGCAGTCAACTATAACGATCTTTGGACTGACCTTCTTTGAAGTATTTGGTCCGAATTCAGATGTAAAAGTCATTTTAGGAAGAAAACAAGACGATCTGTTTATAGCTGGTCTTCTTTAGTTTGATATTGAATTGGTGCTGTTTTGAACCAATGATATTAAGCCATATTTCGTCACGACTCTTTGAATGCACGGATACTCTTTTAAGCTAAGTTTGATTCTTTATGCTTTTCAATACAAGCCAATAGGTTAAAATTCAGAACGATCAACCATTTTTATGATATATTTGTTGAAGCTAACAACCACATAAATCAAAATACTATGAATACTTCCGGCTTCAACCGTCGAAAATTTGTTACTGCCTTGTCGCTAGGTACGGCTCATCTTCTTTTCAATAATCCGTTATTGGCTTCGGATAAGCCTATGCGTTCCAATGATCCATTACAACGAATTAAGCTAGGACAATCGGGGTTGGAGGCTAGCCTAATCGGCATTGGAACCGGAGTTCACGCCGGAGGAAGAACCTCTTTTCTTACCAGGCAAGATAAATGCAAGAGCTTAGGAGTAATCGAACATGCTTACGAACGGGGGATCCGCTTTTTCGACTGTGCCGATAGTTATGGAACCCATCCTTTAATGAAGGAAACGCTGGAGAAAATGGATCGCGATAAAATTACGCTTTGCTCGAAGATATGGGTTAGGCCTGGCGGAATTCCAGAGCCTGAAAGGCCAGATGCCGATCAGGTTGTGGATCGGTTCAGGAAAGAGTTGAATACTGATTATCTTGACATGGTTCAAATTCATTGTATGGTTGATAGTGATTGGACGGATACGCAAAAGCGGCAGATGGATATTTTACAGAAACTTAAAGAGAAAGGAGTTGTTCGGGCTCATGGCGTTTCCGTGCATTCACTGGATGCAATGAAGCGAGCCGCGGCCAGCGACTGGGTAGACATTGTTCATGTCCGCATTAATCCTTATGGTATTGCTATGGATAAGCCAGATCCAGAAGAAGTTGTTCAGGTGATAAAACAGCTTCATGCTTCGGGGAAAGGGGTTGTTGGTATGAAGTTGATTGGGAATGGAGAATACCGAAATGATAGTGAAAAAATAGATCACGCCCTGAAATTCGTTCTTGGTCTTGGATGCGTTGATATGATGATTGTTGGGTTTGAAACCACCGACCAGATTGATAATTATATCGACAGAACCCAAAATGCCCTAACAGATCTGGCTAATGGCTGAACGAAACAGAACAGGCGTCAGTCAACGATAGAAGCCTCCGGCAGTCGTTCACCGTGCTGAGGTTTGCTAGTTGCTTATTTGAGTTTGTCCTGAAAGATCTTTCTGAATTTATCCAATTTTGGCACAATGACGAACTGGCAATAAGCTTGACTTGGATTGTTTTGATAGTAGTCCTGGTGGTCGTTTTCGGCTCTGAAAAAGTTTTTCCATGGGCTGATTTCAGTAATCACCGGGTTGCTGAAAATCGATTCGTCGTTGAGCGATTGCTTGATGGATTCAGCAAGTTGCTGTTGTTTTTCGTTGTGATAAAAGATAACCGATCGGTATTGCGTCCCAACATCGGCTCCCTGACGGTTTAAGGTGGTGGGATCGTGTGTTGCCCAAAATACATTTAAAAGCTCTTGATAACTTATCATGGCAGGGTTAAACTCAATCTCAACAACTTCGGCATGGCCTGTATTACCAGTCGTTACTTCGCGATAGGCCGGATTGATGATATCGCCACCCGAATAACCAGAAACGACCGACTCGACGCCTTTCAATTCTTTAAAAACAGCTTCGGTGCACCAAAAACACCCACTTCCAAATGTTGCAATTTCCATCCTATGACTTGTTTAATTCAGCTACTTGATTACCAGAAAAACGCTTGTTGTTTGTTTTTTTGTTAGGAGATGTAAGTGGGTTTTAATTATTCAGTTTTATTCCGAATCGACGCAATAGCTTCTTCTCAAATTTCCAGAAAAAAGAAAACTGACCGAATAGTGTGCCAAAAAAAATTAACATTAGCTGGTAGGCAGGAACAATGGTTAGTACGTAGGTTATCACCGTCAGCCAAAAAGGCCACTCGGGTGAATAGTCAACCAGATGAAAAATCAATTTCCTGATAACTAACGCGCCGCTTCCGGATATGGAGAAAACCAAGAAAATGAGGGCTAACTGAACATTCGATTCAACCTCCCATTTCTCCTTTAATCGTTTAAACATAGTTCTTCTTTAGAGTTCACTTAGTAAACACGAATTTTCCGGAATGGTTGAAAAAAGCTTTTATAAATCATGCATGCCTAGTCGATCCTGCTGGCTAAGAATTTCGTTATTAGGCAAATTGATGCGACTGAAAAATGATATAACCATAAATTCCGAAACGCAGGATTCGAAAAAGGGCAAAGTTCAGGTATTTTTTCATTGGATATTCCGTGGAACCCACCAGCATGCTTATTAGTGACCAGGGAAGTGGGGTGAGGGCTGCTGTGATAATCAGGAACGAGCCATACTTTCGAAACAGGGGCCAATACTTGCTGAAGAATTTCCGGCCCAAAAAACGAAACAAAACCATCTTGCGAAGATAGCGGCCAATTATGAAGGCCAGGTATCCAGCGGCATAGGACACTCCTGCAAAAAACATAATGTTAAAAACATAATGCCATACATCGCCCTTAAAATAAGCCCAAAGCATAAAAATTTCAGGAGGGAATAATCCAAAAAACACTTCGGAGCCAATATAAATGCCGTAAATTAGCATAGGACGGCTATAGAACCGTTCGAGCCAGATATCATGATCATCGGCAACAACATATTCTTTAGCCAACAGGTATAAGGCTGCCAGGACAGCCATCCAGAGCAAGCCTTTGAGAATATTTTTAAAAAGGAATTTAAACTTGATTCGTAATTTCATTTGTTTTCATTATTCGATCCTTGGTGTATCTGACAGGCCTTGGAATCGGGTTTGATGAACCAACAAGAGTAAAGCAATCAAGTCTATGACTATTCCTTCCTCAGGCTACATCTGCTAAATCTGATCAATCTTTTCAGCCAGCTGATAATCTTTGTCTGTAAGCTTCCCCTCGCTGTGCGTTGTCAGGCTGATGGTTACATTTTTATAGGAATGAATCAGGATGTCCGGATGATGATCCATGTGTTCCGCTAATTCGCCTACTTTATTGACAAAGCTAAGTGCTTCGGTGAAATTTTTGAACGTAAACTCTTTTGTTATTTTTTCTACTTTTTTGTTCCAATCCATAGCATTTGTTTTACTCTTGAAAACAAGTGGATTGATACATAGTTCAAGCACAATCAGGCTTTTAACTTCTCTAATAGCCAAGCCATATTTTCCCCCAGTGTATTCATGATTTGCATGCCTTCCGCATCCTCCAAAACGGCACCTTCCGGACCACCAATGGCAAAATTCCAATAGCTTGAACCCGGGATTATCATTTGGCTAATTAGAAAGAAATTGTTGAGTGTTTCAAACGCATGCAACTGCCCACCGCGACGAGCAGCCAACACGCCAGCGCCCACTTTACGCTTGAGCAGGTGCCCGTTTCCACGGGTTACATAACCAGCGACATCAATCAGGGCTTTCATTTCGGTACAAACATCGGCGAAATACACTGGCGATCCGAGCAGGATAGCATCTGCTTCAATCATCTTTTCAATGCATTCATTGATCGCATCGTTTTTGATGTGGCACCGTCCGTCTTTAATTTGTCGGCATTTTCCACAGGCCGTGCAACCATGTACGTTTTTGCCTCCCAGTTGGTAAAATTCTGTTTCAATTCCTGCAGCATGTAGCGGCTTGAATACGGTGTCGATTAAGTGTTTTGTATTGCCGTTCTTACGCGGACTTCCATTAATTGCAAGTACTTTCACTGTTGGGTTTATTTTTTTGATTGTTTTTAATGACTGAAAACATAGGCAATGAGATTAGCTCCCATCTGCAGCGCATTTTTCCGAACTTCCGGAGGATCGTTATGCACCGATGGATCTTCCCATCCATCGCTTAAGTCCGATTCGTATGTATAAAAACAAACCAGACGTCCCTCGAAAAAGAGGCCGAATCCTTGCGGGGGCTTATTATCGTGCTCATGAATTTTTGGTAAGCCATTTATAAAATTGAATTTTTGATTGTAGATCGGGTGATCGGCGGGCAGTTCAACAAACTCCTGATCAGGAAATACTTTTTTCATTTCTCGCCTGATGTAGGGATCCAGCCCATAATTGTCGTCAATGTATAGAAATCCACCGGCTTCCAGATAGAGCCGCAGATTGCTGCTTTCTTCCTCAGAAAAAATTAGATTGCCATGACCGGTAATATGCACAAAGGGATAGTTGAACAGTTCGATGCTACCTGGTTCGACCGTTGCTGGCTCCGGGGCTATGTTGGTTTGCAGCTCCTGATTGCAAAAGCGAATCAGGTTAGGTAAAGCCGTCGGATCGGCATACCAATCGCCACCTCCTTTGTATTTGAGAACTGCCAGCTTTAAATTGGGATTTTGGCCGAAAAGAAGGGAGGTGAAAAGCAAAAATAGAATTGACAGATAGCTTGTTTTCATAGCCCATATTGTTGAGCAAACAAAGGTAATAAGAATGTGGAATTTTTTGAGATGAGCAATCGGTATTTGCCATAGAAAAACCGACTGGTGTTTTTTGCTCGTTTTTTTTTCGGAGTGGCTTTCTATAGACAGCTCAAAAACAATAGTCTAAATTGTTTGTAAATCACATGATGTCTGCTAAAATCAGAATAGCCAGACTTTTGCTAGAACTGATTTGGCTTCCATCTGTTATCTTTGAGGTGTATTTCCAAGCTATAAAAGAATGAAAAAAAGTTTTACCACTCGGTCTCTAAACGTTCCTTTCCCCAGAGTTGACGCGCACAAGGCTCTCGATATGCCTGTTTACGAGACTGTTGCTTATGAATTTGATTCTTCGGAGGATATGTCGGCAAATTTCAGGGGAGAGCTGCCGGCTCATGTTTATTCGCGGACTAGCAATCCAACGGTGGAATATTTCGAGCAAAAAATAAAAGCGCTGACAGGTGCATACCAGGTTTTGGCCGTGGCATCAGGCATGGCGGCTATCAGCAACACCATTCTGTCGGTTTGTAAAAGTGGCGATAACATTATTTCAGGCAATCATCTGTTTGCTCATTCCTATGCCTTACTCGACCAGAGCTTGCGCAGCTATGGGCTGGAACCCCGATTTGTAGATACAACCGACGAACAAGCCGTGGAGAAACTAATAGATGAAAATACACGGGCGATTTATTTTGAAACAGTAACCAACCCACAGCTGGAGATCGCGGATATATCAAAACTGTCCGCCATTGCGAAAAAATACAATTTATTGTTGATTGCCGACAGTACGGTTACTCCGCCGCTTATTTTCAATGGCCGTTTTCACGGGATCGACATTGAAGTGATGTCAACAACCAAGCATATTTCTGGCGGAGGTACATCCTTTGGCGGACTTATTCTAGATCATGGAAGCTACAACTGGGCGCTTAACCCGAACCTGAATCCGCTGGCCGAAAAGTTTGGAAAAGATACGTTTATCGCTCGCTTGCGGAAGAATTACTTTCGAAACACAGGAGGAGCAATGTCCGCACATACGGCTCACTATCAAATACTGGGGCTCGATTTGCTGGAACTCCGCTTTGAGCGATCGTATGCCAGTTGTATAAAACTAGGTGAATTTTTGAGCCAACATCCCAAGGTGTGTCGGGTTACCTATCCGGGCTTAAAAGGCTCGCATGATTACGATTTGGCAGCCAGTCAGTTTAATGGTAAGCCCGGAACTATCCTCACATTCGAGTTAAAGTCGGAAGCAGCTTGCTTCACCTTTATGAATCATTTGCATATCATTCGCCGTGCCACCAATTTGAATGATAACAAATCCCTGATCATTCATCCCTGGTCTACCATTTTTGTTGAGTTTTCAGAAGATGAGCGCCGGGCAATGAGAATTCAACCCACAGCATTGCGTTTATCTGTCGGTATAGAAGCTGCTAACGACCTGATTCAGGACCTCGAGCTAGCGCTGAATTCTCTGGATTAGCATTTTTCATGTAGGCTTTTAATAATATTGGGAAAAATCAGCGAAAAGGGTGTCAAATACCTGTTATTCAAATTTAGCTAAGCCGGCACCTTGCTGTTTTATTTTGGGAGTATATATTTCAGATGGCCAGAAACAATAAGAAACCTATAGAGGAAATAGCGAAAGCCTAAGGAGCGGCTTATGGGTTTAAAGATCGTGACAAATTAAGTCGAAACTGGGCGTTTGATAGTTTTAGTTTTCAAAACTAACCACAGCCAAAGTGTGTTCCCTAAAAAACAATGATACTACCAAGCGGGGTAGAAAGATGACTATAAAAAAAGCGGGTTATCATCGTCATGATAACCCGTTGTTCTTAATTTAGTTTAGTTAGACCAGAAAATAATTATTGGCTTAATAGAGAAAAGGTATTTATAAAGGTTTCATTTAAAAGTACTTGTTTTTAAATGTTCCGCTAATATAGCATATATTTCATTCCAATATTAAAAAAACCTTAAAATTCCTTAACAAATAGAAAACACAAGAAAATCTGATCCTTATAAATTATTGTTTCTCAGAGGTTAGAAAATGTAAATATGTTGTAGAATATATTTGTATTTGTAACCATTTTTTCTGCAAGAATTACAAAAGTTGACGAATTGCAGTTGTTTTGTATGAATGTATGGGGATTTACCGATCCGGTTGTCCGATTTAGAACGTTTTTTTACCTTTGCAGCAAACATTATCTGTATGCAATTGCACAATCGATTCAGCAAAGAAGAGTTAATCGGTCGGTTGGAAGAGGAAAACTTTCAACGTAAAACCATTTCATTTTACCGTTATGTGAGCATTGAAGAGCCTTTGGAGTTTCGAAATGAGCTTTATCGGAAGTGGGATGAGCTTGGATGTCTTGGACGCATTTATATTGCTCGTGAGGGGATTAATGCCCAAATGAGTGTGCCGGAACAGTTGTTGACTACATTTCTGGCACAATTGAGTGAGATTAAACAACTCAAGGCTATGCCGATCAAATATGCGATTGAAGATGACGGTAAGTCGTTTTATAAGCTAACCATTAAAGTGCGCCCGAAGATTGTTGCTGATGGTTTGGATGAAGATGCGTTTGATGTTAGCAATGTCGGCATGCACTTGACGGCTAAAGAATTTCATGATCTGGTTGATGATCCGAGCACCCTGCTGGTTGACATGCGCAATCATTACGAAAGCGAAATAGGGCATTTCAAAGGAGCTATTTGCCCGGAAGCAGATACTTTTCGGGAAGAAATTAAAATGGTTGTCAGCGACTTAAAAGATCAAAAAGATCGTAAAATCCTACTCTATTGTACCGGAGGAATCCGTTGCGAGAAAGCGAGCGCTTATTTACGACATCACGGTTTTAGCGATGTAAGCCAGCTGCATGGTGGTATTATTGAGTATGCTCAACAAATTAAAAAGCTTAATCTTGATTCGAAATTTATTGGTAAAAACTTTGTCTTTGACGAACGTCTGGGAGAAACAATCAATGGGGAAATAATTGCACACTGCCACCAGTGCGGAGGCAAGTGTGACACACACACTAATTGTGCTAATGATTTGTGTCACATCCTGTTCATTCAATGCGAATCCTGCGCTCAGCAGTACGAAGGCTGTTGCACAAATGGGTGTCAGTCGGTGCTGCACGCGACCAAAGAAGAACGCCTGTTGCATGTTCAAACTTTCAAGCGTAAATTTGGCAACCGAAAAAGTTTTCGAAAAAGTATTGACAATACGCTAAAAACAGATAACCTGTGGGCAGAAGTAGAGCATGAATAATTTTTGGACAAAAATACAATCCCCAATCATGGCTTTGGCGCCAATGGAAGATGTTACGGATACCTCTTTTCGTGAGTTGGTAGCCCGCATTTCAGAACCCGGATGTCTGCATCTATTATTTACTGAATTTACAGCGGTCGATGGAATGAATCATCCGAAAGGTAAAGAGCGAGTATCGGAGCGGCTGATCGTGAGCCCAAGTGAACGGGATATGTTGAAAGAAAAGGGGATTAAACTGATTGCCCAGATCTGGGGAAATAAACCAGAAGTGTTTCATAAGATTGCTCGTGAAATTTCAGAAGAATACGATTTTGACGGGATTGACATTAATATGGGGTGCCCGGTTAAGAATGTTGTGAAGCAAGGCTCCTGCAGTGCTTTGATTGATCAGCCCACCTTGGCTCAGGAAATTATTTTGGCCTCGAAAGAAGCGACCGATTTACCGGTTTCGGTAAAAACACGCACCGGAACCATGCAGCACGAAACAGAGCGTTGGATTAATCAATTGCTGGAAACACAACCGGCTGCCATCACTTTACACGGACGGATACAGAAACAGCAATCGGACGGTGAAGCCAACTGGAATGAAATTGCCCGGGCTGTTGCGCTGCGCAATGCATCGGGACTTGACATTCCGGTTTTGGGCAATGGCGACGTACTCTCTTACGCCCAATCTGTCGACTATTCGCAGCAGTATGGTGTGGATGGAGTAATGATTGGCCGAGGCATTTTTCACGATCCTTGGTTTTTCAATTCAATGCCCAAAAATCCCAGTCGGGAAGAAAAACTGGAACAACTTGTTTTGCACACCCGCCTGTTTGAAAAGAACTGGGGAGGCATTAAAAACTTCAATATACTGAAGCGATTCTATAAAATTTATGTCAATGGGTTTGAGGGAGCAGCCCATTTGCGTGCGAAATTAATGGGCGCTAATTCATTTGATGATGTTTATCAACTGATTAACGCCCAGAATCAATCTACTGAGGTGGTTCAAGCTTAATGCGAGCAACTGTGATGTTCAGTGCAAATCGAAATGTCTGCCGGATAATCTTTGGCTTTCCATTTTTCTATCACTTCTTCTATAGTTCCCTGAAAACCTGCGATAACCTCAATATTTTGAGTTTTTAATTTATTAATTGCACCTTGTCCAATGCCGCCTGCGAGAAGGAATTTAACACCTTCGCTAGCCAACTCTTCGGCCAAATTGCTTTTACACCCACAACTTCTAGCTGTTACTTTTGGACTCAATTTTAGGATTTCAAGTTGATCGTTTAATTCAATAATGGTTAAGTACTCACAATGACCAAAATGATGATCAACACGGTTCTCTTTTGATGGTATGGCGATCTTTATCATCTTTCTTATTAATTATTTTTGTTTATTTTCGTTGCTAATATGGGCACAAATATAGTGAACTTAGGTTCACTAATAAAGCAAAAGAATGAATATTAGAAGATTTTTGAGAAATTGGCATCGGGATTTAGGTTATTTTATTACCGGAATCCTACTGATTTATGCTGTTTCGGGGATTGCGTTAAATCATCGAAAAGACTGGAACCCGGATTATTCAGTGGTGTCGGAATCCATTCAGCTTGAAAAAGGGGAGTGGAAAACTTATAGCTCTGATGAAATCAAACAAATCTTGTTGAAATTTGAGATACCCCCAGTTTATAAAAAGCATTTTAATAGCGATCAGCAAGTGGTGAAAGTGTTTGTTGAAAACGGCATGGTTATCTTTGACCCTAATGACGGTCAAGCCCAAATGGAATTGCTGTTAAAACGCCCAGTCTTCTACCACATCAATAAATTGCACATGGCAGCTACTTCAAAGGCGTGGGTGTGGGTTGCTGATGTGCTGGCTGTCATCTTGATCTTTGTTGCCCTATCAGGTTTATTTTTACTGAAAGGCCGGAATGGATTGACCGAAAGAGGCTTGTGGCTGACCTTGCTCGGGTTTATTGTTCCGTTGTTCTTTCTTGTTTTTTATATATCTTAACCATCAAAAGAAAAATCGTTGCATATGAAGAAACTAAGCTTTGTACTGGGTATTCTGCTGATTGTTGCAGCTTGCCAGCAATCTCCCAAAAAAGCGGAATCCAATTCCGATGAATTAACAGTTTTCACGGTTGATGAGATTCAGCAAAAAGGCGATGACTATATTGGCAAGGAAGTACTGATCACCGGCATGGTGTCGCATGTTTGCAAGCACAGTGGGGAGCGTTGTTTCCTTATGGGAAGTGGAGAAGATGTGACAATCCGTGTAGAAGCCGGGAATAAAATTGGCTCTTTCAACCAGGAGCAGATGGGTAGCGACCTGAAAGTAAAAGGTGTTTTACAGGAAATAAGGATTGACGATGCCTATGTGGCTGAAATGGAAGCAGAGCTTGAGGAAGAAGGTGTTGCCAGCAATGAGGATCACGCCTTAGGACATGCCGGCGAAGGCAATCATGAAGTGGATGGGGGAGATCACAATCGAGATCAGTTGGAGCAAATTGCCGAAATGCGTCAAAAAATTGAAGCCACCGGAAAAGGTTATTATTCCATTTTTTATTTGGATGGAATTACGAGCGAAGAGCTAGAATAAGTTATTTGAAGGCTGCGTTATCGCAGCCTTTTGTTTTACTTCTTATCTGCAACAAAGGTCAGGGACACCGAATTAACGCAATGTCGTGTATTCTTTGAGGTAAATCCTTCGCCTCTAAATATGTGCCCCAAATGTCCGCCACAATTGGCGCAGGTAATTTCTGTCCGCCGCCCGTCTGCATCGGTTGACTGGTGCACTGCCCCTTCGATCATATCATCAAAACTTGGCCAACCACAACCCGAGTCAAACTTATCTGTTGCCTTGTAGAGCGCCGCATTGCATTGTTTGCAATAATAAATCCCGTCTTCCTTATTTTTATAATATTCGCCAGAAAAAGCCGGTTCCGTTCCTTTATTCAGGATCACGTATTCTTCAAACTGATTCAATGGATTGAGCTTCATCGTTTCTCTCTTTATTTAATTTTTGCAAACACACCAACAAAAAACTGTATAAAAAAGGACTGTATCCTTTTCAATCCAATTTAGTTGGAGCGAGTTAAAAGTACAATCTGGTTTCTTTATTTAAATGAGACAGCTGGATTTATGAATTTGTTTAGTAAAAAATGTAAAAGTAAGGTATCTTGCAGCCGAAAATAGAAACAACTCATTTGCAACTCTTCATGGATATACCAATCATATTTCAGGATGAACACTTACTGGTAGTGAATAAACCCGTTGATTTACCCGTGCATAAAAATGATTTTATGCCGCACGATGCGCCTTATCTAACCAAGTTAATTGGGGATGAAACCGGTCAATGGATTTACAACGTGCACCGGCTGGATTCTAAAACTTCGGGCTTAATTATTTTAGCCCGATCTTCGGAAGTGGCGCATGATCTGACCCTGCAGTTTGAGCGTAAGGAAGTAGCCAAGGAATATGTAACCATTGTTTTGGGTGAAGTGCCCGATGAAGGTATTTTTGATGGCAAAGTGGTGGTGAAGAAAAAAAGCAAGTTTAAAAAAAATGCGCTTACGCGTTTTCAGAATATCCGCACGGTGCAAACCGCTATTTCGTATAAAGAACATACCAATGTGTGTTTGAGCTTGGTGCGCGTATTACCCGAAACCGGGCGCTGGCACCAAATCAGACAACATTTTGCTAAAAACAGGCACGATATTGTGGGCGACTCGCATCATGGCGATTTTACCCTCAATAAATTGATTAAGGCCGAATGGGGCTTTAACCGGCTCATGCTGCATGCATCCAAATTGGGTTTTACGCATCCGGTAACCGGAGAGAAGCTTGAGTTTGAAGCACAACTTCCGGATGAGTTTGAACAACTACTTGATGCCGTTGCTGCCAAGTAGTTTATTTACAACCGGCTGTTGTTTGTGTTCGAGAGGAGGGGCGTAACCTGAAACTCATACAGCAAATGGCTTGGAAAATCTGGAATTTGTAGCTTCCTAAATAGGAAGTAAATACAAAAATGAAAAGAAGTGGCAAACGGAGCCGCCCAAGATAAACAAGTGAAAAACCAGATGAAAAAACGGCACTTTTGGGAATAAGTAAAACACGGCTCCAGCGGTGTAGCTTATTCCTCCAGCCAGCAGAAACCAAAGTGAAGTGGAGGGTACGTTTTGAATAACCGGAACGATGGCCACTACAATTAACCAGCCCATGGCAACATAAAGCCAAGCCGACAGGCTGCGCCACTTGGAAGAATAAAACCAAACTTTAAAAACAATTCCTGCAATGGCCATTGTCCAGATTAAGCCAAAAATCGTCCAGCCAATCCACCCCCGAAGTGCAATCAGCGAGATGGGCGTATAGGAGCCTGCAATCAAAATGTAGATGGCTGAATGGTCAAAACGGTTCAGTTTGGCTTTTATCCGTGGGTTTTTCGCACTGTGAAAGAGGGTAGAGGCCAGGTAGAGTAAAATCATACTGGCGCCAAATACAGCGAAACTCACAATGTGCCAGGCATTTCCGTACAAGGCTCCGAAAGCCGTTAAGAGTGTTACTCCGGCAACAGCCAGCCCAAGACCAATTCCATGTGAAATCGTATTGGCAATTTCTTCTGCCCGAACCAATCTTTTCCCTTTTATTTTTGCCATTTCGAATGAGTTTGAGGCGTGTGTTGTTGTAATACTAACTTGCTGAGTAGCCAGTAGCGACTATCCGCACAAAGATATCAATTGTTGACAGCGAATGGTCATTCGATTTACTATTTTCGACTGTTTTATAAGTCGATAGCCATAACCACAATGGGGGTCAATTCGTTGTGTAATCTTTGATAGAAAGCTGAAAAGCAGGCCATCTGATCCAAGCTTTCGATAAGCTTTGTCGATTCAGCGATGACCTGCTTTTCATTGATTATTCTAGAACGATATCGCTGTTTTAAACAGCGGCAATAACCCGTTCCAGTCGGGTTTTAATGTCGTCAGCAACTGTTGCCAGTCCTGGATTTTCCACCGCCATCATGGAGGCAATCGGATTCACGGCAGCCACTTCAACTTTTTTATCAGTGGTTTCCTGAACGATCACATTACAGGGGAGCATGGTTCCTATTTTGTCTTCGGCTTGCAATGCCTGGTAGGCAGCTGGTGGGTTGCAGGCCCCCAATATGCGGTATTTCCTGAAATCAACATCCAGTTTCTCTTTCAATTTTTCATGGATATCGATGACAGATAAAACGCCAAAGCCTTCTTTTTTTAGTTCTTCAGTCACTTTCTCAACAGCTTGATCAAATGTATAGTCGGTGATCTTTTCAATGTAGTACTTCATGTGATTTTCGTTTTAAAGTTTGTATTTTTTTTGGTTTTTTTTTTAATGATACGGTTGTGAATCCAAAACCTTCATTTGTTCATTTTATTCATTACAGATAACGATTATTGCTTCTATTTGTTTAGGCTTCTTTACAAAGGCTTAACATTCGGATTAAGCGCAGTGATTTCTTGGTTTTAGCTATGCTGCATGGCTGTTTTATGTCCTCTTTCCAACCTTCCTTGTCGTTTCCCAATCGTGTGCAAGAGTAGCCATAGCATGGCCAAAACCAGAATGGGAATAACGGTCTAGCCAAATTCTATTCCCCAGACATGAAAATCAAATTCATTCATCATGTCGAGTTCCCTTTCTTTTAATGATTAACCTGCAGTTTCTTTTTCAGTAATTGTGCATTAATGGCAACAACAATTGTGCTCAAGCTCATCAGCCCTGCGCCAAGTGCCGGACTGATGAGGATGCCCGACTGGTACAAAGCACCTGTCGCTAAGGGAATCGCCACAATATTGTAAGCGGTTGCCCAAATAAAATTCTGGATCATTTTTTTGTGGGTTTCTTTTCCAAATAAAATCAATGAGACGATGTCTTTTGGATTACTGTTGACCAGAATAATGTCGGCGGTTTCTGCAGCAACATCGGTTCCAGAGCCCACTGCGATACCGATATCGGCTGTCGCCAGAGCAGGCGCATCATTGATGCCATCGCCGGTCATAGCCACAAATTCGCCTTTCTGTTGAAACTCCTTCACTTTTTCGAGCTTTGCATCGGGCAGAACGCCGGCAAAATAACCATCCAGCTCGAGTGCTTTGCTGACACTTTTGGCTACTCGCTCATTGTCTCCGGTCATCATGTAAACTTTCATGCCACTTGCTTTCAGTGTTTTTACCGCTTCGTATGATTCATCCCTGATCTCGTCGGCCATAGCAATAAAGCCAGCCAGCTGGTCGTCAACAACGACAAAAACAACGGTTTCCTGTTCATTCTGCATGGCTTCATTTGGCATGTTCAAGTCTTTTTCTTTCAGGAACCCAGGACTGACAACCTTCACTTTTTGCTTCCCAATATCGGCTTCAATTCCTTTTCCGGTCAGAGCATTGAAGTTTTTGATTTCAGGAAGTTCAATCTCTTCTTCTTTTACTTTGTCCAGAATGCCAATTGCCAGAGGATGTTCTGATTCGGATTCAACCGCGCCGGCCAGTTTTAAAATTTCTTCGTGCGAAAACTGATCTTGAACCGACTGAAATCGGGTAACGCCAAAGTTGCCTTTGGTTAGGGTGCCGGTTTTGTCGAAGGCCATCAAGGTAATTTTACGGGCGTTTTCAAAAGCTGTCCGGTTGCGAACCAGCAAGCCGTTTTGTGCCGAGATGGAGGTTGAAATGGCTACCACCAGCGGAACAGCTAGGCCCAAGGCATGTGGGCAGGTAATTACCATTACGCTCGCCATGCGTTCGAGCGCAAAGGCAAAGGGCTCGCCGGCCGCCAGCCAAACGGCAAGCGTGCCAAAGCCAATGGTCAGAGCCACAATGGTCAGCCAAAAGGCTATACGATCGGCCAGATGCTGTGTTTTCGATTTCTTATTTTGGGCATCCTGAACCATGTTGATCACTTTCTTCAGGTAAGCCTCATCACCCACTTGCTCTACTTTCAGTTTAAGCGAACTGCTACCGTTGATTGTTCCACCAATCACGCGATCGTTAATTGATTTCCTGACTGGCTGTGATTCGCCGGTAACCATAGCCTGATTGACATGGCTCTCGCCTTCAGTGATAATCCCATCAACTGGAATTTTCTCTCCGGGGCGAACCAGCACCAAGTCGCCGGGCTCAAGCTGGTCAATCGGAACATCTTCCGTCTCTCCATCTTCATGGCGATGGGCTTCGGAAGGCATCAGAGCAACCAGTTGCTGTAGCGATTTTGACGCTCCCATAACTGACTTCATCTCAATCCAGTGGCCTAGTAGCATGATATCAATTAGGGTGGCCAATTCCCAAAAGAAGGTTTTCCCTTCCAGACCGAAGGTGGTTGCCGAGCTGTATCCCCAAGCTATGGTAATGGCCACTGCAATCAGCGTCATCATTCCCGATTGTTTCTTTTTTAATTCATCGGCCAGGCCTGTCAAAAAAGGCCATCCTCCATAAAAGTAGATGATGGAAGACAAGCCAAACAAGATGTATTGGGAAGCTTCAAAGGTCAACTTATAACCAAGCAACTCCTGAATCAATGGCGATAGGATCAGAATTGGAATAGTAAGTACTACCGAAATCCAGAATCGCTTTTTAAAGTCGCGGATCATTTGCTTATGGTGCCCGGAATGATCGTGTGAACCATGATCATGATGGTGCTTTTTTTCTGTTTCTGATTTCTTATTGGATTTGCTGTCTTTACTCTCATTGGCTTGCTCTTTTTCATGCTGACTGGAATGCTTAGGATTCATTTGATTGCCCGATTCAGCTTTGTTTTTTGCTGCAAATTCTGAGTGTTCTTGGTGGAACATAATTGCTTTTTAACAATTGGGTGAAAATATCATGCCATAGGCTGTGTTATCCACTATCACCGACTTGTAAGTCCTATGAGCCCGATAATAAATCCAATGACTTTGACTTATGGGGTAAGGATTACACGATTGTTGTGTCTTTTCTACACTGACTAGGGAGCTGACATGCAGCCGGCAGCAAGCTTTAGAAATGAAATGACAAATATTGCTCGTCTTTGCCACTTGTGGAATCAATGGCCACCATGTGAGATTTAAATGCTACCTTTGCGTCCTTTATTTATCATCCCATCATTTCTAATTCAAATTATTTTAAGGTGGGAACAAAAATTAGTGAATGACACCATTTGAAGAACTAGGAATTATTGAGCCTATTTTAAAGGCATTGAAAGAAGAAAAATACACCGAACCAACAGCGATACAAGGAAAAGCCATCCCCATCATCCTACAGCGCAATGATGTACTGGGAAGTGCACAAACCGGAACAGGTAAAACAGCGGCTTTTTCTATTCCAATTTTACAACATCTTTTTCAGGACCAGCGCCAGCGCAACCATCAGCGAGTAATAAAATCATTAATCATCACTCCAACACGTGAGTTGGCTATTCAGATTGGCGAAAGCTTATCAACCTATGGCCGATATACCGGCCTTAAAAATACGGTCATTTTTGGAGGGGTAAAGCAGGGGGCACAAACCAATGCCTTGCGCAGTGGTATTGACATTTTGGTTGCTACTCCGGGGCGTTTACTCGACTTGATGGATCAGGGTTTTATCAACCTGAACCACATTGAGTATTTTGTATTAGACGAAGCTGACCGTATGCTGGATATGGGCTTTGTTCATGAAATTCGGAAGGTTATTGCCAAACTACCAGCCAAACGGCAATCGCTGTTTTTCTCGGCTACCATGCCTAAAAATATTGTGGAGTTGTCGACCAAAATCCTCAGGAATCCGGTCAAAGTGGAGGTTAGTCCAGTATCTTCAACAGCTGAAACAATTAGTCAGTACTTGTATTACACCAACCGGGCAGATAAAAACAGCTTGTTGGTTCACATTCTGAAAAATCAGGAATTGGATCCGGTTTTACTGTTTGCCCGAACCAAACACGGAGCCGACAAGATTGTCCGCTACTTGAAGAAATACAACATTGAATCAGCTGCTATTCATGGCGACAAAGCACAGAACCAACGTCAGAAGGCACTGGCCAAATTCAAAGATCGCGAGATTCGCGTATTGGTAGCTACCGATATTGCCGCGCGTGGAATTGATATTGATAAGCTGAAGTATGTTATTAATTACGACATTCCGAATGTGGCTGAAACCTATGTACACCGTATTGGGCGGTCAGGAAGAGCCGGAGATGAAGGCATTGCTATTTCGATGTGCGAACCGGAAGAAAATGCCTATATTAAAGACATTGAGCGCCTGATTAACCGCAAAATTGAGCGGGTGCAGGATAATCCATTTCCGCAAACCGACAAACCGATGACGGAAAAAGAGAAAAAAGCCTTTGAAAAGGAAAAACGGCAGCGAAAACAAGAATTCTTTGCCAACCGAAATAAATCGCAAAACCGGTCATACCGACGATAAAACAAAAAGAAGCCTCACAAGGGCTTCTTTTTGTTGCTCCTAAATTGGGAGCGAATTCCAATCAACCGCAAAAAAACCGGGAGAATGAAATTTTCTTATCAATGTGCTCTATCCGCTTAGCACATCACTAAAATAAAAGGATTGCCCTTCAGAAACAGGAGCAATCCACTATTCTGAATTTGTTAAAGCTTCTTCCCGATATAGAACACATAGCCATAATAGGCTTTATACTTGTTGTATAATTGTGTTTCATGCCGCTGGTTGGCAATAAATGCTTCGGCTGTTTGATTGCCAGCATACTTTTTCAGAAAGGCTTCCTGTGCTGCAACTTGTGGTGCATAAAAATGATCGGTCCAGCAATTATCAGGCAACACAAAGCTTGCGGTAGAAACATAGCCGGCATTTTGCATTTGAGTAACCTTATGAGGAATCGTATCGATCTGCGGATAGGCATCCTGCCAAAACGCGTCAATTTCGGCGGGGCGTTCCTCGGCGAACCACGAAGCCTCCGAAACGGCAATAAACACGCTTGGTTTCAGAAATTTAAGCCACTCATTTAATCCCCGTTCAAAACCGATATTGTAGATTGCTCCCTCAGACCAGATCAGGTCTAACTCTTCTTGCTGAAAAGGAAGAGCATCCATTGAGCCAACAAGCCCTTTTAAGCGATCTTGTAGGTTCAGTTTGGCGGTATTCCGATTAAATAGATTAATGAACTTGGGAAACAAGTCAATCCCGGTAATTTGTCCCGCGGTGTATGCTGTGCCAACACCATGGTCTGTCCGCCTGTGCCGCAACCAATATCGACAATGCGTGATTCATTCGTTAAATGATCAACAAAGCTTAGAGCTTTCAGCGTAACTTCGGGGCTGCCGGGACCTTGTCGTGCCAGGCTTGAAAAATAGTCGCAGATTAAATCAAAGTCGAACTCGTGCATGGATGTGTTATCGTTGCTCATTGATGTTTAATTATAAGGATTGAAACCGTGCCCTATGAATCAAGCGATTTCTGGGCAGGCCTCAAAATGTTATTAATAAATAGTCATGAAAATAACTCTGGCAAACTTATGCCTGAGTTTAATTACGGGATAGCCAGAGGCAACATGCCAAAGGTTATTTACCAGATCCATTTCAAATTTAAACATCCAACGTTTTTAGATTAGTTAAAGGTAGGAATTAATTTAGTACGTAGATGATTTGCTCGATTTATTACCTATTGGGGAGCTTTTGAGCTTGGAGAATACTTGCCATGATTAAAGTGTGGACTCATTATTCAGCGGATAAATATTCACCTTCAGCATCAAGAAAAGCAGGCTCAGCAATATTCTCTTTATTTCTGGCGGCCGCCCGGGTACTTTTGGCTCATGAAATCAATTTATACAAAAAGAAAGAACCCATGAAAACAAAAGGATTAACATTATTCGGACTAATCATTCTACTTTCAGTGAGTAGTTTGGCCCAGGAAAAGAACAAGCGATTTGGTTTTGAATTGAGCAGTGGCGTTTCTATCGCCTCTCAAAAATTAGCTGATGTAAATCTGAACACCGGTTTGGGTATTGAAGGCATTTTCCATTACCGTTTCTTGCAGCATGTAGGCATTTATGCCGGCTGGGGTTGGAACAGCTTTGGTGCCGACAACAGTTTTACCGGCAATGATGTTTGCTTTGAGGAGACGGGGTATGTCTACGGATTACAGTTTAAACACCCGATCGGTAATTCGCCAATTTCCTATTACCTGAGAACAGGAGGCTTGTACAATCATATTGAAACTGAAAATGCCGACGGTGATATTATAGATGATACCGGACATGGTTTAGGTTGGCAGGCCGCAGTAGGATTCGATATCGAGCTGGGAAATAACTGGAGTTTAACGCCTGGTGTAAAGTTCAATTCTCTTTCAAGAGATACTCAGTTCGAAGGTGTTTCAAGACAACTGGACTTGAAGTACCAAACCTTGCGTATCGGGATACTGAGAAAGTTTTAATCAACTTCCTGCGCTGATTGATTGCTATGCCCTTGCGTTCAGGAAATTAATTGTTGGTTTTTGGGGTATTTGCCTTGGTTGGGCTTCTAAGTAAAAAGAAACGAACATTTATCGTTCTCCTGGAAGCTTGGTCATGGCAAATGCCTTGTTTAATTGAAGCAAGTGCTAACATGCAGTTCCGGGATCTGCCAATTAAGTTACATTTCGTATCGGTTGAATGGAGTTTGGGTTGAAAATAAGTTTGATTCGGGCGGTATCATGTTACATTTCACCGATTAGGATAGTAACTTCATGATTTATATTTATTTTTGAATTTTATGCTTATGTTTTTTAAACAGATCCATAGTTTGTTATCCTTTAACCGCCTCTTGAAACTATTGGTGGGGATAGCCATAGGTATTCAACTTATTGTGATAAGCTATAACCATTTTAGCGGATATTATGTGCTGACCGGGTATCCTCACTTTTTTCAGCGTCTGCTCAGGGGGTCACTGCTTAGCCTTTTGGCCGCATTTCTGATTGCTTATCCCGATTTGTACATTATCGATTTTCTCAATAAGCGTTTATCCTGGGGAAAAAGCCCTTTTAGAAGAACAACAATACAGCTAGGTTTGTCCCTAGTGGTTGCTGGAAGTATTTCTGTACTGGTCACCCTGTTTGCAAACTGGCTGAATGCCTATACCGAGTACTTGCCCGGAGTACTCCTATACAACGCACTTATCTATAGTGTGGTTAACTTGTTTTTAATGGCTATCCTTGAGGCTTGGATATCCTTCATCGAAAGCAGCCGGGCGAAGCATTTGGCAGAACACCTTCAGGAAGAATTATCTCAGATTAAGTTTGAGGTTTTAAAAAGTCAAATCAACCCGCATTTCCTATTTAACAGTCTGAATGTACTTTCAGGATTGGTCAGTGTTGATTCGGCAAAGGCGCAGTTGTTTATCGATGAGTTTTCGCACATCTATCGCTATGTTCTTGAAACCATCGAGCAACCAGTTGTTACCTTAAATAAGGAGCTCGACTTTATGCGTTCATACTTATTTCTGCAGCAAATCAGGTATGGCGACTCACTGACTTATGAGGTGACTATTTCGGTCGAACTGTTGCAGCAGGTTCTTCCTCCGCTTTCGTTACAGGTTGTGCTTGAAAATGCCATAAAACACAACATTGTTAATGAAATAAAACCGCTCAAAATTGAGTTATTCAGTGAAGATAACTTTCTGGTAGTTAAAAATAATATACAGCTCAAAACGGCTGGAACTTCAACGGGGCTGGGGCTTAAAAATCTGGAAAAACGTTATGCCCTAATCAGTAAATTAGCACCACAGTCCATGGTGGTCAACAACCATTATATTGCCAAACTTCCTTTAATTAATCCTGATTGAAATGAAAGTTCTGATTATTGAAGATGAGAAGATCGCAGCAGAAAAACTGGAAAATATGTTGCATGAAATTGATCCTGAGATTCAGGTTCAGGCTAAGTTGGGGTCGATCAGAGAATCGGTTAAGTGGTTAATGCAGAATACTACTGAGCTGATTTTTCTCGACATTCAGTTATCCGATGGAATCAGCTTCAAGATTTTCGAGCAGCTTGCTGTAAGTACGCCCGTAATTTTTACAACAGCTTACGATCAATATGCCATTAAGGCTTTTCAGGTGAATAGCATTTCCTATTTGCTAAAGCCGATAAGGAAACGCGAATTGGCTGAGAGTCTTCAGAAATTTCGCTCACTGAAGGCGACGTTTAGTATCGATTTCGATGCATTGCTCGATCAACTCCAGGGGCGAGAACCTGACTTTAAAAAGCGTTTTCTAATTCAAATCGGGGATAAGATCAAGAAGATTGAAGTATCCGATATTGCTTATTTCTATGTCTTTGAAAAAGGAATCTATATCAAAACGTTTTCGGGTAATTCCTATCCGGTGGATTTCACTCTCGACAAATTGGAGGGTCTGGTAGATCCGGGCAATTTTTTTAGAATAAACCGCAAATACCTCGTAAACATGGATTCGATTTCCAATATGTTTGCCTATTCGCGAGCACGCGTCAAGTTGGAACTAGAGCCCCAAGCTGATGATGAATATGATACCATCGTAAGCATCGACCGATCGGCTGATTTTAAGAAGTGGCTGAACAGCTGAGTGGGTGTTTAAAGGTTTTAGCTAGATCATTTCGGCAACAAAATACCAGGCCATCATGCCCGAAACAATAAGCTTGAGCAGGGTACCCACCAGGAAGCCTAGGAATGAACCAAAGCCGGATCGAAAAGCTTCGCGCGATTGTTTGCCGCTGCTTAGCTCACCTACTACCGCCCCCAAAAAAGGCCCGACAATAAGGCCAAAGGGAGGAAAAAAAATCATACCTATAAGCAAACCAATAATGCTTCCCCAAACACCGCGCTTGCTGCCACCAAATCTTTGGGTTCCCCATATCGGGATAAAATAATCGAGCAGGTAAACTACGATGGTAATGACTCCCCAGATAATCAGAAAACGGCTTGAAAATTGGTAGCGTTCGGTGACATGCAACAGAAGTAAGCCGATGTAACTGAGGGGTGGCCCGGGCAATACGGGAATAACAGCTCCCAGAACACCACTAATGATAAATAAGATGCCCAAGGCAATTAATACGTAATCCATTATGTTGTGACCTGTTTGGTTGGTTTGTAGGCGAAAGTAGCCATCAGGCCGATAAACACCAAACTGATACCCGCTATCAAATAACTAATTTTTAATTGAACTTCCTTTTCAAGTAAGAAAAAGGAAAACTGTGTTATTTCCTCCCAATATTCAATGGAAAGTAAAACCAGCAGGTTGTTGATGGAGTGCCCGATGATGCAGACAAAAATATTTCGGGTGATGACCATAAGCCATCCAAGCAAGAGGCCCAGCAAGAAGGTAGCTGAGAATTGCCAGGGATTTAAATGAAACAGAGCAAAAAATAAGGCTGAAACGACAATAGCAATGATTTTGGGGTAGTTCCGCATAAAGCCATGCATAATCACCCCACGAAAAATCAGTTCTTCAACAATTGGGGCAACAACAGCAACTTTTAGGAAAGCACCAATAACTCCGTAATCATTTTCAAAGATTTTTTCGAACAGCTCCCAAAACCAGGGTGGGGGTGGAAATACCTTATCGATTTTTTGATTTATTTCGCCCAAAAACACATGCGCCGCAGCCAGAAAAGTGAGCACGGGTATAAGTATAAGCGGATTAAATCGTTTGATCGGAAATAAGTTAATGAGCTTGGTTTGAGCTTTCCGGTAAGCAAAATAAAGAATGAAGAGAATAGAGCCGAGTGAAAGAGCAATTTTTTTAATGGGATGAGATAAGTATTCTGTGCCATAGTAATAATCCCAAATGGCCAACGGAAAATCAACAATAGTCTGAATGAAGATGTACAAAATAATCAAATGTGCAGCTCCTAAAATCGTCGGGTAATAGCGTGTTTGAGTTGAATCCATAGGTCAATTTAAACTTGCTCTAAAATAACGGACTTTTCTATAAAATGAAACAGGAGTTGCTATTATTCGCAACTCCTACTCACTATCAAACAAAAAATACGGTTATAAATCCTTTTTAGCCAGGTAGAAATCAACCATTTCATAAGCTGATTTTTCACGCTCTTCCATGTCCGGAACAGTTTTTGGCGGTGGAACAATCACTTTTTCACCGGGCATCCAATTTAGCGGAAGAGCAACACCATGCTTATCCGATGTTTGCAGGGCTTTCAGCACTCGCATAATTTCATCCATATTACGTCCAACATTGAGCGGATAATACATTACCAGCCGCACCTTGCCAGTGGGGTCGATAATAAATACTGCGCGTACGGCAGCGGTTTCACTCTCGTTCGGTTGAAGCATCCCATAAAGCTTAGACACCTTCATGTCAATATCGGCAATAATGGGAAAGTTGAATAACACACCTGTGTTCTTTTTAACATTGTTTACCCAAGCCACATGGGCATGAATACTGTCAATACTTAATCCGAGTAGTTTGGTGTTTAGTGCTTTGAATTCGTCGCTCTGCAAGGCAAAACCACTCATCTCGGTGGTGCACACCGGGGTGAAATCTGCCGGGTGAGAGAAAAGAATGACCCAACTTCCTTTGTTGTACTCTGAGAATTTTAAGGGTCCATAGGTGGTGTTGGCTACAAAATCGGGGGCCATATCACCAATTCGAGGCATTTGATTCACTTGTTCTTCCATGATGATTTTTTTAGTAGGTTAAATTGTGACTTTAATATAACTATTTATTCGGCAATAGGTTCATTACCTAATCAATAGAAATGACTACCTTTGCGTCTTCATATACAATGTAAAAAACAACATTCGTAGGCCTGTAAAATCAAGTGCTGGAAAAACTTTTTGATTTTTAAACAATTAGTTGTTGAAAAAAGCACGAAAAAATCTTGAAACAATTTGATTTTTACAAGAAAAAACGCTTATTTTGCGAACTGTTTGAAAAATGTGTGATTCTGAATAAAAAATAAGACAATGTCAAAAGTTTGTCAAGTTACCGGAAAAAAAATGATGGTGGGAAACAATGTTTCACACTCAAAAAGAAGAACAAAGCGTCGGTTTTACCCGAATTTGTTCAAGAAGAAATTCTATCTTCCTGAGGAAGATCGTTGGATTTCGTTAACCGTTTCTGCTGCAGGTATCCGTACGATCAACAAAAAAGGATTGACTGCCGCGTTGAAAGAAGCTAAAGTAAAAGGATTCGTAACGAATATTTAAAAGCGTAAACAATGGCTAAAAAAGGAAATAGAGTCCAGGTTATTTTGGAATGCACCGAGCACAAAGAAAGTGGTGTGCCTGGAACATCAAGGTACATTTCAACCAAAAACAGGAAAAATACTCCTGATCGTTTGGAATTGAAAAAGTACAATTCAGTTTTGAAAAAAGTAACTGTTCACCGCGAAATTAAATAAATTGAGATATGGCTAAGAAAGCAGTTGCATCATTGCAAAAAGGTGCCGGTAAAGGTTATGCCAAAGTAATCAAAATGGTAAAATCAGAAAAAACCGGAGCTTATACATTTCAGGAAGATATCATTCCTAATGAAATGGTTAAAGACTATTTTAAAAAGTAAAAATATTTGTTTGCTTAACATGAAAGCTTCCATCATTTGATGGGAGCTTTTTTGTTTTATACTTCCTTGGATAAGGATTCAGGTTTGCTCTTTGGTTAGCTCTAAACATGAGCCTTTTACACGAAGGCACTAGAGAAGGACCTGGAGCTATTTTGTCTTAATCTTACGGGTTTTCATGGCAAGTGAGCAGCCCATTTCGACGACTTTTCTGGCAGAAATTTCCAATAGCGGCGTGGCATATGCTGACGCTGAACCTTGAGAGTTTTTCGTTCCTTGATGTTGATGCTGTCGAAATAGTTTCTCCAAAGTTGCTGGTAATTCACCTCATCTTCCTGCAGTAGGTTGGTATTTACTTTTCCATCCCATGCAGAAAAAGTCTTTTCAGAAAGAACAACTTCCCGTGTTGATTTTAAGTCATAGTAGAAGCCATAATCGCGCTTCAAGTCATAAATCAGCCATTGCTGGTCGGCAAACCGATTTTTGAAATGGTGAAGAACAAAAGGCAAAACATCGAAAGCAGGCTCTACGGGGGCGAAGTAAATGCCATCCTTGGTTTCCTGAAACCGGACAAACTCAAGAAGTCGGGCTGTTTCCTGCAAAACCTGGCGTTCAATCTTTTTAAGGCGAAGTACATCCGAATCACCGTAATCGGTCTCAATGCAGAATTCATTATCAAACAAACGACGGATAAAGCGATACAGCATCATTTCAATACCAGACTGCTCCGATAAGAAGGCTCGATACGGGAGCTCTCTGTTGCGGATATGAAGCTTCTTTTGTAAGCCTTTCCAAACTCTTTCTGCTTGATTCTCGTTAGTAGAAATCCGCTGTTTTTCGGCAAATAAAATTTCCTGAAAATCAGCTTCCTTGCAGATGTCTGTCGGTGTTATTTTTTGTTGGTAGCATTGGAAAACAACGCTTAAAAAACCCTCAAAACTTCCATCGTAAATCAGATAGGCCATGGCGTCAGTTTCTAAAATGAAGTTGTTTGGCAGCACTTGTAGCAACGGCCTGAGGGGGGAAAAGCTTTAATTGGGTGTCGCCGGCTTTTCTGCGCTTCATCAGACTTTCTGCCACGATGTGGCTTTTTAGTCGGGCAGGTTCCCAGTCAGCTATGCGACTGGGTAGCTCGCTGCAGGTAATGAAATACTGGGCACGCTTTAAAACAACACCTATCTTTTTCAGGTGGAAGCTTGTCAGCCGCCGAAAACGGCGGGCATCCACAATCATTTTTGCTGATTGCACACCAATGCCGGGAACCCGAAGGATCATGTGATAGTCGGCCTTATTAATATCAACCGGAAATAGGTGAAGGTTACGGATGGCGTAAGCCAGCTTCGGATCGACATACAAATCCAGAAAGGGCTGCTCAGTAGTCAGGATTTCATCGGCGGAAAATTCATAAAAACGCATCAGCCAATCACTCTGGTAAAGCCGGTTTTCGCGAACCAATGGAGGTGATTGAATTGCCGGCAGCCGCTTGTCGTATTCGTTAACAGGTAGATAACTGGAATAATAAACGCGTTTCAGCTTTTGCTGGTGATAGAGCTCGGAAGACAATTGCAGAATTTGCCGATCGCTCTCGGGGCTGGCACCAACAATAAGCTGGGTGCTTTGGCCAGCTGGTGAAAATTTAGGGATGTGTCGGAATTTTCGACGTTCGGTTTTATACTGCTCAATCCCTTCGTGAATCTGATTCATCGGCTGAAAGATACTTTGGTAATCTTTCTCGGGCGCCAGCTTTTTGAGCTGCAGTTCCGTCGGAATTTCAATATTGACACTTAAGCGGTCAGCATAGTGCCCGGCAGCTTGAATCAATTCCTGGCTGGCACCGGGAATGGCTTTCATGTGAATGTACCCATTATAGCGCTCTTCAAGGCGTAGTTTTTTAGCCACAAGCATCATGCGTTCCATCGTGTAGTCCGAATTTTTGATTACCCCGGAACTTAGAAAAAGCCCTTCGATGTAGTTTCTTCGGTAAAAGCTGATGGTTAAATCAACAATTTCTTGCACTGTAAATGTTGCACGGGGCCGGTCATTGGTCCGACGATTGATGCAATAAGCACAATCGTAAATGCAATGGTTTGTCATCAAAATTTTAAACAAACTGATGCACCGTCCATCGTCTGTAAAACTATGACAAATGCCTGCCGCTACTGCATTCCCAATTCCGCCCGACGTGTTGCTTCTGCTGTTTCCGCTTGAGGAGCAGGAAACATCATACTTAGCGGCGTCTGCTAATATTTTTAGTTTTTTCTGAACTTTTTGAGCCATCTCGTTCTATCTTTACGGCGTTACCTATCGGGTTTCAAAACCTGACATCAAGAATTCAAAAATACTAAGAATATTAGCAAACGCTAATTTTATTGGTATTTTTACTGTCAGAAAAAGGAAAATTTAATAAATATCAAAGCCGTGAATTACTTAGTCCACAATATCAAATACTTACGTAGGAAGCACCATTGGACGCAACAGCAGCTCGCTGACGAGTTGGCGGTTAAACGTGCATTAATAGGATCGTATGAAGAGGGGAGAGCAACGCCTAAAATACCGGTACTGCAGCGTCTGGCAGCTCTGCTTGAGTCAACGATTGACCGCTTGCTTGATACGCCGTTGGAAACGCAGCAGCCACAAAACAAACCTTTGCCGCGCGTGCTGCCTATTGTGGTAGACCAGAATAATGAAGAGCTCATTCCAATTGTGCCGGTTAAAGCATCGGCTGGCTACTTGAATGGATTTGCCGATCCGGAATATGTGGAGGCGCTGCCACGTTTTTACATGCCTATTCCCGAACTGTCACGAACGGCGACCTACCGGGTTTTTCAAATTAGAGGGGATAGTATGTTGCCCATAGCGCCTGATTCGTATGTTTTTTGCGAATACATATCGGAATTAAATGAGATGAAAGAGGGACAGCCCTATCTGCTAATCACCAAAGAGGAGGGGCTGGTTTATAAACGGGTGTTTTTCAAGGCCGGAAACCGGTTGCTGTTAAAGTCGGATAATGCTGCCTATGAGTCCTACTCAATTGAGATGGGCCAGGTGCTCGAACTCTGGAAAGCCATTGGTGTATTAAGTTTTGAACTACCAAAGCCTGAAACTAGCGAAGCAGCGCATATCTCGGCTGTTTTAAATGAGGTGAAAGAAGAGATTAGAAAGCTGCGAAAGGTCTAGTTTGCCCTTCGTGTTAAGTCTTTCACTTCCCCTCAGATTTAATTAAATTATGTCATTCAAATTTTGTAAATTGCGCCACTCAAATTCAGAAAGCTATGGGTCTATTCGGATCATTTACAAAATCAAAAAAAGAAAGCCTTGATCAGGGCCTTTCGAAAACCAAGGAAAGCGTATTTAAAAAACTAGGACGAGCCATTGTTGGTAAGTCTAAGGTTGATGATGAAGTACTTGATAACCTGGAAGAAGTATTGATTTCTTCGGATGTTGGCGTTGATACCACCCTGAAGATTATTGAACGCATTGAAGACCGGGTTTCAAAAGACAAGTATTTTGGTGTTGATGAGCTCAATCAGTTACTGAAAGAGGAAATTGAAAAACTTCTCGACGAAAATAATACCAACGATGACGCCGACTTTGAACTTCCTGCAAGTGATAATCCGTATGTGATTATGGTGGTGGGCGTCAACGGCGTTGGAAAAACAACAACCATTGGCAAATTGGCTTATAACTTCAAAAAATCAGGAAAAAAAGTGGTTCTTGGAGCTGCTGATACTTTTCGTGCCGCAGCAATTGATCAACTGCAAATTTGGGCCGATCGGGTAGATGTACCTTTGGTGAAACAAAGCATGGGTTCCGATCCGGCATCAGTAGCGTATGATACACTGGCATCAGCTAAAGCGAATGGTGCAGATGTGGTCATTATCGACACAGCTGGCCGATTGCACAACAAAATTAACCTGATGAATGAGCTGACGAAAATAAAAAATGTGATGCGCAAGATTGTACCTGATGCGCCACACGAGGTTCTGCTTATTCTGGATGGATCAACCGGCCAAAATGCTTTTGAGCAAGCCAAACAATTTACCAAAGCTACCGAAGTAAGCGCCTTGGCATTAACCAAACTTGATGGAACGGCCAAAGGAGGCGTGGTTATCGGTATTTCAGACCAGTTTAAAATTCCGGTCAAATACATTGGGATTGGTGAGAAAATGGAAGATTTACAGGTTTTTCGCAGAAAAGCATTTGTCGAATCCCTGTTCTCGTAGAACTTTTGGGCAAGTGAAAATCGTAGAACGATCATGCTGAACTTGTTTTAGAATCGGTTTCTGTAATCGATTCCGAACTTAATTTGGAATGATTTGATACGATGTGGACTTGTTTTCCGAAAGCCACCCTTGATATAGTTTGTTGTTAACAGCGTAATTTTAAAGCAAGATTAGAGATGAAAAGAGGAAAAGTTAATATAACCACCCTGGGGTGTTCCAAAAATTTAGTAGATTCCGAAATGCTGCTCAATCAGTTAGATTTGAATGGCTTTGAGGTTGTTCATGACAGCGAAGATGATGATGCAAACATCGTTATTTTAAATACCTGTGGCTTTATTATGGATGCCAAGGAAGAATCAATCAATACGATTCTGAGCCATGCCGAAAGTCGCAAAGACGGTAAATTAGATAAGCTATTGGTCATGGGCTGTTTGTCGGCTCGATACAAAGACGATCTTGAAAAGGAAATTCCAGAGGTAGATAAGTTTTATGGTAAGTTTGACTACAAAGAGATCATCAAAGATTTGAATGCCAATTTCTTTGAGCAGAAAATGTATCACCGCCTAAAAACAACTCCTAACCATTTTTCTTATCTGAAAATCAGTGAGGGGTGTAACCGGCATTGTTCATTTTGCGCTATTCCTCAGTTTACCGGCATTCACAAATCACGAAGCATGGAAAGCCTGGTAGAGGAAGCTCAAATCTTAGTTGATGAAGGAACCAAAGAGTTGCTGATCATTGCGCAGGATTTATCGTACTATGGTATCGACATGTACGGTGAAAGCAAATTGGCTGAGCTGGTCGATCGTCTGGCCGATATCAAAGGCTTGGAGTGGATTCGACTGCATTATGCTTATCCTTCAAAGTTCCCGATGGACCTGTTGAAAGTGATGCGTGAGCGCGATAATGTGGCCAATTACCTTGACCTCCCCTTGCAACATATCAGCGATCACATGCTGGGGCGCATGCGGCGGAAAATCACCAAAGAGGAAACCATCAAGTTGATTCAGACAATTCGGAAAGAAGTCCCTGGAATTGCACTGCGCACAACCTTTTTAGTGGGCCATCCGGGAGAAACAGATAAAGATTTTGAAGAGTTAAAAGCCTTTGTTGCTGAGCAGAAATTTGATCGGATGGGTGTTTTCGCCTATTCCGATGAAGATGACACCTATGCCTTCAAAATGTACGAAGACGATGTTCCGGAAGAAACTAAGGAGGCTCGCGCTTCGGAATTGATGGAGATACAGCAAAGCATCTCTGAGAATTTGAACACGGAAAAAATAGGAAAGACTTTAAAAGTCTTGATTGACCGTGAAGAAGCAGATTATTTTATTGGACGGACGGAATTCGATTCGCCGGAAGTAGATGGCGAAGTGCTGGTTGAAAAAGATGACCGTATTGAATTGGGCAATTTCTATCAGGTGGCCATTTCCGAATCGGCCGAATTTGACTTGATCGGAAGTCTGGCATAAGTCTCATATCTCAGAAAATAAATCAAAAGCATAGCCGTATTTTTAAGGGTTAAACCCATTAAAAATACGGCTATGCTTGCAAAAAGCTCCTGCCAAATTTATAAACAGAAGCCTACATGTTTAAAACATCTTCGGCAAATTGAATACAGGCTTGTTCTACTTCAAGCTGTGCTTTTGAGAATGCTTCGCAGCCAATGACATGCGCTTGAGCATTGAAAGCCTGCTTTCTCTTTTTTGCATCCTGTGTGCCCAAATGCTTATACATTTCGAGCATCGCATCTACATGAACGACCTCATCCTGATGGTTTTCGTCCTGGTAGTAATACCCAAGAAACACAGGCTTCTCAACCCGCCGAAACAGCTTTTTACTCATGGTTTTCTCCACCAATTGTTGCAAGTAAACCGTGGCTTCCACCCGGTAATAACAGTTCCAGTATCGGCATTCTTCATCTTCTAAATCTGTATTGACATAACGGTAATTCCCGCCGCTTGCCTTGCGACCAATTTGCAAGCCCCAGGGACCGGAAAGCAGCCAGGCTGCCGGATTGTTAATCTTGATATTGGGAGAAAGAAGGATTAAGCCATCGACCATCTCTGGAAATTCAGCCGCCAGTTTCAGAGAGAGCGTTCCCCCGGTAGAGGTACTCATGATGACCACCTTTTCGCCTAACAAATGAGCTATTTGCAGCGCTTCCTTGGCCGATTCATACAAGCGGTCGGGGGTCATACCCAGTAGAGGCTCCTGCACTTCGAGGCCATGTGCTGCTAAAAGCGGCATATAAGCATTGGCTTGAAAATGACGGGCAAAATTCACGTGCGTCGGATTGCCCTCGAACCAAGAGGCAGAAAAACCATGCAAGTAAAGCAAGCAATAAGGAGTTTGTGACTTTAGACTGTCGTTTGCCCATACAATCCGGGATTGATTGTCAGCTTTAACCGGAAGCCCTGCTTCTTTTGCTTCAAGATAGGAATCGAGCTCCTGTAATCCGACTTTCAAGTCCTTGAATTTCGATGAAAATATGGGCTTCTCCGGACGGGGACCTACGAAATAGAAAAAGACCAGAGACAAAACAAAAGCCAGAAAAATTTGCAAAAATAATTTCATTTAATACACCTGTTGGTTGCTGTCAAGATAGTAAAATTATGAATATCCATTAGTCCATAATTTCACTGTCAGTAATAATCGCTCAATTCATTAGGACAATCAATATCCAAGAATAGTGGTTCTTAATAACTGTCACATGCTATTTATGAAAGAATTACACACCTGTTTTATAATTTGAAAGCCAGATAAAGGGTACCGATTTAAAAGTTCTTTGCTTTTTCTTTGAAAGCCTTATTAAACATTAAAATCAGATGGATTGTTAATCTACAATAGTTATTTTTATAGAACCATAAATAACCTGAAAATCAACATATGGATAAATTCTCAGAAGTAGGCAATCAAGAAATTGCTGCTGTTGAAGAGCTTTACCAGGATTACCTTAATGATCCGGAAAGCATTAACGAAAGCTGGAGAAACTTTTTTAGAGGTTTCGAGTTGGCTCGGGCAAATTATTCTCCAGAAAAGATTGATTGGAGCGAACCAATTAACAAAGAATTTGCGATCCTAAATCTTATCCATGGATACCGGCAGCGTGGACACTTGTTTACCAAAACCAATCCAGTTCGCTCGCGCAGAACGTATTCGCCTACTTTAGCCATCGAAAATTTTGGGCTCGAAGAAAGTGATCTTGACAAGGTTTTTCAAGCCGGAAAAAATATTGGCATTGGTGCCGCAAAACTAAAAGATATCATTGCTCATCTGGAAGCGACTTATTGCAACTCTATTGGTGTTGAATATTTGTATGTACGCGATCCGAAGGTTTTAAGCTGGTTGCAGAAGAAAATGGAGAGTTCAAAAAACTCGCAGCCATTCACGCCTGAAATGAAGAAGCATATTTTTTATCATCTGAAGCTGGCTGTTGGTTTCGAAGGCTTTATTCATAAGAAATTCGTGGGGCAAAAACGTTTTTCTCTGGAAGGGGCAGAATCGTTAATTCCGGCTTTGGATGCTGTTATTGAGCAAGGTGCGGAGCTTGGTATTCGTGAATTTGTTATTGGCATGGCGCACCGTGGTCGGTTGAATATTCTGGCTAACATTATGAATAAGCCGTATGAATATATTTTCAAAGAATTTTATGGTACCGAATACGAGGAAGACATTTCTTTGGGAGATGTGAAATACCATTTGGGGTATGAAAACGAAGTAACGTCTGATCATGGAAAGAAGGTGAAATTGAGTTTAATGCCCAATCCTTCGCACCTTGAAACAGTCGCGCCACTGGTTGAAGGCTTGTCCCGCTCGCGTATTAATTCGCTCTACGATGGTGATTACGACAAGGTGGCGCCGATCATTATCCATGGCGATGCGGCCATTGCAGCCCAAGGCGTCGTGTACGAAGTAATTCAAATGTCGCAGCTGAAAGGCTACAGAACAGGAGGAAGCATTCATTTGGTCATTAATAACCAAGTTGGATTTACGACCAACTACCTGGATGCCCGCTCAAGTACTTATTGTACCGATATCGCCAAAGTTACCCGTTCCCCTGTGTTTCACGTCAATGGCGATGATGTGGAATCGCTTATTTACACGATCGAGCTTGCCATGGAGTTCCGGCAGAAATTCAATACTGATGTTTTCATCGATATTCTTTGCTACCGAAAGTATGGACACAATGAAGGCGATGAGCCACGATTCACTCAGCCTCAGCTGTATAAAGCAATTGCTGATCATCAAAATCCACGGGATATTTATGCTGAAGAGTTAATTGACCAAGGCATTATGAGTGCTGCGGAAGTGAAAAAAGAGATTAAGGCTTTTGATGACTTGATGAATGCGAAATATAAGGATTCAGAAGAGATTGAAAAGCTTAAAATCAGACAGTTTCTGGTTGATGAATATCAATCATACGAAAAACCTCAGAAGGTTGATTTTTCAGAGGTTATCAAAACAGGCGTTCAAAAATCGAAGCTGGTGGAACTAGCTGAAAAAATTAACTCGGTTCCTAAAGGAATGAAATTTTTTAACAAAGTCAACCGAATATTGTCTGATCGCCGTCAGATGATTTTGGATGATCGCCTGGACTGGGGAATGGCTGAACTGCTAGCCTATGGGACACTGGTTGATGAAGGCCATCCGGTACGTATCAGCGGGCAGGATTGTGAAAGGGGAACATTTGCGCATCGTCATGCCGCATTTGTTGTTGAAGATGCAGGGGAGAAGTATTTCCCGCTAAAAAATATCTCACCCAACCAGGGAACCTTTCACATTTACAATTCCTTGCTTTCAGAGTATGGAGTTATGGGTTTTGAATATGGATATGCGATGGCACAACCCAATGCGTTAACCGTCTGGGAAGCTCAATTTGGCGATTTCAGCAATGTCGCTCAGGTAATTATCGACCAGTATATTACCTCGGCAAATGAAAAATGGGGATTGATGAATAACCTGGTGCTTTACTTGCCACATGGTTACGAAGGACAGGGGCCCGAACACTCCAGTGCACGAATAGAGCGGTTTCTGGCTCAGGCAGCTAGTAACAATATGCAGGTTATTGAGCCTACAACACCTGACAACTTGTTTCACCTGCTGCGAAGGCATATGAAAATGCAAACCCGCATTCCGTTGATCGTATTCACACCGAAGAGTTTACTCCGACATCCCATGGTGACCTGCAAGCTTGAAGAGCTTGCTCATGGTCATTTTCAGGAAATAATTGATGACAAACTGATTGATCAGAAAGAGGTTAAGCAACTCGTTTTTACTTCCGGAAGGCTTTATTATGATTTAGTAAAAAAGCGAAGTGAGTCAAGTGATAACTCAAGCGCCATTGTACGTTTAGAGCAACTCTATCCACTTCCAACGTCCCAGATTAATGCGATTCTGAAGAAATACAAAAAAGCAGAACGAATTGTGTGGGCTCAGGACGAACCCGCCAATATGGGACCATGGCCGTTTATCTCACGTAATTTAAAAGACATCCCGTTTGAGGTGATTGCACGTTCTGAGAGCGGGAGTCCGGCTGGTGGGCTTATGAAACAACACAATAACCGATTAAATAAAATCCTGGAACAAGTATTTAGTGCTGAAAAATTAGCAAAAGCATAAGAAATCATGATCATTGAAATAAAAGTACCAACACCCGGAGAATCAATAACAGAAGTCGAGCTAGGAAGATGGTTAGTGGAAGATGGCGCTGTTGTTGATAAAGATGATGAAATTGCCGAGATTGAATCGGATAAAGCCACATTAACGCTGGTGGCCGATGAAGCCGGAAAAGTGAGTTTTAATGCGCAGGAAGGAGACACTCTTGAAGTAGGGGCCATTGCTTGTACCATTGACACCTCTTTCAAGGCCGAAGCTTCCGAAGAAAAACCGGCAGCGAAAACTGAAGATAAAGCACCAGTCGAAGAGCAGAAGCAAAAGGAGCATGAGCCTGCGAAGAGCCCGGATAAAACAAAAGATGGAAAGTTGGAAAAACTATCAAAAGCAGCTGATACGGAAAGCCAGTCACATGTTAAGATTACCTCGGTGGCAAAAAAAATGATGGAAGAGAATAAGCTCTCGGTCGAAGATATTCTTCAGGGACTAAAACGCATTTCGAAAAATGAGGTGGAAGCTGTTATCGATTTACCCGAGGGCACATCGACAGCTTTATCTTCGCAGAGGGCTTTTTCGCGCGAGGAAAAACGTGAGCGAATGAGCTCACTTCGGCGCAAGTTGAGTCAACGCCTAGTGGCTGTTAAGAATGAAACTGCCATGTTGACCACCTTCAACGAAATTGATATGAGCAGGGTGATGGAGTTGCGCAAAAAACATCAAAGCCGTTTCATGGAGACACACGATTTTAAGCTTGGTTTTATGGGTTTCTTCACCAAAGCGACAGCAGTGGCCATGAACTTTCATCCGGCAATTAACTCAATGCTGGATGGGGAAGAGATCATTCAGCCTGAATTTGTGGATGTAGGCATTGCTGTACAAACCCCCAAAGGGTTGATGGTGCCCATTATCCGAAACACCGAAAGCAAGTCTGTTCCTCAAATTGAAAAAGACCTGAAAGACCTGGCTGAAAAAGCCCGAAATAAAAAGATTTCAGTTGAAGAATTAACAGGGGGTACCTTCACCATCACCAATGGTGGCACCTTCGGATCCTTGTTGTCAACTCCAATTATTAACCCGCCACAATCGGCTATTTTAGGCATGCACAACATTGTCGATCGCCCCGTAGCCATTAATGGCAAGGTTGAAATTCGCCCAATGATGTATGTTGCCTTATCTTACGATCACCGGATCATTGACGGTAAAGATTCTGTAGGATTTTTGGTCAAAGTAAAAGAACTGATTGAAAATCCGGAGCGCTTATTAAACCAAGGGATTAATCCGGAAGAATTGCTACTCGAATTATAAAATTAATTTAGATAAAATTTTAAATGGCTATCTCAAAATAGAGGTAGCCATTTTTTTGTCTCAAACTCTAACAAAAAATAAACAAGCTTAAAAAAAATTAAATGAATTTGAGAGGCTAAAAAAAACACCAACCTTTGCATTCATATATTTCTTGTACGACTTACTTATCATAGAACAATGTTCAAATTTTCCGGTTACAAACTTCTTAAGATTCTGCTACATATATTCTTTTGGGGAATGCTTTTTTTATTCTTTTTTTGGCTGCTTAGCATGCGTGAGGTTTACGTAAATAAGATTTCCGATTATAGCCAGTTAGTTATCAGGCTGGGCATACTGACTTCAATCTTTTATCTGAACTTCTATGTATTAATACCACGATACCTCTTTCAAAAAAGATTCAAACATTATGCCGCTTGGTTGTTCCTGATTTTGGTTTTGGTATTTGGGGTATCATACTTCAACCGGCCATCTCCGCCTGATTTTGCAGAGAAAAGAGCAATTCGATATGAACGGACGGATGAAGCAATAAAGTCGTTTAAAAGGTCTATGCCTAAGGGAAGACGCATATTCCTAAGTTTTGGTGATTTGATCTTGGCCTCTATCTCAATTGCGATTGGTACCAGTATTCGAGGAACAAGAGGATGGCTAGTCAATGAAAAGCAGTTAAAGGAAATTGAGAATCAGAAGTTGGTAGCAGAACTTTCTTATCTGAAAGCCCAGATTAATCCCCACTTCTTTTTCAATACATTGAATGGAATTTATGCCTTAGCACGAAAAAAATCAGATCAAACGCCAGAGGTCATTTTGAAACTCTCAGATTTAATGCGTTACATTATTTATGAGGCTAATGCAAGTAGAGTGCTGTTAAAGAGAGAAATCAATCATATCGAGAACTATATTGATCTTCAGCGGATAAGATTGAATGAGATGGTGAAAGTTCATTTTCAGGTGAAAGGCAACCCTGGAACTTTGCAAATAGAGCCCTTACTATTTTCTGTTTTCCTGGAGAATGCTTTTAAGCATGGAGTTGATTACAGTAAGCCTGGAAGTATTGAAATTACGCTAACGATTGAAACGAATCAGGTAATCTTTACGGTTGAAAATCCCATTCAAGCTAACAAAAAGGAATCAGGGTGTTCTGATGGAGGGGTTGGGTTGGCCAATATAAAGCAGCGATTGGGATTGGTTTATCCCAATCGTCATAGGTTAAAGATTTACAAAAAGAACGAACGACATATAGTGGAACTGTATTTAAACATAATAAGTGATGAGATGTATCATAATTGATGACGAACCTTTAGCGCAGCAGATTATTGAAGATTACGTGAATATGATTCCCTTTTTACAGCTGGAGAAGAAATGCAATTCAGTATTTGAAGCCCTGGAAATTCTTCAAAAAACAAAAATAGATCTTATCTTTCTGGATATCCACTTGCCGAATGTCTCGGGCATTGAGTTTATCAGCAGCCTCGAAAATAGGCCCATGTTTATCTTTACAACAGCCTATTCAGAGCATGCCTTGGAAGCTTTTGACTTGAATGCAGTAGACTATTTGCTAAAGCCCATTTCTTTCACCCGCTTTCTGAAAGCCACAAATAAGGCTTACAATTATTATTCAACAAACCGAAGCATCACGGGTGAAGTGCAAGTTGAAACACCAGAAACGGATCAGGAATATATTCTGGTAAAATCGGATTATAAATCGGTGAAAATAAAGCTGAGCCAAATTCTATACATTGAAGGATTGAAAGACTATGTCAAAATCTACCTTCAACATGAAGTGAAACCAGTCGTTACATTAAATTCATTGAAGCGAATGAGTGAAAATCTGCCAGACGGGCATTTTCTGCGCGTTCACAAATCCTTTATCGTTAATACCAATAGAATTAAGTCGGTTACGAAAAATCGGATTATTATTCATGATCGCTGGATTCCTGTTGGAGAAAGTTATAAAAGTGATTTCCAGAACTCAGTAATCAATAAATTTGCTCTTTAATATCTCTCGATTTTAGCTTGAATCAGAAACGTTGGCGATTAAAAATCGGGTTCAGGTTCAACGCCAATTTTCAGATGGCGGAAGTGTTCTTTTTCCAACTTATTCAAGCTAAAAAACGAGTAACCTACTAGTTATTAATTCTAGTCGATTACTCGTTGCAGTATCACGTTATTTGTTCTGAAGTCGCTTGTGGTTAATTGTATTTTGGGCGGGTAAACCAAGTGTCTTTAAGCGAGAACCCCAGCCTGAAGCGGAGATAGTTTTCCTGGATAAGGCTTTTGCTTGTTGTTCCAATTTTTCCAAGCTCAAAACTCAGGTCAATACGTGATTTTTGATTACGAATAGGGAGTCCAACTCCAAACGAAAATACCATTTCGTCCAACTGAATTTCCCTTAAATTAAGGTAGGATTTAGCATATTGAAATCCCAAGCGATAGTTCACTTTCTTATAATAAGCATCGCGCAAACTAGTGGATGGTAAATAGTCGACACCACCATGTAAATAGGGGTTGTTATTCAGATCAACACCGCTGATGTCGTAAGATTCATCAGACCACATCTGCATGCCGGCATCCATCGCAACCAGTAAATAATCCCCTTTCTTCCACGAAAAGCCGATGCCAATTTCTTCCGGAATAACAAAATCTCCATCCGATTCCTCTTCATACTGCAAGACAATTCCGGCCGAATTGGATGTGGTGTTTACCCGGCGAGTTTGAATCTCTTGCCTTGGATTATAGATGGCGCCAAGCATCAGTGTGCTAGCTTTAAGTTGAATTTGGTATTGCACTCCAAATTCCCAATAAAAGTTATTAAAGTAGTCGGTTGTTTCATTGGTTATTGACGAGCTTCCCAGATCTATCAAATTATGAAACTGCATCTGTGCTTGATTTCCGAAAAGATAGGATGTTTTCATTCCAAGAGATAGTTTTTTCAGTGGCATGACTGAAAGCGAGAAGTAAGCTCGACTGATGTCTCCCGAGCCCATAATGCTTAAGGGGTATTCCTGTTGAATGCCTTCAATCAAACTAGTGGTATTGATTTCATAACCGGTAGAACTAAATGGATTTAATCCAAATCCGGCGGAAAACCAGTTATTTACGTGCATGCCCATGGCCAGGTAACTAAAATTGGCCCTCGTGGCAGATGCTGATTTATTGCTATTTTGGTAATCCGATATTTTTCCATCAGCTCCCATTTCAAAAACAAAAGTCATACTATCCAGAGCACTGTAAGACGCAGGATTAAGCGTATTCAGAAAGTTGTCGGATAGCATGCCAATTCCCGCATTTCCCATTGCCGAATTGTGAGGGGTACTTTGAAAACGCAGTTCACCTAATCCATACATAGAGTAAGGCGAACTAGTATTGTTTTGTGCAAAGGTGGCACATGTCAATAGAATCAGGCTGCTCGCTATCAGCAAATGTTTTTTGATATTGTTATGCATCATACTATTCATAAGTCAGGAAATAGAAATTTAGAGTAGGTTTTTTGCGACTGGAATTTTCACCCTCCAGAATCAGGTGATCGGTTTGCGACTGGAAATCAGCATTTGGAACGGTAAGTAACAAGCCATTGTTAGTGTCATAGAAATTCCCGTTAAGCTGTTCCGATAGAAATGTCGTGATGTCGGCCGCGTAATAAGAATTCTCCGGATACAATTCATCAAGAACCAAGATAGCCTGTACGGTCGCGTTCTCGTTGTCGGTTACAAGGTCCTTGATTTGATTTATTTTATCGGTTTCATAGAAATGTAATACTTCTGGCAAATCGGCATTAAACGTTTCCATGGCTGGATACAAATATAATTCGGTCTTTAGCAAAATCCGGTCTTCAAGTTTGTACAGTTCATTGAGCGATGGGAAGTCAAGTCGAATGACCACGCCAGCGCTTCCCTGTATGAAACTTTTATTATCCGAAGCCGTTGAAGGTAGTTCTTCCCGCTCGTTTAGCAGCGTGCTAAATAAAGTATTGGAGCGATCGGCCTGAATGGAATTAAAATGAGTATTTTCTGAAGACATAGTAAATACTAGTTCCGACGATTTCTCTTGTTCAAATTGCTGGTCAAGATGCGTGTAAAGCACCATCCGGATAGAATCTGTAGCAAAACCAATAATAGTCTTGGGGGAGTTTTCATCTGCTTTTAACACAAATCCTTTTAAATAGGCACTGAAATTAGTATTGTTCAGCACCTCACTAGCTTCATCTCTTCCTAGTTGAATCAATTCCAGACCAAGTTCATCGGTTAAGCGTATCTCCTCATAGCCGTGTTGCTTTTGTGGATAATAGTTCAACTCACCAAGAGGTTCTGATTCGTAGGCAAACTGATTGGTGTTAAATAGATATTCTTCCGAATAATCATCTTCTTGCATTTGCAGTTCCTCTGTCAAGCGGTGAACTTGTAAATTCTGCTGTAGGCTTGAGTCTCCCAGCATATAATCAGTGTAATATACTTGAATCGTTAGCGAATCAAAAATCGCATCATTATCCAGGTTATTAATCCCTGTATTCAAATCAAAATTAAAATAACTGCTGGCTTCAATTTGTCCGGAAATTTCATTATTAAAATACCCCACCAGAGCTGTCGTGTTTCCGGAGGTTGGTATCGAATCATACTTGACTGTAGACAATTGGACGGTAAAACTATCCACCATGCTAACTTCTGTTTTCGATTCTACCAAGTCTACTCCAATCTCGAACTCACCGTTTTCGGATTCGCAAGAGAGCAGAAAGACATTTAAAATCATAAAAAATGGGATGTATTTTTTCATGTGATAGGAACTAAATTTTTGAGGAATTAATGAATTCATGAATATGCGCTTTATGCTGTGCAAAGCAATGATTTCGACCGAGCTCTAAAAACAATATTAGACTTAGAGGGATTTTTGCAGGTTCACCAGTCGGTTATAATCGATTTAGTGGAAACGTAGTGTTAAGAAGTTTGAAATTTATTAACAGATAGTCTTTTTGTATCGATCTTTCAATAGTTGGTCAGGAAATTATTCCTGTTTCTAGTCAATAAATAAGTCCTGGTCTATCATTTTTTTTTTACCCACCCAATCCGTCTAAGTTTGGCGTCAAAACAGATTAAAATTAAGCCATGATTAAAAAAAAATTAGCTGAAATGAGTTGGTTAAACTTCGTTATTAAATTAGGTGTCGCCATGTCGATTCTAGTAGTTGTTTCATCATGCGGAGAAGATGAAGACGAGGATCTAGTTGGCAACTGGGTTGAGTTGTCCGATTTTGAGGGAATCCCCAGATCCGACGCGGTCGGGATTAGCCTGGGGGACAAAGGTTATATCAGTACAGGCTACGATGGAGAAGATCGGTTAACAGATTTATGGGAATATGACCCGATTAACGACTATTGGATTCAAAAAGCTGACTTTCCGGGGGCAGCTCGAAACGGGGCGGTTGGCTTTGGAGCAAATGGAAAAGTTTATGTTGGTACAGGCTATGATGGCACCAATAAGCTGAATGACTTTTATGCTTTTGATCCGGCTAGTAATACCTGGACACAAATTGCTGATTTCGCAGGGTCACCACGCTATGGGGCTATTGCTATGGACATCAACGGAAAAGGTTATGTTGGAACAGGTTATGACGGCAATTACCTCAAGGATTTTTACCAGTACGATCCGACAGCAGATAGCTGGAGTCAGAAAGTAAGTGTCGGTGGTTCAAAACGTCGCGACGCTATGGCTTTTGTTATTGATGGTACGGGGTATGTTTTTGGAGGCATAGATAATGGAGTCTACGAAGACGATTTCTGGAAATATGATCCGGATGCTGATAGTTGGACCAGACTACGCGATATTTCAGACGCTACCGACCAAGACTTTGATGACGATTATACCCTTGTTCGAACCAATGCGGTAACCTTTGTTATGGATGGGAAAGGCTACCTGACAACAGGAGGTAGAAGTACTACCGGTGGTGATGTATGGGAATATAACCCAGCGACTGATTTATGGAATGAAAAAACAGAATTGGGTGAAGAAGGCACCGGAGGGGCTGATCGTACCGAGGCTGTAGGATTTACCATAAACAATATTGGCTATGTGGTTACCGGACGAAATAGCAGTTATTATTTTGATGATATTTGGCGTTTTGAGCCCAATTCGGAAATGAATGAATATGACTAAGCTGAAATCTTCAAAGCTCCAAGCAGTAATAATCATGCTTTATAGCGGATTATTACTGCTTGGATGTCAAGATAAGACGGTCTTAAAACTCGAGACTTTTAAAACAGAAAAAGGGTGGGGGTACCACATCAAAAAAAATGAGCAAATTATTATCTATCAACCCACCATTCCTGCAGTTGCTGGCAATTATGATTTTGTTAGCCAGGAAGATGCAGGCAAAACAGGCCGTCTGATGCTTGAAAAGTTAAAAGAAGGCAAACCTCCTGCAATCTATCCAGCAGAACTAGATAGTATGAGGGTGTCTTATCCTCGCATTGTTGCTCCCAATCAGCCCTTGTAATCCTTTCATCTTGTTCTTTTTTTAGCTTTATTTCACTACTTTGGTGACAGATAAAAAAATGAATGAAATGAAAATAGTTGTATTGGATGGCTATACCCTAAATCCGGGTGATTTAAGTTGGAATGCATTAAAAGCAATTGGTGATTGCGAAATTTACGATCGCACACCAGCTAGTTTAACCGTTGAACGTATCGGTGATGCCGAAATTGTTTTAACCAACAAGGTGGTGATTGACGAGGCCGTATTAAAAGCGTGTCCGGCAATGAAGTATGTTGGCGTACTGGCTACTGGTTACAACGTAATTGATTTGGAGGCTACTCGAAAAACAGGAGTTGTGATCACGAATATTCCTGCTTATAGTACCGATTCTGTTGCTCAAATGGTATTTGCTCATCTGCTCCATATTACAAACCAAGTACATCTTCATGCAAAGGCAGTAAGTCAAGGCGACTGGGTAAAGTCCAAAGATTTTTCTTTTTGTGTTTCGCCTCAAGCTGAGTTATGTGGCAAGACGCTGGGGATTGTTGGCTTCGGACAAATTGGGCGCAAGGTTGCGGCTATTGGATCAGCCTTAGGTATGAAAATAATATTTCAAAACCGATCTGTAAAAACAGATGTTCCAAAAGAATTTATTCAATGCCAATTAGACGAATTACTGACACAATCCGATATTGTTAGCCTTAATTGTCCGTTAACCGATAGTAACGCGGGTTTCATTAATGAAAGTAAACTGGCTTTGATGAAACCCGGTTCGATCTTAATTAATACCGGGCGCGGACCACTGATAAACGAGCAGGATTTAGCTGATTCACTGAACCGAGGGCATCTTGCAGCAGCAGGCCTGGATGTGCTTTCAACGGAGCCTCCTGCTGCCGATAATCCATTGCTAGAGGCTAAGAATTGTCACATTACGCCTCATATTGCCTGGGCCACAAAAGAATCACGCCAGCGCCTCATGAATATTGCGGTGGACAACCTAAAAGCTTTTCTGAATAGAAAAAAGCTAAACGTAATTAACTAAAATTATATGGATTTAATTGTATCCGAGGATTATCTAATCGTATAAGTCATCGTCTGAGTTAAGGTCATTAAAATCTAGTTCATCATCAAATTCATCATAAATAGACAAGCGGCGTTTTGAGCCTCGTTCTTTTTTTACACTCTTTGGTGATTTGCTCCCTGAATCAATGTCTTCAAAGTCATAATGCTTTTGCTGTTTTGTGGAGCTTTTTTTCGATTTCATTTTCGTTTTACAGATCTTTAAATTAGTAACTTACATTCAAAAGATACCCGGAGGTATTGTATTGGCAAACTAGAAAAAAATATTTCTAATTTCCAAATTACGGATCATGTTTTTTAGATATTCAATACGAGATAATTTCCGAATTAGTTTTTTTTAATACCAGCTTTTCTGTCAATTTGTGAATAACAAAAATTCGCCCCAACAAGTTTAAGCTTCTGCTTGTTACCTTTAAAAGTAACCCACAAAAGATTAAATAATGAGTTTTACACTTGAAATAGGCGCCCATGCAGTAGATTTTAAGCTTCCGGCAACCGATGGCAAACAGTATTGCTTGAAGGATTTTGAATCCGCTAAATTTCTCGTAATTTTCTTCACCTGCAATCATTGCCCCTATGTTGTGGGAAGTGACGAAATGACAAGGAGCACAGCAGATAAGTATAAACACCAGGGAGTTGAGTTCGTTGGTATTAACTCTAACAGTGATAACACGTACCAAGAAGATGATTTTGACCACATGGTTGAACGCATGCAAATTCACCAATTTCCTTGGGTGTATTTGCGTGATGAAAGTCAGGAAATAGCAAAAGAATACGGTGCGCTGAGAACGCCTCATTTTTATGTTTTTGATCAGGGTAGACAGCTAGTCTATACAGGAAGGGGAGTGGATTCTCCTAGGGATGCTTCTCGTGTGACAAAGAATGATTTGGATCTTGCACTTCATGAGCTTGTTTCCGGGAAAAAGATATCAGTCCCAGTAACCAATCCAATAGGCTGCCATGTAAAATGGGATGGCAAAGATAAACATTGGATGCCACCAGAAGCATGTGATTTGGTGCTGTAATAATGCCTGATCGGTAGTTTCACGGATAAATTCTGCAATAGATCAGTCATTATATTGTAATTTTGAGAACAATTAATGTTCTTACTAATCGTTAGAATTTAAACCAAACATTTATTATATCATGAAAAAATTTGCATTTATCTTATTATTCACGTCCTTTTTACTTCCGGCAGCAGCTCAATTGCCCTTAAATCTGGGATTAAAGGGGGGCTTCACCAGCTCGAAATTGTCAACTGATCTTTCCCAATATAGCGAGGAAAGTATTAGTAATTTTCACGCAGGAGCTTTTGCTCGGGTCAATATTGGTCGCATTTATGTTCAGCCTGAGGCTTATTTTAGCTCTAAAGGAGGAGATTTGGAAGAAAATGGCATGATTAATTCATTCGACCTGAAAACGGTAGATGTGCCAGTATTACTCGGTCTTAACCTTCTCAAGAAAGGTCCAATCGCATTGCGAGCCAATGCCGGGCCGGTCTTTTCTTTTGTTACCAAGAAAGAACTGAATAGTGATGTTTTTGATAAGGATAAGCTTGAGGATAACTTTTTAGCTTGGCAATATGGAGTGGGAGTTGATGTTATGATGTTTACGCTCGATGTTCGCATGGAAAACGGCTCTGGTGATTTGTATTCCGGACCAGACCTGAAAAGTAAAAGCTTTGTCATTAGTCTAGGATTTAAAATTCTATAAGCACTGTGAAATAACTTTAAGCTATTTGCTTGTTGATCTAATAAAAATGATTCGATTTATTTGTGATTAAAATAGTTCAGGAGAGGCGCCTTTAGCTGTTTAAGAAAATTAACAGAATAGCACGTCTGGTTGAGTCAAATCTTTCTATTTTTGTTCAAGATTAATATCGAATGAAGAGACTTATTTTTCCAATTCTATTTGTGCTCTCAGGATTTATTGCATCTGCCCAAGCCGATTCGGCTTGGGTAGGTACAGTAAATCCTGAATTTGATTTTTTGTATCAGGAGTTATTTAATTTTTCGCCAAACTCTACCTTTGGCAGCTTGGCTCCTGAAAACAGTACCCTTCTTCAATCCGAATTGAATTTTCAACCTGATCTTATTATTGACTTTGATGCGTTTTCGAGCATGAAAACGTTAAGCATTTCCAATGGAATGCCATTTCTTAATCCATTTGCCAATGCGCTTTCAATTACGAATCAAGCCCACTACCAATTAAGCGACAAACTGACCTTGGGAGGAAACAGTTTCGTGGGAAATTCTATTTTCAGCCCGCTACCGGACAATCCGTCATTAAAAGACATGAGTCTTCGGGGAGCATCGATGTTTCTGGAATATAGAGTGTCGGAAAAATTTAAAATTGGTGGAGGTTTTAGCATTAGCAACCAAAGTCAACCATTTGGCTGGTGATGACTTTGGCTTTCTAAACATTCATTCCTTCTGCATTAAAATTTAAACAAACCTACCTATAGGCTTGATTCCTTCCTCTTCTTTCTTAGAATTCAATTTAAAGTATGATTTTCTGATCTACAAATCGGGATATTCACTTTCTGGCTTAGCTGCATAATTTTGGCATTTAGTAATACAACCGGATTTTTTCAGAAAATTATTTCTGCTTTTTTGTTGACGGTTTTTAATCGTTCACCCCCAAAATATCGTTGTTTGTCGAAAGCCAACCAATAAGAGGGGGGCAAGGTGTAATTTTTTATTTTTTTGATCGTCTATTAGTTAAACAAGCAGAAAACATGGAGGTTTTGAGGATCTCTAAAATTAGAACAGAAACAATTTTAACGATTAAATCCACAGTCATGAAAAACAAAATTATTACAGGAATTACAGCATTCGTATTTTGTCTGATAACTTTTGCAAGTCAAGCAACAGAGATTGATCGGACATTTAGCGATTACGACATCATCCCCGTAGCCAATCAGGATCTATCTGCTACTGCAGATAAAGCTTGGGTCTTATCTTATGACCACAACGAAACACCAATCATCATTACCTTGCATCAAAACAAACGATCAAAAAACTACGTCGTGCGCAGCGAGCATTTCGAAGTCTCTTATGTGTGCTGCAAAAATGGATTTGGAGCTTCGCGGGTTAAAGCAAAATACAGCGAAATTCCAGAGGAACTTGTAACCAGTGTACTTAATGAAAAAGAGTTGGATCGACAACGCATATTGACGCCCAACCAGGTTACAAATGATCAGGCTCTTGGCTTAATAGCTTCCTATTTGCCAGATCTGATTAATCCTAGCTACCAACATCTTCTGAATTAGTTTTTTTATAAAAACAGCATCAATTCGAAAGCTGCTTCCCCCCAGGAGCAGCTTTTTCTTTTAGATGCAACCACAAACAAAGCCATCAGCCAACTCATCGGTTAATTTCTGAATTGCTTCCCGTTCCTGATCTGATTCTTCACATAAATCGCACACCGGTAAGTTCAGTTCTTTGTTGTGTTTTGATCCTTGAGGATCAATTGTTTTTTGACATACAAAACATCGGGTAGAGAAATCATTCATGCCTGTCCTTTCTTATATTTCGAGCCACAAAACTACTAATTTGTCCCATTCATCCCGCTAATACCTGTTGTATTGGCAGTTTACCTAACAAGGTATGTTATTATGGCGCAAATTTACTCAAATCGCCGAATGGCACGATTATTATTGAAAAAAAACAACACACAAATATATAAACTAGCACAGATTAACTACTTTTGTGTCCGTTCATGTTAAAATATAAGAAATTTTAGATAATGGCATTTGTAAATAAAATTTTAGGCAAATTCTTGGGCAATAAATCGGATCGCGATATTCGTGAAATCACCCCAATTATTGAGCAAATAAAGATTGAATACGAGCGAATTTCAAAACTTTCCATAGATGAGTTAAGAGATGAGTCCAAACAGCTAAAGCAGATCATTCAGGATCGGATTCAGCCAGATATGGATGAAATCAAATCGCTGAAACTACGAGTTGAAGAAGTTGAAATTCAGGAAAGTGAGAAAATCTACCAGCAAATTGATAAAATAGAAGAACAAATCAATGAAAAGATTGAAGCTGTTCTGAATGAAATTTTACCAACAGCTTTTGCAGTTGTTAAAGAAACGGCCCGCCAATTTAGTGCAAATGAACAACTGGAGGTTCAGTCCACTGATTTTGATCGTGAACTGGCTGCCGGACGTGACAGCATTCAAATCGATGGTGATAAAGCTATCTGGTCAAACACCTGGATTGCTGGCGGATCTGAAGTTACCTGGGATATGGTGCATTACGATGTGCAGCTTATTGGAGGTGTTGTTCTTCACCAAGGGAAAATTGCAGAGATGGGAACCGGTGAAGGAAAAACGCTGGTAGCTACCTTACCTATTTTCTTAAATGCCTTGGCCGGCAGGGGGGTTCATGTCGTAACCGTGAACGACTACCTGTCCAAGCGTGACTCCGAGTGGATGGGCCCAATATTTGAATTCCACGGTTTAAGTATCGATTGTATTGACAAACACCGTCCCAACTCCGATGCTCGCAGAAAAGCCTATAATGCCGACATTACTTACGGAACAAATAATGAATTCGGGTTTGATTACCTGAGGGATAATATGGCCATCAATCCACAGGATTTGGTTCAGCGCAAACATCACTATACCATTGTCGATGAGGTTGACTCCGTTTTAATTGATGATGCCCGTACGCCTTTGATTATTTCAGGCCCCATACCCAAAGGAGATATTCAGAAGTTTGATGAGTTGATGCCAAAAGTTGAAAAGCTTGTCGCTGCCCAGAAAAACTTTGTTATGCAGTGTTTGACAGAGGCTAAGCGTCTGTTGGCAAAAGAGAATCCTACGAAAGAGGAGAAGGAAGAAGGCGCTTTGCTGTTGCTTCGGGCTCATAAAGGATTGCCAAAAACAAAGGCGATCATCAAATTCCTAAGTGAAGAGGGAATTAAAGCAGCCATGCAAAAAACGGAAAATTATTACATGCAGGATAACAGCAAAAATATGCATGTGGTAACCGATCCGTTATATTTCATTATTGAAGAAAAACAAAATTCAGTAGAACTTACCGACAAAGGAATTGATTTAATCTCTTCTGATGTCGATGATCAGGAATTCTTCATCTTGCCGGATATGGGCGGTATGATTGCCGAAATCCAAAACGATGCATCGTTAAGTAAGGAAGAGCAGCTCGATAAAAAAGATCAGTTACTACAGAATTATGCTGTAAAATCAGAACGCGTTCACACGATTAATCAATTGCTGAAAGCTTATGCCATGTTTGAGAAAGACGTGGAGTATGTAGTCATTGATAATAAAGTAAAAATCGTTGATGAGCAGACTGGTCGTATCATGGAAGGCCGCCGTTATTCCGATGGTTTACACCAGGCTATTGAAGCCAAAGAGCGCGTAAAGGTAGAGGCTGCAACACAAACTTTCGCGACCGTTACGCTGCAAAATTACTTCAGGATGTACCACAAATTAAGTGGTATGACCGGTACGGCCGAAACGGAAGCAGGAGAATTCTGGGACATTTATAAACTGGAAGTTGTTGTTATTCCTACCAATCGTCCAATTGTTCGCGATGACCGGGAGGACTTGGTATACAAAACAAAACGTGAAAAGTATAATGCCGTCATTCAGGAGATTGTTGAACTAAACAAACATGGAAGACCCGTTTTGGTTGGTACAACTTCGGTTGAAATTTCAGAACTACTGAGCCGAATGTTGAAGATTCGAGGAATCAAACACAATGTACTGAACGCCAAAATGCACGCTCGCGAGGCTGATATTGTAGCTGATGCCGGTGCTGCCGGAATGGTTACCATTGCCACTAACATGGCTGGTCGTGGTACCGATATCAAGCTGACTAAAGAAGTGAAAGAACGCGGTGGTTTAGCCATCATTGGTACCGAGCGTCACGACTCTCGTCGTGTTGACCGTCAGCTGCGTGGTCGTTCCGGACGTCAGGGAGACCCCGGTAGCTCACAATTTTTTGTTTCGCTGGAAGATGATTTGATGCGTCTCTTTAATTCAGACCGAATAACAGGCATTATGGACCGCCTGGGACTGGAAGAAGGGGAAGTGATTCAACATTCCATGATCACCAAATCCATTGAACGTGCACAGCGAAAAGTAGAAGAGAACAACTTTGGAATTCGGAAACGCTTGCTGGAATACGATGATGTGATGAACTCGCAGCGTGAAGTGATCTACAAAAAACGTTACCATGCCTTATTTGGCGAACGTCTGGAGGTCGACTTACTGAATATGATGTATGATTCACTAGAAAATCTGGTGAATGAATATTACGGAAGCGAGCAATTTGAAGATTTTAACCTGGAGTTGGTGCGTCTGATGTCCATCGAATCGCCAGTTTCTGCTGACGATTTTGCCCGACTGAAGCCAGAGGAAATCATTGATCAGATTTACCAGGTCATGATTCAAACCTTTAGCCGTAAAGTAGAAACTATTTCAAAGCAGGCTTATCCGGTTATTAAAGATGTTTACGAAGGAAAATCGCATATCTATCAAAATATTGTTGTCCCAATTTCAGATGGAAAACGCGTCTTCCAGATTATTACTAACCTCGAGAAAGCATACAACAATCAAGGCAAAGAGCTGGTGAAATCGTACCAAAAGCAGATCGTTCTTTCTACCATCGATGAATCATGGAAAGAGCAGCTGCGCGAAATGGACGACTTGAAACAATCCGTTCAAAATGCCACTTACGAGCAAAAAGATCCGCTGCTGATTTACAAATTTGAGTCTTTTAACTTATTTAAGTTGATGGTTCAAAAAGTAAATAAAGATGTGGTTTCGACCCTGATGAAAGGTCATATTCCTATTTCGGACCCAAGCCAGGTTCGCGAAGCTGAAGCCACTAAGCGCACCGATATGAGCAAATATTCTACTCAGAAATCAGATATGCCTGGCGGTACTTCCAGGGGTGGCGGACAAGAGCGAAAAGAGCAGCCCAAAGTACAACCAGTGCGCGTGGAGAAAAAAGTAGGACGTAATGATTTATGCCCATGTGGTAGCGGTAAAAAATACAAAAGCTGTCACGGCAAAAACGCGGAATAAAATAAAATTACATGGAATTTTTAGCCTTTATTCACTGGAATGTAGATCCTGAAATTTTTAGCTTAGGTCCTTTATCGATCCGATGGTACGGCTTATTGTTTGCCTTTGGATTTTTATCGGGGTATTACCAGGCAGAACGCATGTTTAAGTTTGAAAAGATTAATCCGGAATGGCTGGAGAGTCTTTTTATCTATATGATTGTTGCCACTATTGTTGGTGCCCGACTCGGACATGTTTTCTTCTATGGTTGGGACTATTATTCACAGCATCCGGCAGAAATTCTGAAGGTATGGCACGGTGGACTCGCCAGTCATGGCGGTGCCGCCGGCATTTTTATTGCCTTAATAATTTGGAGCAAGAAAGTGTCCAAACGCTCGGTTTTCTGGGTTTTGGATCGGGTAGTGGTTCCTACTGCTTTAGTGGCTGCTCTGATTCGTACGGGTAACCTGATGAATTCTGAAATCTATGGAATTCAAACCAGCTTGCCTTGGGGCGTAATTTTTGAACGCAACGGAGAAACAGTTGCTAAACATCCTACCCAGTTGTACGAAGCTTTTGCTTATCTGGTAACGTTTGGGGTTATGCTTTACACCTATTGGAAAACAGAATTGCGTAACCGCCAGGGATTTATTGTAGGACTGTTTTTCGTGATGATTTTCGTTGCTCGTTTCTTAATTGAATTCATCAAAGAAGATCAGGAAGCATTTGAGGCAGGAATGGCTCTAAATATGGGACAGTTGTTAAGCATTCCGTTTATCCTGGGCGGTTTGTATCTCATGATCCGGGCCCTTAAAAGGGCTCCGGTTAGTTATAAGAACTAATCCGAAAGGATTTTTTTAAATTCATCAATCGTTCTTTTTCGATTTTTCAGTTGGTATAAATATAGCTCCGTTTGCCTGCGATATTGTGTTTGGTAAGATTGTGTAGCCCATTCAGCGGCTTCATTCAAATTGCCAATCATTTCACTGGCTACAGCCAAATTATATTCCAGCTTGCTTTTATCAGAAGCTTTGCTTGTGCGGTTTAAAATTGACTTCCAGTGATCGTAGGCTTTGCCCCAGTTGTTCTCCCGAATGGCTGATTCCAATAAGGCTGAATCGGCTTCTTTCAGAACAAAATAATTTCGTGCCTGGGTTTGCCATTGAGGTGCCAGCTTGGCGTCCAGTTCAAGTGCTACCTGAATTCCGGTTTCAATCAAAGCCTGTTTTACTGGAACCAACTGGTTGGTGAATAAATTTTTGGATGAATAGTCCTGCTCCTCCCAAAATATGGTGTCTCCCACCAAAAGCTGGATTAGAATTTCTTCGCGTGAAGGATCGTAGACCTTCACAACTGCATCGTATTTTGAATCGATGGAGGCCAGGTGAAAATTCGAATATGGACCTGGACCTAGCATATAATCGGTCATGATTTTGTTGGTATAACGCTCCAGAACCAGCAAAGCATCGGTTTGATAGGTCTCACACACTTCGGTGACATAATCCCAATCCAAAGGCGGTAAAACTTTATAGTAGATCTCGCTACGCGGTATATTTCGCTTTTCAGGAATGACCACATCATATCGGCCGGATTCAAAAAGCAAGTCTGCTAAAACTTTTAGGGTGGTATCAGAAGCTGCGCTGTCCAAAACAGCGGCATCTACATTAAAAGCACGGCGGTAAAAATAGTTTTGCAGACTGTCTGCCGGGTAATTACCAAACTCATCAGTCAGACTCCGGTTCATCAAAGTCAGGCTAACAATGTCATTGGGTAGTAAAAACTCTGATGGCTTGGCCACCTCAATATAAACTGTTTTCAAACTTGTTGCACAAGAACCCAAAAGCAGGATACTAGCAAACAAAACAGTAAGCTTATAGAATCTATTGATTTTCATATTGTTATTCCATCATTAGTAAATGCCCCAAAATTTTCTCAAAAACCATTCCAAAGCTAATAAAAATAGGATGATAAAGAAGATCCATTTCACGGAGAGCAGTTCCTGATAGGCCTGCAGTTCAATTTCTTTACTGTTCAAACTTTCCTGTTTATTTAACTGCTTAACCAATTCATTCACCTGCTGAGATAAATAGAAGTTTCCCCCTGTTTTTCGTGCCATTTGAGCTAAGGACTTAAAATTAGCGTCTGTATTAACCAGCTCTATTTGAATGGGATTGACCGTGAAATTACCCGATTCTTCATACTCCTTCTCTCCAAGAAAGGTATGAGCAGTAAATTTGTATTCACCCACAGGAAGACACCCCATATTTAGTTGGTATTTATCGTTCATTCGATCAAAAACAACTTCGAATTCTTGTCCGCTTCTCGCTGCAATCTCCATGTGGATGTCTGCTGAGTTATCCAGCTCAAAGCTTTCATTAAACAACTCGGCGTGGATAATAATCGGCTCATCTTCTGCATATTCCGTTTCCCAAAAAAGATTGAAATTATCTTCGTTCCTTTTCAGAATCAAATAATGTATCGCTTTTTGAATCCACTGATCAAAGTTGCGGTGCGAACCATTTTTCAAGTAATTATGAATGCGCCAACGCCATAAACCTTCTCCTGCAATAAACCCTCTTTTGTGTCCATCAATACGCCCAAAAGCAATTAAAGGCCGCTCTGTTTCAATAGATTGAATAGCCTGATTGGCAAATATTTCCAAGCTCGGATGCAAAACAACCTCACCAAATGGCACCAGCAAAGGAGGGAAGGTTTCCAGATCCCGCATTTGTGAAGGATTGAAACGAAATAAGTTAAACTGATTACTGATAAGCGGTGTAGCCTGTTCGAAGCTATTGCCCTGTAGAAACTCCAAACCCGTTTTAAGTTGATTGAACCCGGGAACAGCTGTTTTTTGCCCCAAAATAAACAAAGCCGGACGTCCACTTTCTATCAGTTTCTCAACAAAGGAAACAGACCTCTGAGTGGCATCAGGCCATTGATGAACAACGACCAGATCATAATTAGTGAAATCCAGTTTATCATTCGGATTGGTGATCACCTCCATTTCATAGCTCGATTTGTCTTCCAGTGCGTTCATTAACGCACCGATATCCGGATGCGGTCCATGAGCTAAAAACAAGATTCGTTGTTTTTCAGAAATCACATCAACAGAAAAGTCAAAGGTATTATTCGCTAAATTTTGTTCTCCATTCACTTCTTCAAGCCGAACAGAGTATCTTACAATTCCTTCTTTCGTGGGCTTTAGACTTAGGTTTTCTGTGAGGAAATACGGGTCAGGTTGTACGCGAATAGCCCTTGAATAGAGGATCTCGTCAGATTCTTCAATAACCAGTTTTACCATTTGCCCGGCAGCCTTTGTAAAGCGAAGGTCAATTTCAACGGCAAAATAATCATCCAAAAAGACGGTTGAATTCGTTGTCACTTTTCGGATAGCAGCATCTGCATGAATGGTGGTGTCGCCAAAACCGATGGTATAAATCGGATAATTAATGGATTCAGAGACAAAGACAGGATCAGCTCCGGCGTTGAAAATTCCGTCCCCCAATAGTAAGAGCGCCCCAATATCGGACGGAAGATAACTTTGATTGATTTCAGTCAGCAAATTGCTGTAATCAGATCTTTTTCCAGTAAAGTCTGGTGCTGAATTGTGCGCTGTTTCACTATCAAACAAAAGAAATTCAGGTGAATATGAGTTCAGGTCACTCTTCAATTGATTGATCACCGAAACTAAATCATTCTGGAACGGGCGTAACGATTCGGAATTGTCAATTCCAATAATCAGTCTGGGCTTGTATTGACGGTGTTTTAGATGCTGAACAGCCAATTGTAAAAACAAAGAAGACAATAGAAAAACGGACAGAAAACGCAAAGCGCTTAAGCCATAAATTTGTTGCGAACTAAGCGGAGAGTTTTGTTTTGATTTTCGATAAAGAATGAAGCTAAAGGCTGCAGCCAGCAGCACAGAAAGCATGAATAGCTCGAAACCATATTTTGAATTAACGTAAATTTCCAAAATCTAAATTTTATAGGTCTCCAAATTTAACACTCTTACGACAAAATTGCGAACTAAATGCCAGGAATCATTTGGCTATTTTTACTGTTATATCGTTAAGCGAATTAATATTATTCCCTGTTTTTTTTGAGGAAGTCATGTTGATTTTATCCCGAAGCAGATTGGTTAATTGCACCCTGGGTTTCACTTTCGTTTTGGAATTTCAAAGCGCTTGTAAAATTGCTCAAAGCTTTCTTCTTCCGATTCGGAAAATGATGCCCCTCATGTTATGAAATGAAGATAGGCGGGAATCAAGGCAAGATGACTATAGATAGTCGAGCAACGCGAAGAGACCATAAATCGTGCAGTACAGGAGATTATCGCAAGAAAAATAAGCTGTAATTTGATGGCCGATTGCCCCATTCTCCTTCTTTCTTTGAGCTGAAAAAAGTATTAAATTACCCACTACAAGCACAAGCAGGTTCTCAATGGGCAGACTCCGAAGAAGTAATTTTAGGTTGACAGCTTCATTCAGGATAAGCTAATTTTTGAAATGCCAATTGCACATTTTTCATTTTTATTCATTGGACTCTCACTATTCACTTTTGGTGTGTTTCCGCGGTTCGCTAGGATCAATTCATCTTTCGCATCAATTTACAGGTAGCCTTAAACCTAGAGGAAAGCTACATGGAGTAAACAAGAAAAATATTCAAGTACATGTCGGGCAAATTTCCCTGCTTTTTTTATCTTTAATCCATTATGTACGAAGCACCGAAATCCAATGGTGGTGCTTATCCTGAATTCTATTTTGAACAAAGGTCGTTAGCTTTTGTATAAATAGAATCCTGCTTCAAAAAATAAATATCACACTAGATGAAATTAAACTCTCGGATAAAGTGGTGCTTTCAAACTCTTCTGATCATTTCCTCAATCATCCCATTGACGGGGTATTCGCAGTATTTTTCAACAGGGCAGGAGCCTGCCAGAATTCAATGGCGCCAAATCAATACGATGCATTTTCAATTGATTTATCCGGAAGACTATGAAACGAAGGCGCAGCAGGTCGCATCCATTTTTGAGAAGGTTTATGAATTTGGTTATCGCACACTGGAGCATCCTCCCAGAAAGATATCCGTTATTTTACACACGCATACCGTCAAATCCAACGGACTGGTGGCCTGGTCGCCCAAGCGGGTCGAACTTTTCACTACGCCACATCAGGCAATTTACGCTCAGGATTGGTTGGAGCAATTAGCCATTCATGAGTTCCGGCATGTGGTACAAATGGATAAAATTCAACAGGAACTTCCCAATATCTTGCCGATTCTATTTGGCGAACAGGCGGCAGCAGTTGCCGTTGGGGCTTACCTTCCTTTTTGGTTTATTGAAGGTGATGCTGTGGTAACAGAAACAGCTTTATCGCAGGCTGGACGGGGAAGGAAGTCTTCTTTCTTAATGGCAAATAAAGCACAGGCAGTAGAAAATGGCCTTTATTCATTCAACAAAGCTTATCTGGGATCGTACAAGGACTTTGTCCCCAATCGCTATAAATTTGGCTATTGGATGGTCGGCGGAGTCAGGCAGGAATATGGCGCCCAGGTTTGGTCCAATGTTTTGGAAGAAATTGCTCGAAAGCCACTCTCGATTAATCCGGTAAATCGGGTTTTGAAACGAGAGACCGGCTTGACTCAGAAAAAGATGTATCAAAAACTGTTTACGGATTACAAATCAGAATGGACAAGCGAAGTCGATCAACTGAAGCAAACTCCGGTTCAGCAATTAACGCAACAATTCAAATTTCCGACTCAATATACTCAAGCATATGCGCTGAATGATTCCACCATAATTGCATACAAGCAAAGCCGTGCTGACCTGAATCGGATTGTGAAAATCGTTTCCGGCCATGAACAGGTGATAACAACACCGGGGCAAATTTTCCAAGAGTCATTCTCCGGTGAAAAAAACATGCTAATTTGGTCCGAACGTCGTCCTGATGTACGATGGACTCATGCCGATCGATCCGTGATTGTGGTGTACAATATGGATAACCAAAAAAAGCAGGAATTTCGTTACGAAAACAAATTGTTCAGCCCAAAGATTTCGCTCAAGCAACTTCGTTTTGCAGCCGTTGAAGTTGATAAAACCAACCAGTACTCTTTATCAGTTTTCGATTTGATTAGTGGCAATCGGATTCAGCAATATGGCTTGCCAGGCAATCCGTTTCTTTTTACACCTTGTTGGGATAGTCAAGGAGAGAAACTCTATTTTGTAAAATTAACATCCAGCGGCAAATCGCTTGCCTCGCTTCAACTTACTACTGGTGAAGTAACCACGCTAGTCGAAGGGGGTTTTCATGAAATCAGAAATCCTTATTTTGAGGATGGAGCCGTTTACTTTACGGGCTCATTTACAGGAATTGACAATATCTATGCTTATCGAATCGCTACCGGAAAAACCGAGCAGCTAAGCTCAGTGCCTTTTGGAGCAGATTACCCGGGTCTATTCAAAAACGAAATTCTGTTTAGCAATTATACTGCTGACGGCTATCAATTAGTAAGTTTGAGTAAAAGCAATAGCCTCCAAAAATCTTTAGCCGAAATTCAACCTGAAAAATATGAATTGGCCGAAGCATTGGCGAAGCAAGAAGGGAAGGTGCTTGACTTTGACAACCAAGAAGAAACGAACTATCCGAGTACAAAATACAGTAAGCTGGCACATATTTTCAACTTTCACAGTTGGGCTCCGGTTTATATTGATGTCGCCAACACAGAAGTTAAGCCCGGCATTTCGCTGTTTTCGCAAAACAAATTAGGAACTGCCGAAACTCGCTTAGGCTATGAATACAACTGGGAAGAAGAAGCCGGTAAATACATCCTGGGGTTTCAATATTCCGGATTTTTCCCAGTTATTGATTTAGAGCTGACTTCAGGGACAAGAAATGCTGATTTTAATGTGATCAAACAAGTCTCTGTTCCAACGCCCACCGGATATACAACAGTAAATGATACGGTAAGGCAGAACATTGAATGGAAAGAACTTGGCTTTGAGGGCAATGTGTTTATCCCTTTGCAGTTTAGTCAAGGTAAATACAGCCAGTATATCCGTCCGGGAATAGAATATTCTTACCAAAGGATCTCGCATACCAGCACTACGCCGGATGGATTTTATGAGGGCTACTATCATTCGTTAAGCTATCAATTGTATTTGCAGAATGCGATTGCCCGCTCCGAAATGGATTTGCAGCCTCGCTGGGCGCAAATAGTCGATCTGACTTATCGTGATGGATTAAACGGGGGCGATGATATCGGAAGTTTATCGGCGATTGAAAGTTACCTTTTTTTCCCGGGATTACTGAATAATCACGGGGTCAAAATCTACAATGGTTATCAACATAAAAAGTCAGGCACTTCAGCTGCCTTTGGCAACATTGTCCGTTTTCCCAGAGGTTACAATAGCTTTCAGAATAATGAGCTGTATACAGCAGGTATCGATTATGTTATGCCTCTGTTTTATCCGGACTGGAGTCTGGGGCGATTGCTCTATTTAAAGCGACTAAGAGCATCCATCTTTTTCGACTATAGTCAGGCAAAAGGCAATATCTATTCTAATGAAGGAGAGATTGCAGCGCGATATTCAGCCGAAATGAAATCTCTTGGCGTTGAGCTGATGGGTGATGGCCACTTTTTACGTTTGATATCCCCAGTATCGGTCGGTGTTCGCTGTGCGTTTATGCCTGACTCGCAGAACTTTTATTTGCAAATGTTATTCTCTGTTAACCTCAATTCACTTTGACCGCAAGGTGAGCACCGTCAGTTCCGGAGCCATTTCAATACGCCCCAGCAGTCCAACACAGCCCAGGCCGCGGTTGACGTATAAGAATTGATGATCCTGCTGATACAAACCACCCCAGTATTGTTGAACAAAATACATGAGGCTAAATTCGATGCCTGCCAATTGAACCCCCGATTGGGCAGCATGCGTGTGTCCGGATAGTGTAAGCGAAACAGGGATTTCACGAACCACCTTTTTCCCCCAATGTGCCGGATCATGCGTGAGTAATATTTTAAACGATTCTGAAGTTGTATCTTTCATCGCAAGATCCAAATCAGCGTATTGAGGAAAAGGAGGGTGCCCCCAATTTTCAACGCCAATAATCTCAATCAGCTTATTGTTCTTAACCACTTCTGCCGATTCATTCAGCAGTAAACGGAAACCAGCAGCTTCAATCTTCTGCATCAAAGCCAGATGATTCGAATTTTTATCTAATTCATTTTTCCAGTTGGTGTAGTCTCCATAGTCGTGGTTTCCCAAAATGGCAAACTTCCCATAGGCCGCATTCATCTCCGCAAATTCATCCTCAAAACCATTCATTTCTTTGGCATAATTATTTACCATATCACCAGTAAATAAAATTAAATCAGGGCTGAACTGATTAATCGTATTGGTTGTCCTTTTCAAAAAATCATCATTTTCGAAACTCCCCAGATGAATATCAGATAATTGAACCACAACAGTTTTATCTAGTGATTTGGGAAGATCTTCTAAGTGGACTTCCTGCTCGATGACCCGCAATGACTTTCGCCCAAACACAATACCATAACCAATTGATAGCATAACACCAAAGCTTAAAATCAGGGTGCTCATGAGCATCACCCGGGCGTAGTAGCGGGCCTTGAATAACCTAAAAAGCAACGACAAAACGAAGGCTACTGATAACAGCAGCTTTGGAATCAGGTTAAAAAATGAAACAGAAATAACAAAATAGAAGAACTGGTAGTTCGATGCTTCTCTTATTTTTTCCGGATTCAAAAAGCCAGACGCCAAGATCCCAAACAATACGGCACTCATTAGCCAGTAGCCGTAACTTAATTTTCGTTTGACTTTGGGGTGGGACAAAAGTTGCCTGATGGCAAAAAATGCCACTAGTTCGATCATAAACACCAGACCAAAAAAGATAAATACACCAGAACCGGGAATTCCACGCATGAAATGATTTTTTAGTTTCAGAATAACAAACCAATCGGAAAATTGATGCAAGCGAAATTAAACAAGCTATTGGAAAAAAGATAACGCTGGGAATGAATTTTCAAAATTAATGCATCGCATCAGAAATAAATAGCATATGAAAGGTAAAAGCACTTAAAAATGCAGAAATCTTCTAGTTTAGTTATTGAATACTATAAATAAACTCGTTTCCGAATAGATTTACACGTCTATTTTATAGCTACTTACTAGCTCCTTTCGCTATTTTAAGGCTCCTGAGAATTGCGTATTTAAAGTAACATCGGGAATCTATCACAGAAAAAGTAACCTGCACAACGATAAAGCTTGATTTTTTATATAGCATACAGTCTAGAAGCACAATTACTGGATCGACCTCAAACTAACTGAAAAAATATAAGTAATCGAGGAGTCACTATCTTTTCTCCAGATTAAAATTTAGCGTACTTCAGTCGGTTTACATGTGTAATACAGCGCCAGTGCTGAGCAATGTTCATATGTAAATCAATACAGGTAGTGAAATTAACAAGATAATTAAGTTCTGATGTCTTCTAAATTTACTATTCACATACAAGTGGAGAGGGGGTCGACTAATTGGTCGGCAAAGGTATCTCCCGACATTAATGCACTAATAGCCAGTGACTAACAATTGATCACCTAAAGCTTATTATTGCTCGACTTAACTCGTTGCTTAAAAATACACTAAACAAGGACCTTTCTGGTTCATTGATGCCTAATAGTCAGATCAATATAGGTTTTACTTAAACCTTGACATTAATGCATATATCGATGGCAAGGTGCACGGACACTCTTTTAAGTTACAAATAAGAATTAAAAACGAGTTGTTTTTGTTTTGGATTTAGCGTAAAAAGATTAGTTTTGTAACAAACTATAATTCTCATTTATGAATAGCAGGATACAGCGTTTTATGGATTATAAAAATATCACCGCTTCGGTATTGGCTGACACGATCGGTGTTCAACGATCCAATGTTACACATGTGCTTCATGGGCGTAATAAGCCAAGTTTTCAGTTTATCGCTAAACTGCTGGAAACTTATCCTGAAATTGATGCAAAGTGGTTAATAATGGGAACCGGTAGCATGCTTGCTCAGGAAGATACTGCTCTTCCTGAGCAAGCTGGGCAGCAGCAATTGTTTCAGGAGACACCTAAAAAGGAAGAACCCATGCCTGCAGCCGTTGATGAGCCCAAAGAAGCCAGTCCAAGTTTCTCTATGCCAATTTCTTTTGACAACCGTATTCCCGAGCAACAAAAAACAAAGGAAGTTGAGCGAATTGTTGTGTTTTATACCGATCAAACTTTTAAAGAATACGGCCCTTCAAAATAAATTTTTCTGGCTATCTTTGCGCGCATATTATGTATCTGTGAAACGAGCCATGCCAAAGGCGAATACGATTGGCAGGTTTTTATAATGGCGAGTGACATGTGTTACTTTTTAAAAACAAATATTACAAACACATGAAAAAGACGGTTCAGGAACTACTTCTGGTTGATAACATCCAATTGAATCATGATAATTTCAAGCTAGTACTTCAATCACCGACTAAATTGCCGCAGATTTTCCCCGGGCAATTTGTCAATGTTGAGATTAAGAAAGCGACAGAAATCTTTCTGAGAAGGCCCTTTTCGGTACTGGATATTGACTATGAAAAGAATACCTTTTCGTTACTGGTAAAAATCTTAGGTCGGGGATCTAAAGTCTTGACGACCTACCAACCCGGCGATAAAGTCAGTGTTATATTCCCATTGGGAAGCAATTTCACACTTCCGGATGCGAATGATCGGGTACTTATGATTGGCGGTGGCAGCGGCGTAGCCCCCATGCTGTTTTTAGCCAAAATATGCGGTTTAAAGCCCGAAAACGTGCATGTTATACTTGGAGCAAGAAGTCAGAGAGACCACATTGACATTAGCGCATACAAAACCTTTGGGAACTACTACTTTACAACGGAAGACGGTACTCTGGGCGAAAAAGGATTTGTTACGCACCATCCTGTTTTTAGTCAGGAATTAAATTCATTCGATAAAGTTTACACATGTGGACCAGACCTAATGATGAAGGCGGTGGCCAAAGAGGCTGCGGCTAAAAATATCTTTTGTGAAGCGTCGTTGGAGAATATGATGGCTTGCGGATTTGGCGTTTGTCTGTGCTGTGTAGAAAAAACAAAAGAGGGTAATAAATGTGTATGCACCGAAGGACCGGTATTTAATATTAATAAGCTGACATGGTAGATTTAAGTGTTCGTATAAAAGATTTGAAGTTTAAAAATCCGGTTTTAACAGCCTCCGGAACTTGCGGTTTTGGAGAAGAGATCGCTGATTTTATGGATTTGTCGAAACTTGGCGGGATTGTAATGAAAGGAACCACGCTGAAGCCCCGCGAAGGAAATGACTATCCCAGAATGGCTGAAACGCCTTCAGGCATGCTTAATGCCGTTGGTTTACAAAACAAGGGAGTAGAAAATTTTATCCAGAATATATATCCTAATATAAAAGATATCGACAGTCAATTCATTGTAAACGTCAATGGATCAACTATTGAGGAGTATGTTGAATTAACAGAAAAAATCAATGAATTGGATAAAATTCCGGCCATTGAATTGAATATTAGCTGTCCGAACGTTAAAGAGGGCGGAATGGCTTTTGGCGTTAGCTGCCCCTCGGCGGAGGCCGTTGTGCGTGCGGTTCGTAAGGCTTATGACAAGCCGATGATCGTCAAACTGTCGCCTAATGTTACCAATATTGCCGAAATCGCGAAAGCGGTTGAAGGTCAAGGAGCTGATGCCGTGTCTCTGGTTAATACGCTCTTAGGGATGGCTGTGGATGCGAATAGCCGGAAGCCGGTATTATCAACAATTACAGGAGGACTTTCAGGTCCGGCTATTAAACCTATTGCCCTGCGAATGGTGTGGCAGGTTTACCAGGCAGTAAAGGTTCCGATTATTGGTATGGGGGGAATCATGAATGCAACCGACGCGATTGAATTCATGATTGCTGGCGCTTCTGCCGTGGAAGTTGGAACAGCTATTTTTATCGACCCAACAATTCCTGTTCAGATTGTATCTGGCATTCAGGCCTACATGGAAACTAATGGTATTCAGTCTGCTAGCAAGCTTACTGGTAGTTTACAAATCTAAAATAATGGAAATTCACGTTTGTGAAATATGAAATACTTGAAATATACGGTATTAGTCGTTCTGTTTGTTTTGTCCTATGGATCGAAAAGAATCAACAGGCAAAAACAAATTCCAGCTTATTATGAACTTGAAATCAAAGGACTGAATTACCGCATCAAGAATGGACTTTCTGATTTTGAATATTCAAAATACATTGATAAACAAGTCAAACGCTTCATTCAGCGCTGGGAACTCAAAGGAGTATCAGTTGCTGTTATTAAGAATGAAAAGCTGGTTTATGCGCAAGGATTTGGAAAAGCCGACAAGCTGGATAATGATGTGCAGCCAGGCAGTCTTTTCCGCGTAGCCAGTGTCTCTAAATTATTAACAGCAATTGCAATTATGAAGCTGGTGGAGGATAGTCGCTTGTCGCTTTCGGATCAGGTATTTGGTCCGGGAGCCATTTTAGATAATCACTATTTTAAAGATGTTCGCGATAAAAAGCTTTACAATATAACCGTTCGAAACCTGTTGGCTCATTCAGGGGGCTGGTCGCAACGCTATGGCGACCCAGCTTTTCATTCGTTAAGCATCGCCGATATCGTAGGCGATTCGCCTCCGGCAACAATGAACACCTATTCAAAATATATTGCCAGCCGGCGACTTGCTTTCGCTCCAGGTACACGAGTATCCTATTCCAACATGGGGTACATGTTTCTGGGTGAAGTCATTTCAGCCATAAGCGGCAAAAGCTATGAAGACTTTGTGCGCGATGAAGTCTTAATTCCAAACGGAATCGTTGATATGCATATTGGTCGAAGCAATTTTGAATATAAATATCCCAATGAGGTCGATTATTTTGAGCAACGTGGAAGTCTGCAGATATTTGCATACAAAGGAACAGGAATCAAGGTACCCAAATCAGACGGTGGAAACCCCATAGAGCTGTTAGGTGCTGCCGGCGGGTGGATCTGTTCATCGGTCGAGCTGGCGCGTTTATTGGTTTTAATTGACGGCCATGAAGAAGTTCGTGATATTTTGAAAGACAGTTCGATTTTAGAAATGACTGATAATACCTACGCCCAGGGACCTTTGGGTTGGCGGGCAACCACCGATTACGGCAATTGGGCACGAACAGGAAGTATGGCAGGTTCTGTAGCAATGCTTAAACGGCAGAAAGATGGAGTCAGTTGGGTTTTTCTTTCGAATACCAGCAGCTGGAAAGGCTCTCGTTTTTCCTCTGAAATCAGCCGGTTTATGAATACGCTTACCTCTCGGGTCAAGGAATGGCCACAGCAAGACTTGTTCAATTATTACCCAATTGAAACCCTTCCTTTAGCTCTTAACTAAGAAGGTGTTTTTCAGCATTATTCGATACCAGTCGATAGCTTCTATTTTATTTTTTCCTATTTTTAAACGAAATCTGATAAGAGGAGGAGTGATTTATGAAGTTATGTTTTTGTATCTGCTGTTTTCTAATCGCATTATCTTCAAAAGCGCAGGAAACTTTTCAGTTTAAACAAACCACATACGATTTTCCTGAAATCGAAGAATGCAATTACGATAAATTATTAGGTGAAAGGTTATCCATCAAACTCGAGCAGTTCAATCGGGTTTATACCAAAAAAGTCAATTGTGGTCCCCCAAATTATATTTCCTCGCTTGAAATTCAGAAACCAGATCTGTATTACTCTATCCAGAAACTGACCAAGCACTTCCGCAAGTGCAAAAAAAAGGCGATTCTATCTCAGGATAAGATCGAAAAAGAAATGGTTGAGATTATCAATAAATCGATTCTTATTTTCAATCAGAAAACAGACTCTGTTGAGCAAGAATTAAGGCAAGCTAATAATTCGAAAGAAATCATTGGTGTTTTCGAGCGAATCATTATTGAATAGTCTACCTTTGCTTTTGAATTAAGCGAGGAGCATCTACTCACTTTCAACTGATCATTAGTTCCTGCTTAGCTTTACTGAACAATAGTATTTATGAACATCTTTTATGCTTGAACTTTTCAATACCTAGCTTGTTGAATAAATTGAATTTTCAAGAATAATCAAATTGTTAAATAAATAATTTTTGGAGTATGTCAGAGTTCAAGATCCTAATGCCAAAGTTAGGCGAAAGTGTTCAGGAGGCTACAATTACCAAATGGTTTGTCAAAGAAGGAGATACAATTGAGGAGGATGACCCTGTATTTGAAGTGGCAACCGATAAAGTAGATTCAGAAATCCCATCGCCTGTAGATGGTGTTATTTCAAAAATCTTATTCCAGGAAGATGCATTGGTTCCTGTTGGCGAAGTTGTTGCTATTGTAAAAATTGAAGGTGATGATGACGATCAAACGGAAGATGCAACCCAAACAACGGATAAAGAAAAGGTAGAAGCACCAGTCGAAACTGTCGAGGCTAAAACCGAAAAAGAAGAAGACATCAAAGGTGTTCAGGCTGAAGAAAGCAAATCAACAGAATCGGCCAAAAGTACAAGTGTAAAATCAGATTCCACACGTTTTTATTCTCCTTTGGTTAAAAGCATAGCCGAAAAAGAGAATATTACTTTAGACGAGCTTGAGAGTATCGAAGGTTCTGGTCAAAACGGACGTGTTCAGAAAAATGATTTGCTTCAATACCTGGAAGATAAAAAATCAGGTAAGAATAAGCAGCCAGCCACTGGAGCAGCTTCTAAAGCAGAGGAAGCAAAACCTTCAGCACCGAAAATTAGCCCATCCATTGGAGCAAACGAGCAAATCATTGAAATGGATCGGGTTCGCAAGTTAATAGCTGATCATATGGTAAGATCGAAACAAACTTCGCCGCACGTTACTTCGGTTGTTGAAGTTGATGTTACCAATCTGGTGCTATGGAGAAACAAAGTAAAAAATCAATTCCAGGAAAAGTATGGAGAGAAAATTACATTTATGCCAGTGTTTACAGAAGCTGTGGCCAAAGCATTGATGGAATTCCCAATTGTAAACTCCTCGGTTGATGGAGATAAGATTTATCTGCATAAATCGGCCAATGTAGCCATCGCTGTTGCTAAGCCTGATGGAAATCTGGTTGTTCCGGTAATAAAAGAAGCTGAGCAGAAGAACCTGTTGGGCATCACCAAAAACCTGAATGAACTAGCCGAGGGTGCGCGCACGAATAAACTAAAGCCCGATGCTTACCAAGGAGGAACATTCACGATTACCAACTTCGGCTCATTCCGCAATGTCATTGGAACTCCGATTATCAATCAACCACAAGTAGCTATTCTTGCTACGGGCACTATTGAAAAGAAGCCTGCCGTTATGGAGACACCAACTGGCGATGTGATTGTTGTCAGACACAAAATGTTCCTTTCACTTTCCTATGACCACCGGATTATCGATGGTGCAATGGGTGGAGCTTTTGTTAGACGTATTGGTGACATCCTTGAGGCTTTCAATATAAATCGTGAAATCTGATTGGGATAATTTACAGTTTACTAACCTCTTAGAGATAATTTAGAAATGACAACGATACCCAAAGTATATTCAATAAAAGATACTCCAAAGGAAACGCTCGAGTCATGGTTCAGGTTAATGACCTTGGGACGAGCCATTGACGACAAAGCGCCCAACTACCTGAAGCAAGCCATTGGGTGGTCGTATCATGCGCCTTATGCAGGTCATGATGGGATTCAACTGGCCATTGGACAAATATTCGAGAAGCAGAAAGATCATTTATTTCCGTATTATCGGGACATGCTAACTGCCTTTTCTGCTGGCTTAACGGCCGAAGAGCTAATTCTCAATGGGATTTCCAAAGCAACGGATCCATCCAGTGGAGGTCGGCATATGTCGAACCACTTTGCCAAACCTGAATGGAACATCCATAATGTTTCATCGCTTACCGGAAACCACACCCTGCATGCCGTAGGTGCTGCCCGAGCCATTAAGTATTATGGCGAAAAAGCGGTTGCAATCAGCTCGCAGGGAGAATCCTCCTTGTCGGAAGGCTATGTATACGAGGCCATAAATGGTGCCTCCAAAGAAAAGCTTCCGGTAATTTTTGCGGTGCAAGACAATGGCTACGGCATTTCTGTTCCTAAAAAAGACCAGACAGCTACCCGAAAAGTGGCCAACAACTTCAAAGGCTTTAAGAACCTGCGCATCATTCATTGCAATGGAAAAGATGTTTTCGACTCGATGAATGCGATGACAGAAGCTAAAAAACACGCACTGGAGCTTGGAGAGCCTGTTATTGTGCAGGCTAACTGCGTTCGGATGCGATCGCATTCAAACTCCGATCGGCATGATTTGTATCGTTCGGAAGCAGAACGTCAATATGTATTGGAATATGATCCGCTGGCTAAGTTCAGAAGGATGTTAATCCGTTATAAGCGCTTTACTGAAGAAGAAATCGTTGCGATCGAAGCAGAGGCTAAAGTCACCTTAAAAGCAGCTCATAAAGCTGCGCTGGCAGCTCCGGACCCGGATCCGGCAACCTTCAGTGATTTTGTACTGCCAGAGCCTTACCTCTCCGAAAAATATCCTGAGGGTACACACCAAGAGGAAGGAGACAAAAAGAAGTTGATTACTGGTTTAAACGAAACATTGAAAGCTGAATTCCATCACAATCCCGATACGTTCATGTGGGGTCAGGATATGGCCAATAAGGACAAAGGAGGAATTTTCAATGTTTCAAAAGGACTTCAACAAGAATTCGGGTCTAAGCGCATTTTTAATGCTCCTATTGCTGAAGACTTTATAATGGGTACAGCCAATGGAATGTCGCGATTTAGCGAGAAAATACGCGTTGTAGTTGAAGGAGCTGAGTTTGCTGATTACTTTTGGCCTGCGATGGAACAGTACGTTGATTCCAGTCACGATTATTGGCGTTCAAACGGTAAATTTACACCCAACGTGACCATCCGCCTTGCATCGGGAGGCTATATCGGTGGCGGGCTTTACCATTCTCAGAACCTTGAAGGAGCCTTGACATCCATACCCGGAGTTCGAATTGTGTATCCGTCTTTTGCTGATGATGCAGCCGGACTTTTACGAACAGCAATCCGTTCGCGCGGAATGACCATGTTTATGGAACCTAAAGCGCTTTATAACGATCCAAAAGCGGCCGCTGTAATTCCCGACGATTTTGAGGTTCCATTTGGAAAAGCACGGACACGCCGTGAAGGAAGTGATCTTTTCATCATTACGTATGGTAACACAACGCATCATTGCCTGGAAGCAGCTGAGCGGCTTGCCAAAAAAGGTATTGAGGCGGAAGTACTTGATTTGAGATCCTTGGTACCTATGGATAAAGAGGCGATCTTGAATGGTGTTAAAAAGATCGGCAAAGTGCTTGTAGTTCACGAAGATAAAGTTCATTCCGGATTTGGGGCCGAAATTACATCGACCATTATGGAAGAAGCCTTTGAATACCTGGATGGTCCGGTGCATCGTGTCGGCTCTCCGTTTACGCCGGTGGGCTTTCATCCAATACTGGAACGTGCTATTTTGCCTAATGCAACGAAAATTTATGATGTTGCAAAAAATATCCTTGCTTACTAAAATCAGAAAATATGAGTACTGCAATTATCTATAGTTTTACCTCAAATAAAACCGCGAAAGCTGGCGAGAAGATTGCTGCCGCCATTGGTAAATCGTTTGAAACAACAATGGTAAATGCCGATGAGCTAACAGAAAAAGAATTTCTTTCTTACGATCAGTTGATTCTAGGTGTTCCTACTTGGTTCGATGGTGAGTTGCCGCATTACTGGGATGAATTTGTTCCAGCCATCGAAGAAATGGATTTGAAAGGCAAGAAGGTGGCCATTTATGGCTTGGCTGATCAAGTTGGGTATCCCGAGAACTTCGCTGACGGAGTTGGTATTCTGGCTCGTTTAATGCGTGATCGTGGAGCCGAAATTGTGGGGCAAACAAATATCGAAAATTACAAATTTGAATCGTCTAATGCCATTGAAAATGGAGATGATAAGTTTATAGGCTTAGTGCTTGATCAGGAAAATCAAGCCAGATTATCTCAAAAACGAATCGAAGATTGGGTGGAAGGCCTGAAGAATATTTTCAAGTAGACTCTGACAGCTATTCGAAAATGATGAAGCATGGGCTGATATGTCCATGCTTTTTTTATGCTTGAAACTAAATACTAAAACAAACTTAAAAGGAATTCAATGAAGACAACTAAGCAGAAAAAAGTCATTGCGCTGCTTGCTCACCACAACCGAAAGAAAGATATGATTGAATGGGTTCATACAACTATAGAGAGCTGATTCTTCATAACTTCATCTGCACAGGAACAACCGGCAAGTTAATGCAGGATACACTTTCAATGTATTGCCGAAGAAAAAGTAGAACTACGCATATCAACCTTGTATAATATTTCGGTAGCTACCATTCGTTCAACCGCTGATTTTATTATCTCCTCTAAATTATTTCACAAAAAATATCGGACTATCATCAAAGACTATTCTTCTTATATTTTTCGCGATGTAGATTTGTAAACTAAGATGAAATTAAGTGAAAATCAAGATAAATACAAATGTAAATAGATGCTAATTGTCTATTTTATGAGTTTATTATGAGCTTTTTGAGGAATGTACTGTTCGTAATTGTAAACTGAAAGTTACCTGGCATTTACTTGGATTTTAAAAGATAAAAGTCAAAAAGTACAAGAGAAGGACTTGTCATCTAAGTATAAAAAAACAGTCAAATCTGTCCATGAAGAATTATGATCTCCAATTTCTCAAAGCATCAGTATTGTCAGAGTCGTTTGAGTTTAGCTTCTGCATAACAATCTCCAATTTATACACATAACATAATTAGACGCCTGAGATTTCAATATTTTAAAGTCAATGGGCTTCCCGTAAGGAAATATGGGAATTGTTCGAATCTCGGATTTTGGTTAGATTTCTGGGAAAGATGACTTCTTACTATCAAAATTAAGGCAGAAATAGATTTGGGGAATGATAGTTCTATGGAAGGTATTATGAGAAAGCGTGATTAGGAAAGAATGACTAAAAACTAGACATGTGGAAGACGAATTGAAAGGAAGTTGTTGGGAACTTTAACAAATCTCGAATGTCCTATAGTTGATATTATGTTATTTCTATAGATTAAAAAAAAGGAGAGATTATCTCTCCTTTTTTTTAATCTTGCTATTGCTGTAATTCATCTAGCTTAGCATTGACTTCATCAAACTTATCCATCATCTTCAAACGATAATAAACTGTTTTCAAAGTTTCCAATGCGCTAATCTGAGTTTCTTTGGATTTCTCTGAATTATCTGCAGCTGCATATTTAGCTGCATTCTCCATTGGTTCAATGGCTTTTTTGAATTCTACATCAGCCTTATTTTTTTCCTCTTCGTATTTTTCAGGTTGATTGGTAGGAACGCCATTAGCTACCTCAATTTGCTTAACGCCTTGGTTATAATAGATCGCTCCTAAATTATAATACGCATCAGCAAAATCCTCTTTAATCTGAATAGCCTGCTTGTAGGCCTCCAACGCTTTTTCTGAATCGTTTATTTTGTCATACAATGATCCACGAGCAAAATGAAACGAAGCGTTTTCTGGATCATTTTTAATAGCCAATTCCAGGTACTTCATAGCTTCATCTACCTTATTTGAATTCAAGTAGATATTGATTAGCTGAACCATAATTGAGCTATTTTCCGGATATTTTTCAAAGCCTTCTTGCAGTGCAGTAACCGCATTCACAGTATCCTGCTGCATAATATAGCTTGATGAAATTAACTCATATGTACGAGCCCCATTGTAGTCGTGCTTTGCAGCTTCTTCATAATACTTAATGGCTTCATCATATTTTTCAGCGTTGTAAGCCGCTAGTCCTGCATTGAAAATAATCACGGTATCAACCGCTTGTGAATTTTCAGCATCAACCATTAATGGCAAGTCCTGAATCTCCAGGATTTGTTTGAACGACTGCAAGGCTAATTCATAATTATTATCAGTGAACGCTTTTACAGCCTGATCGGTAAAATCTGAAACTAAAAGAGTCAACTTGATTTTGATGCTGTTTTCATTCCGGTTTTTGTCATCAAGATCCAAGGCTTTCTTGTATGATCTAAATGCTTCCGCTAATGGGTCGTCTGATAACTTCTTAATGTTTGCATCTTTACTCTGGTAAACGGCCTGAAAAATCTCACCACGAACTTCCCATGTTTTTGGCCAGTCCAGCGTTTTATGAGATTTCTCATTACTGGGATCAATCGTGAATTCGATTGTTTCCACAGCTTTATCCAGTTTTCCGCCATCCTTATAGCTTTGAGCGCTGGATACCTTTCCTTTCTGGGCAAATCCAGTCGTTACTGAAATTATAAGTACAAATAGAAAAATAGTTTTCTTCATCATCATTCTTATTTTTAGATTTTTTTTACAAATTTAATTTTTTTACTACCATTTCAAATAAAGATAGTAAAATGGATTATGATTCATTTTCAGTATTTTCTTCTGCATTAGGAGAATTCAGATCTTCAGCATCTCCTTCTTCAATCTCTTCTCCGTCAATTTCGCTGGTACTTTCAAAAGTAACCCGAGCAACCGATGCGATTCGATCTTCGTCCTTCAGGTTAATCAAACGAACACCTTGAGCAGCTCGGCCCATCACACGTAGCGACGAAATTGGGAGACGAATGGTTAAGCCATTTTGCGTGATGATCATCAAATCGTTTTCATCAATTACACTTTTTATAGCTATTAATTTTCCGGTTTTCTCTGTTATGTTAATCGTTTTAACACCTTTACCTCCCCTGTTGGTAATTCGATAGCCATCAATACTCGACCGTTTACCGTATCCTTTTTCTGATACAACAAGAACGTCTTCCGACTCATTCTCCACACAGATCATGCCAACGACTTCATCGTTCTCATTTCCAAGAGTTATACCACGTACTCCGGATGCTGTTCTTCCAATTGATCGAACAATGTTTTCGTGGAAGCGGATAGCCTTACCTGATTTAACAGCAATCATAATCTCTTGATTTCCGTTAGTCAAACGAGCTTCAAGCAATTGGTCACCTTCACGAATGGTGATCGCATTTACGCCATTCTGACGTGGACGTGAATAGGCTTCAAGTGAAGTTTTCTTGATAACGCCTTTTTTAGTACAAAGAATGATGTAGTTATTATTAATATATTCTTCATCATCCAATTTTTTCACTTTGTTGTATGCCAATACCTGGTCGTCCGGTTCAATATTTAGTAAGTTTTGAATAGCACGTCCTTTGGATGTTTTGGTTCCTTCTGGAATTTGATACACTTTCAGCCAGAAACATTTACCTTTTTCAGTGAAAAGTAGCAAGGTATTGTGCATGGTGGCAATAAACATGTGCTCCAGAAAATCCTCATCTCTGGTGGCTCCACCTTTTGATCCAGTGCCTCCCCTGCCCTGTGTTTTAAATTCGGATAATGGAGTACGCTTAATATACCCCATATGCGAAATGGTAATTACCATTTCTTCATCGGCATAGAAATCTTCCGGATTAAATTCCTCTGCATTTGGAACAATCTCCGTCTTGCGCTCGTCTCCATATTTAGCTTTAATTTCCTGCAACTCATCTTTAATGATTTGCATACGAAGCTCTTCATTGGCCAGAATTTCACGACAACGCTCAATGAAAGCCATAACTTCCTCATATTCTGAACGCAACTTATCTTGTTCCAGTCCCGTCAACTGACGAAGGCGCATTTCAACAATTGCCCGTGCTTGAATTTCAGAAAGCTCAAATTTATCCATCAACCGTTCTCTGGCTTCATCTGGTGTTTTTGAACTACGAATCATTGCAATCACCTCATCAATATTGTCGCTTGCAATAATTAAGCCTTCCAGAATGTGTGCCCGCTTCTCGGCTTGCTCCAATTCGTATTGGGTGCGTCGAACAACAACATCGTGGCGGTGTTCAACAAAGTAATGAATCAGGTCTTTTAGGTTCAGCATTTTTGGGCGACCTTTGACCAACGCAATATTGTTTACACTAAAGCTTGTTTGTAGCTGAGTGTACTTATAGAGTTTATTTAAAACGACATTCGATATTTCATCCTTTTTAATATCCACGACGATACGCATTCCATCCCGGTCGGATTCATCATTGATGTTCGAAATTCCCTCAATCTTTTTCTCATTGACTAATTCAGCAGTTTTCATGATTAATTCTGCCTTATTAACAATGTAAGGAATTTCAGTAATGATAATCTTTTCCCGTCCGTTGGGTTGCACTTCAACATGCGCTTTCCCTCTTAGAACAATACGTCCACGACCAGTTTCATAAGAATCTTCTACTCCTTTATAGCCATAGATGACACCTCCGGTAGGAAAATCCGGTGCTTTTATGATGGGAATAAGTTCGGAAATCTCAATATCCTTGTTATCGATATATGCCACGATGGCATCAATAGTGTCTGATAAGTTGTGAGGTGGCATGTTTGTTGCCATTCCGACAGCAATACCAGAAGCTCCGTTCACCAATAAATTAGGGATTCGGGTAGGTAAAACCGTTGGTTCGTTCAACGACTCATCGAAGTTTGGTTGATAATCAACCGTATTCTTATCCAAGTCCTGCAAAATCTCTTCTGCAATCTTGGCCAACCTTGCCTCTGTATAACGCATTGCAGCAGGGCTATCACCATCAATAGACCCGTAGTTGCCCTGGCCATCCACTAAAGGATACCTCAGAGACCATTCTTGTGCCATCCGCACCATAGTGAAATATACAGAAGAGTCACCATGTGGATGATACTTACCTAAGACTTCACCGACAATTCTTGCTGACTTTTTATATGACCGGTTAGAGAAGATCCCTAACTCACTCATTCCAAATAGCACACGCCTGTGAACAGGTTTCAAGCCATCACGTACATCGGGCAATGCCCTTGACACAATGACTGACATCGAATAATCGATGTAAGCAGATTTCATCTGCTCTTCAATATTTATTTTTATAATTTTTTCGCCTTCAGCCATTTAATCCTCCTTTTAAAGAAATTTTATGTTGAAAAATTTTGACTTACAAAAATATAAAAATACTAATAAAATCAGCCATTTTAAGTGGTATTAATTCGACTTATTCAAACAAGATTTTAACAGTCCAGTGTTTAAAAATCCTATCGATTAAAGTCAGGCATCACTAATTATTCATTATTTTTATCTTTGAAATTTTGTTTCCAATTCAGAAATCCGAAATCCAACATTTCGGAATAGTATTTGTTAAAGCAAGAATAACTTACAAATTTATTAAGGACATTCATTATGGATTCTCAATTCTCACCAAGAATAAAAGATGTTCTGACCTATAGCCGAGAAGAGGCCATCAGGTTGGGAAATGAACAGATTGGACTAGAGCATATTTTTCTGGGAATTTTGAGAGAGGGAGAAGGGATTGCAATTGACATACTCACCAACATGGGAGTAAATTTATCAGAAATCAAAGAAGCCATTGAATCAGCGCTTCGCACAGATAATACTATTGATCCACAAGCTTCCGTTCAACTCTTAAAATCAGCTGAAAAAGCACTCAAACTTGTTTACCTTGAAGCGCGCGCATTCAGCAGTTCAACGATTAATACAGGTCATCTGCTCTTGGCTCTTTTAAAGGACAAAGACAGTCAAATATCAATGCTGCTTAGCGAATTTCATGTTAACTATTACATCCTAAAGTCAAGACTCGAGGATTATAAACACCCGGAAGCTAAATCGGACTTTGGCGATGAAGATGACATGGATGACCCATTCTCAAAACAACAGCCACCGTCAGGTTCTTCTTCCAAAAAGGTGGGGAATTCAAAGTCTGAAACACCGGTGCTGGATAACTTTGGCATTGATATTACCAAGGCAGCGGAAGATAATAATCTGGACCCGATCGTTGGGCGAAGCAAAGAAATTGAACGTTTAGCTCAGATTTTATCCCGACGTAAAAAGAATAATCCCATTTTAATTGGCGAACCGGGAGTTGGTAAATCGGCGATTGCCGAAGGTCTGGCCATCCGGATTATTCAAAAGAAAGTATCACGAGTTCTTTTTGACAAACGTGTCGTTAGTTTAGACATTGCCTCCATTGTTGCCGGAACCAAATATCGGGGGCAGTTTGAGGAACGTATGAAAGCAATTTTGAATGAGCTTTCAAAAGTGAATAATGTTATTCTATTCATCGACGAGATTCATACCATCGTTGGTGCGGGCGGCGCAACCGGATCGCTTGATGCAGCCAATATGCTGAAGCCAGCGCTCGCACGTGGCGATATTCAATGTATTGGAGCCACTACCTTGGATGAATACCGGCAACACATTGAAAAAGATGGAGCGCTGGAACGTCGCTTCCAGAAAGTAATGATTGAGCCTACATCGACTGATGAGACCATTGAAATCCTGAACAATATCAAGGACCGTTACGAAGATCACCACAATGTAACATACTCCGACGATGCGATTAAAGCTTGCGTTAAACTAACAGCCCGGTATATTACCGATCGTTATTTGCCCGACAAAGCAATTGATGCATTGGATGAGGCTGGATCACGGGTTCACATTGCCAATATCAATGTTCCGGAACGGATTGTAAAGCTAGAAGAAAAAATTGAAAGTACCCGCGAAGAAAAAATCAAAGCGGTAAAAAGTCAAAATTTCGAGGTTGCCGCCAATCACCGAGATAAAGAGAAGAATCTTCTGCAGCTGCTTGATCAGGAAAAAGAAGCTTGGGAAAAAGAACTAATCAGCCATCGCGAGGTGGTTGAAGAAGAAAAAGTGGCAGAAGTTGTGGCTATGATGTCAGGAGTTCCGGTTCAACGAATTGCACAGGCCGAAGGAATTCGTCTGATGAATATGGGCGCACAACTCAAAGGGAGTGTGGTTGGTCAAGATGATGCTATTGCCAAAATAGTCAAAGCGATTCAACGTAACCGCGCCGGACTGAAAGATCCGAACAAACCAATTGGGTCATTTATTTTCCTGGGGCCAACTGGTGTTGGAAAAACTCAACTAGCTAAAGTATTAACCAGATACTTGTTTGACAGCATTGATTCACTTATCCGCATTGATATGAGTGAGTACATGGAGAAATTCTCTGTTTCCCGATTAGTTGGTGCTCCTCCAGGATATATTGGGTATGAAGAAGGTGGACAACTTACAGAAAAAGTACGGCGCAAGCCCTACTCCGTTGTGTTGCTTGATGAGGTTGAAAAAGCGCACCCCGATGTTTTCCACCTGCTGCTGCAAGTGCTTGACGAAGGCCGGTTAACGGATAGTTTGGGACGTAATATTGATTTCAAAAATACGATCATTATCATGACCTCCAATATCGGTTCACGTCAGCTCAAAGATTTTGGACGAGGAGTAGGTTTCTCAACACAGAAAACAGCTGAAGAGGAAAACGACCATGCCAAATACATTGTTCAAAAGGCATTAAAACGTGCATTCGCTCCTGAATTCCTGAACCGGGTTGATGATGTAATCATGTTCAACACCCTTTCAAAAGAAGATATTTTCAAAATTATCGATATTGAATTGAAAGAACTGTATGAACGTGTGGAATCGTTAAACTACAAATTGAAGATATCCCGATCGGCTAAAGATTTTATTGCCGAGAAAGGATATGACTCCCAGTATGGGGCGCGTCCGCTAAAAAGAGCCATTCAGAAATACCTGGAAGATGAAATGGCAGAGGTAATTATCAAAGCCTCCATCACTGAAGGAGATACGATTTCGATTGGTTATGACAAAAAGAATGAAAAAATAAAGGTTCGCATATTAGCATCCAAAGACAAAACAGAATAATAATAAAAAAGCCGGCTGATATTTCAACCGGCTTTTTTACTATTCCTTTTCGGTAAGCTTAATTCGACTTTTAGGAAGAAATTGCGGATAGTCATTTTGCACAAAACGAATTAACTCTTCCCGGACATGCACCCTCAAATCCCAAGCTGCTGGTGAATCTTTGGCACTAACCAATGCACGCAATTCCAGAGTAAGCTCTTTTGAATCCGTCACTTGTAACACATTAACTTTGCCATCCCACAAATCAGACTGGGTTAAAATATTCGTCAACTTCTCACGCATTTTCTCCACCGGAAAGCCATAATCAACATGAATAAAAACAGTTCCCATAATCTCAGCTGAAGTACGAGTCCAGTTTTGAAAAGGCTTTTCAATGAAATACGTAATTGGGACAATAAGCCGACGCTTGTCCCAAATACGCACAACAACATAAGTTAACGTAATTTCTTCAATCCAGCCCCACTCGTCCTCCACAATAACCACATCCTCTAAACGGATAGGTTGTGTTATGGCAATTTGAAATCCAGCCAAAATCAGAGCAATACTCCGCTGAGCAGCAAAACCAATAATGATACCCGCAATCCCTGCACTGGCTAATAGGCTGAGTCCCACTTTTCGAATCTGAGGAATAGTCATGAGTATAATTCCAAAAGCAATAATAATAACCATGGCAATAAGCATGCGCTCGAGCACCGAAAGTTGCGTGTGGATTTTACGAGCTTTAAGGTTATCCTTGGTGGAAATGTCATACTTAGCCAGAACATAGACTTTTATTCCCCTAATCGCATTGATAATCAACCAAGCTAAAATCAAGGTGTAAACAATGCCCAAGACAATGTTGGTGTTGACATCCAATTCATCCAATAGTTTCGTAGCAGGCACTAACATCGATCCAGCAATCAATATCGTCAGGACAACAAAAGGTAAACTAATCAGACGTATAACCTTTAGGCCAACAGTGTAATCAGTATTTTTACGAATCAACTTCTTAAGGTATCCGATGATTAGAAAAGCCACAAAAACACCAATAACTATACCGGCGGCAACAATCGCAATTTGCAATAATAGGGTCATATCCTTTGTTTATTTTGAATAACAACAAATAGCATGAGACGTTCATTTGATTATTCATACATCCCATTGAACTGGATAGCCATCAGGCTAATATCATCGGCTTGTTTCGTTTCCCCCTTGAAGGCGATCAACTCACTCATCATCCTTTCGATTAGTGATTTAGGAGGCATACTCTTGCTTATTTCCATCAGTCTTGATAAACGATTCAGCCCATACATTTCTCCGTACTTGTTTTTACAATCAGTAACTCCATCGGTATATAAAAACAAAATATCGCCTTTGGCAAGCACTAACGACTGAGACTGATACGTCTTGTTGGAATAAACCCCGATTGGTAACCCATGAGTTTGTTCCAATTGAATGATCTCTTTATTTCGGCGCAGTAGAAACGGGTAATTATGTGCGGCATTGCAGTAGTCCAGAATACCGGTTTTGACATTTAGAATCCCAAGAAACAAGGTTAAAAAATGCTGATTTGAGTTTTCTTTACTCAAAGCTTTGTTGACTACATCTACTATATTTCTGGCCGACAGGTTGGTTGATTTGCTTTTTATCATGGTGGTAGCGACAGCCATAAACAGTGCCGCAGGGATCCCTTTCCCGGAGACGTCGCCCATGGTAAAAAGCAAGTGATCATTATCAATAAAAAAGAAATCATATAGATCCCCTCCGATACTTTCTGCCGGTTGAAGGATAGCATGTAAGTCTATTTCCTTGTGTTTATCCAAAAAACTGTAATCTTGCGGAATAATAGTTCGTTGGATTTCTTTGGCCGATTTCAGGTCTTTTTCGTACTTCCGTTTATCTTTCCTAACCTGGTTTTGTTCCTCCACGTAGGTGTTATACTGAAACTGCAACTCTTTCAAGCTATCACTTAACAGTTCAATTTCATTTTTCTCTCCCCGCCTCCTGCTCCGGTCCCCAAAACTAAATCGCTGAATGGAACGAACAATCTGAACCAGAGGCGAAAGCATCTTATTGAAGATTAATACAATAATCGCAAGAATAGCCAAAAAACCAATAAGAGATACAATTACAATTTCACGAAAAACAACACCTAGTTCATCAAACAACTCCTTAGCTGGCATCACAATAACAACCCGCCAATTCGTATAGGGAATCGATGAAAAGTAAAACCAGCTTTTCTCAAAATTAAGAAGCTGTGGATAGGCAAATCCCGATCCTGATTTTCCTGCATTCAGTAGTTGCTGGTAATAATCCCGTTCGCCACTCTGCTGCTTGGACGAAACTTCAAAAATATGTCGTTTCATTATCCATCCAGGGTCTGGGTGAGTTAAGTAATAACCTTGTCTCGATGCGATAACCGCAAATCCATTATCTCCTATCTTAATGTCTGAAATTACATTATTCAAAAAGTCAAGATTGATATCACCCGCAACAACACCTACCGATTCTCCCTCCTGATTTAGTAAAGGTAGAAAATAAGAAATCATCAATTTGCTTGAATCGGATGGACAATAAAACGGATCGGACCAAACACCCTGATCTTGCTGAATAACTGATTCAACCAATTGAGGAAATTTGAACACAGAGCAAAAAGTCAGGTTTTTCCTGTTTACAAGCACGTTATCTTTTCCATAGAAAGAAGAAAAGACAATGGTATCAACATCCTGAAACAACTTAACATGCAGCCCACTTAAAATCTGATTGTTTTGGACAACTTCATGAAGAAAGAATTGCAAATCACCATGAGAATGGTAATAAAGCGCCTGATTAGCAACATTTCGGGTAACCTCTTGATTGGTAACAACACTCTTTGAAATTTCATTAATAATTAGACTGGATTGATGAATTGCCACTTCTTCAATCTTTGCCATAATTATTTTCCGGCTGTGTTTATAATTAATAAACACAATCAAGGAAATGACAATAACCACAGCTACTGACACATAGATACCCAACTGAAAAGCGATACTTCTTTTGTTCATGAATCAGATACGGTCTATAAAAGCAAACAAGTTATGAAAAATCAGAGTGAAAGAAAAGTCCTTATTCCTGTTTATTTAGCCAATCGCGGGTTCCTTTAAATAAGCAAGTTTGGGAGGCAAATTCCGCCGACTTCTGGAGTGCCTGGTGATAATTGTTTTTAGTTAAAAGATAGTAGCAAAAAGCCCCATGAAAGAAATCTCCGGCACCAAGCGTGTCAACAACATCTACTTGAGGAACCGCCACCTGAGCCCGTTGACCTCGATCATTAACCAGAATTGGATCTCCTCCTCGGGTGATTGCCTGGCATGCAATCGAGTATTGATCCAAAAAGTGAAAAATCTCTTCCGCCTGCTGGCATGCTGGCGGGTAAAAATCATTCGAACAAATGGCATAGTTCACATAAGGCAGCAGTTCGGGCAAGTGCGACTTCCAACTTCCTCCATCAAAAACAACAGGAATCTGTCTTTTTTGTGCCTCACAGCCTAGCTTAGCGGCAATTTCCGGATAAAAACCATCCAACATTAAAACATCAGGTTGTAGCTGATCGAAAAGTTTCCGTTCATTCACCGCTTGTGAAATCGGATTGGGATGGTGTGTGAAAATGGTTCGTTCGCCATTGGATGAACTGATAACGGAAGCCAATACTGGCTGGGCTTGCACATTTTCTAAAAGATCAATGCACTTAACATTGCAGGCCGCTAAATCGCTTTTAAAAATAGATTGAAAGGCATGTGAGCCAACAGCAGTGACCAAACTGGCTTTTCCATTAAGTGTGGAATAAGCAACCGCAGCATTGGTTGCGGGTCCTCCAACTAAAAACTCGGGTGGCTTTGTCTTCACCTTCACATTCCCCGCCGGAAATTCATCAACAAAATATTGAATATCCAGGGTCGTTAAACCAAAAAATAGCGCTTTTCTCATGATTACAATAAAAAGAAAAGCCGCCACATTATTCTGTGACGGCTCGATATCTTATTTTCAAATGAATCAGGTGTTCATGGCTCCACAAACATTAATCACTTGGCCGCTAACATAGCTCGACAAATCAGAGGCAAGAAATAAAGCTGTTTTAGCAACCTCTTCAGGAGTACCTCCTCTTTTCATCGGAATATTGGCTTCCCATGCTTTGCGGGCATCTTCTGGAATTTTACCTGTCATCTCGGAAATGATAAATCCAGGAGCGATAGCATTACTGCGAATGCCCCGTGAACCCAATTCTTTAGCAATTGACTTGGTAAACCCGATGATACCTGCTTTCGACGCCGAGTAGTTCGACTGACCAGCGTTTCCACTCACACCAACCACCGAGCTCAAGTTAACGATTGAGCCTGAACGTTGCTTCAACATGATTTTCTGGGCTGCTTTTGTGAAATTAAAAACAGATTTCAGATTGACATTAATTACAGCATCCCACTGCTCCTCGGTCATACGCATCAATAGCGTATCTTTAGTAATTCCGGCATTATTTACCAATGCGTCAATTTGTCCAAATTCGTTGACCACTTCTGCTACAACACGGTCAGTGTCTGCAAAATCAGCTGCGTTTGAGGCATACCCTTTGGCTTTTACGCCTATAGCGTTCAGCTCATTTTCAGTTGCCTTCATATTTTCATCGTCAAAAAGGTCTGTAAAAGCGATATTACAGCCTTCTTCGGCAAATTTTATTGCTATGGCTTTACCAATACCTCTTGAAGCACCAGTAATCAGAGCCGTTTTACCTTCTAATAATTTCATAATTTATTCTTTTATGGAAATTTATTTTCAAAGCAAAAGTATATAAAAAACAGTCAAAGTAAGTCAAATCCAGTCTTGAAATACATAATCAAAGAGGCTTTTTGCCATTTAGTTGCCGACTTTTAAACCGTATAATTCAAAAATGACAAACTTAACCGACTTCTATTGACGCTCCCTTAATTTAAATGACTTTGTAAGTTCATATATCTTGGGAGCCCAATCTAAATAGTTATCTTCGTCCTACTAAAAAAGCAGCTATTTGTGTGTCTATGATTGAAAGAAAGAAGAATTTGTGTTTTTTTCTGCATCATTTTTCAGGAGATTATTTCCCGGTTTATGTGCAATATTATCTCAATGAATTAGAACATTATTTTGATGAGGTGATCATGATTACGAATGACAGAAGAATTAGCCAGAAGCCCAGCTTACTAAATAAAAGCGTTCGTATTCAATTTGAAAAAAATGAGGGATATGATTTTGGCCTATTTTATAAAGGATTCCAATCAATTGATCCGTCAAATTATAATCAAATTGCATGTATTAATGACTCTAATGTCGTTTTTGGCAAATTGAATTTCCTTTTTGATTGGGGCAAAGCACAACAGGCTGATGTCTGGGGCTTGGTTGATTCTCATGAAAAGCCTTGGTTTTCGGAGCACGAAGATAGTTATCACATTCAAAGCCATTTTGTTGTTTTTAACAACAAGGCAATTGCGAGTTTACCCGATTTTTTCAAAACGATCGATTACAATCAAATGATCAAAGAAAGAGATCTGAAGAAACTGCGAAGAAAAGTAATCAATGACTGGGAAATCGGATTGACACAGTACTTATTGTCGCAAAACCTGACCTGTTGCACATTTGTGGACAGCAAACACATGGCCGTTAAAAAAGATGCTTTGAAACCAGTTAATATCTTTCATAAACACTATACAGAGTTGATAGAAGGAGGAATTCCTGTTATTAAAAAACGTCTAATTATGGATCGCAGCTTGAAAAGCAAGTTGAAATTCAGAAGTCGCTGGAGCAAGCTTATTCGAAAATATGGCGAGAAGAATTGGGAAATTGATCTACTGATTGATGACTTGAATCTGATAAAAAACTATTCATCCGGCAATTTGGAGGAAATGAATAAGCATTTCAAAAAAATCCTTTACAATAGAACAGCCTAGTTCTTCAACTATTAAAACATCGAGAAAACGAATGAAAAAAACACCAAAAGTTGAACTTTACACCTTCTTTTATAAGAAAGCACCGGTAATCATAGACCAAGCTCTTTATATTCCGGTAATGGCAGGCAATGCACTTTCCAATGCCGCTTTGGAAATGCAAGGCGATGACACCGGCGATCACATCTCTTCAAAAAACAGCTACTACAGCGAACTGACAGGAACTTACTGGGTATGGAAGAATACCATTCAAGATATTGTAGGCGTGGTGCACTATCGCCGTTTTTTAACACAACAAGCAGAGCCACTACCCTATCGGTTTAAACGAATGCTCTATTATCTTGTCGGAATTCATTACAAACGATATGGCTTAATTTACACGAAAGACGTTCGGAAGTTTAAACATGCCGTGTTGAGCGAGAATGAGATTATTGATCTGCTCAATGAATATGATGTGATTTTACCCACCAAGAGAAAGCTCAAATACACGGTTCGGAAGCACTACCAGCGGTATCACAACGAAAAAGATCTTGAGTTGCTTCAATCCATCATTCAGGAGAAATACTCCGACTACAGCATCGCGTTTGAGCAGATGCTGGCAAGCAAACGCATGTATGCCAACAACATGTTTGTTATGAAACGACCTGATTTTGATCGGCTCATGGCGTGGTTGTTCGACCTCTTATTTGAATTTGAAAGCCGCATCCAACTCGCCGAATACCAAGAGTACCAAGAGCGTGTAATTGGATTTATTGCCGAACGCCTTCTCAATGTTTGGTTTGAAAAGGAACAGCCGCGCATCAAAGAATTACCTGTTATCTATTTTAAACATTTTAAGTTTACGAATTAATTTATCGCTCTTCCCGAAAGAGGCTGCTTTTAGCGACTTGCCACTCCCCTCACATTTTGTACTTTTGCATTTCAAATTATACGATAAAATGATTGATCAATCTACCATATGCGCCATTGCAACATCGCCCGGAGTTGGGGCCATTGCAACCATCCGTTTGTCGGGTGAGAATGCCATACAAATTGCCGACAAGGTATTTCAGTCGCCGGCAAAAAATAAAAAGCTGGCCGACCAAAAAGCCAACACGCTACATGTCGGAACCCTACGCGAAGAGGCTGAAATCATTGATGAAGTCGTGGCTGCCTTGTTCCGAACGCCCCACTCCTTTACTGGAGAAGATGTGGTTGAATTGACCTGTCACGGCTCCGTCTATATTCAGCAGCGCATTCTGGAATTACTGCTAAAAAATGGTGCACGCATGGCTCGTCCCGGAGAATTTACCCAGCGGGCGTTTCTGAATGGGAAAATGGATTTGTCACAAGCCGAAGCCGTAGCCGATCTGATTGCTTCAAGCAACGCATCGAACCATAAAATGGCATTAAAGCAAATGCGCGGCGGATTTTCATCCGAAATAAAAAAACTCCGCGACCAGCTTTTGCATTTCATTGCCATGGTAGAGTTAGAGCTGGATTTTAGTGAAGAGGATGTAGAATTTGCCGATCGTAAGCAGTTGGTTGATTTGACAGAGAAAATAGAACAACTTCTCCACCAGCTGGCCAGTTCATTCAAACTTGGAAACGTTCTTAAAAACGGTGTTCCTGTCGCCATTGTAGGCGAAACCAACGTGGGTAAATCGACCTTGTTAAATGCGATTCTTAACGAGGAAAAAGCCATCGTTTCTGATATTCACGGAACCACACGCGATGTCATTGAAGATGTGGTGAATATTGATGGAACTGCCTTTCGCTTTTTCGATACGGCTGGTATACGCGAAACAGTCGATCAGATTGAGAATATGGGAATTGAGCGCAGTTACAGTAAACTGGAACAAGCTGAGATTGTGCTACTGGTAACCGACTTGTCGAACCCCATCGACCTAATTCGTCAGCGCGTGGAGCTGATTCGTGAACGCATTCAAGATCAAAAGCTGATCATCATTGGCAACAAGGCCGACATTGGAGGTAATGCCAAAATAAAGGAAATGCTGGATGCCTTTAGTTTGGGTGAAAATGAGGACTTGGTTTTTATTTCAGCTAAGATGCAACAAAATCTGGAAGCCCTGATTGAATTACTCAAAGAAAATGCGGAATTGCAGCAACCCGAAGGCACTGACGTAATTGTATCCAATATTCGCCATTTCGAAGCGCTTACCAATGCCCACCTGGCAGTTGCCAGGGTAATCGATGGTTTGCGCAATGGGATTAGCGGCGACTTTTTGGCTCAGGATATTCGTGAATGCTTGCACTTCCTGGGTGAAATTACTGGTGAGATAAGCAACGACGAAGTACTGGGCCATATATTTAAAAACTTTTGTATCGGAAAGTAATCATAATAAATAAAACAACTACCAAACACATAACAACACAATATAAAGCCCTGGCTACAGGGCTTTTTTAATATCTTGTATTTATTGTTTTTTGTTAATGGCTATTGTTTATTTTGCTAGATTTTGTACCTTTATTGTACCTTATACAAAAGAGCTATAATTGTTAGCTCTCTTTTTGGTTGACAAAGTTTACACTTTGGAATACTTTGGAACAATTTAACACCGATATTTCGATGAGCAGCAAAATTCAGGTACAGCGGATTTGTCAGTTTTGTGGGAGTGAATTCATAGCCCGAACAACGGTAACAAAGTTTTGCGGAGATATTTGTGCGAAACGCGCCTACAAAGAGCGGAAACGAACCGAAAAGCTTCAGCGGTCGGATAATGAAATGCGCAAAATAAAGACCCAACGAACTGAAGAATTGAATAGTCGGGAGTTTTTGACAGTTACACAGGTTTCAAAATTGATTGGATGTTCAAGGCAGAATATTTATAAGCTAATTAACTCAGGGAAACTGAAAGCAACGAATATCCTTGAGAAGAAAACGATTGTAACCAGAAGTGACCTTAACGACCTGTTCAGCAAAAAGATAAAGAAACGAACGCCCTACTATTATACATTTGAAGAGTGTTATACCTTGAAGGATATAAAAAACAAATTTGGCGTATCTGAAAGTCTAATCCAGCAAATAGTTAAAAGGAACAATATTCCCAAAATTCGGAAAGGGAAGTTTGCATTCGTACCGAAGAGGCTCATTGATGACATTTTGAAGTAAAGATTTCCAACATGACAGGAATCAAAGTAGCACTAAGGCAAAAGAAAATTTCAGGTGGACGAAAAAGCCTGTATTTGGATTTCTACCCCGCGGTTATGCATGATGGAAAGCTAACCCGAAGGGAGTTTCTGAAAATGTACATCTTAGAAAATCCCAAAACGCCGATTGACAAAGCTGGAAATTTGGAAACTCTGAAATTAGCAGAGGCGATACGTCATAAGCGGGAAAATGAACTAAACAAGCCTGAAATATACAGTGAATACGAACGGGAACAGCTAAGAAGAAGGGAATTATCCAACCGCTGCTTTGTTACTTACTTCGAACAGATTGCAACGTCACGGAATAATTCTAACTATGAAAACTGGATAGCTGCTCTAAAATACCTAAAAAGTTATTCGGGAGGAACTGTCAAGTTTGGGGAGCTATCTGAAAGCTACCTGGAAGGCTTCAAGAAATTCCTACTGACCACCAAAAGCAATAGAAGTAAAAAGACTCCCCTATCACAGAATACTGCCTCTGCATATTTCAACAAGGTCAAAGCAGCGCTTAGGCAAGCGTTCAAAGATGGGTTTTTACAAACCGACCTGAACAGCAAAGTCCGCAGCATTAAAGAAATAGATACAAAACGGGAGTACCTTTCAATTAAGGAGTTGAATAAGCTTGTAAAAACGACCTGCAGTAATGATTTGTTGAAACGGGCAGCCTTGTTTTCTGCCCTAACCGGACTGAGGTTTTCTGATATTCAAAAGCTCACATGGGAAGAGCTGGAAGAATACGATGGCATTTATTTCTTGAAGTTTACTCAAAAGAAAACGAAAGGTAACGAAGTGTTACCAATATCCGCACAGGCTGTGTCTTTCATGGGCGAACCTGGTGAAGCAGAAAGAAAAGTATTCAAGGGCTTAAAATACTCAGCACACCTGAACAAGCAGCTGCTTCAATGGATTAGGGTAGCTGGAATTACCAAAAACATAACCTTTCATTGTTTCCGGCATACTTATGCCACTTTACAGTTAGCCGGTGGAACCGACATTTACACTGTGTCCAAACTAAGGACATAAAAACCTAAAAACGACCCAGATTTATACCAAAATCATGGATGAGGCCAAACAAAAAGCAGCTAACATTATTGTCCTAAACTTATAATTTAAATTACCATGGAAAATCCAGTAAAAACCTATAAGGTCATACAGAATGTATTTGCATTATTCGAAATAGAATACGGGAGACTGGTAAGTGACCTTTGGTTTAACATAAAATTCCCGTGTCCAGAAGTGAAATTGGAACTGGTTGACGATATGGATATTGATGAACTTTTAGGATGGGGAAGTACTCTTATGGAAGAAGAACGAATAATACGTTTCATGAAAACAGATATTTCACAGAACGAATTTATGAAAAAGCAAAAAAAAACATTTACTGCAGTTATTAAGCAATTATCTGCCTTACCGACTGAAAGAGTGATTGGTTTTTTTCAGAAACAGTGGATATATTACCATGAATACCATCCCTCAAATAGAGCAGCAATTCTTTTCGAAACATGCAAAAATATCATTTGCATGGGGCCGATAGAAACCATTCCTGACAATTTCACCCTGACTTATCTTGAGAAGCAGCTTTATAAGCTTTTTATGGAGACCTACTGCCATTTTTACGAGGAATTAAACAAAAGTTTAAGACAATATTATTCGGACCTTATTGCACTAAAAAGCATACCGGAGGCAATGACTTCACCGGAACTTTCATTAAAGCAGATTGCACTGATTTATGCATATAAAAACAAAGCAATTACCATTGAAAATGCAAATAGCATTGCAGGTATGCACGGCTTCAAGGCTGAAAACTCTGGGAAAAAGTTACGCCAAGCCTACAACTTACTGCGCCGACCTAGCGAGCGAACAGGGGATGCTGGAAGTAAACTGAAAAATAGAAACAAAATTAAACTCCTTGAATCGGTAAAACCTCACCTATCCCCCAATGAAAGGGAGCAAGTTGACCATGAGCTTGTATTTTTAAAAAACCTTTGCCAATAGAATGGCGTGATGTCCTTGTAGACTGTAGATTCTGATCTCTTCACAACAATACCGCAACCCTGTAAATTAAAATACAGAGCTTGCGGTATTGTTGTTTTTCTATGCATTCTCCCGCAATGTACTAGTGTTTTATGTTCGTTGTTTCGTTTTCCTTAGAATTTAGGAACCGGTTCGAACCGGTTCTTAAGTTTCCAATCGCTCAACTTTGTCATATAATTTTTTTAAAATTTAAAACTATGGAAAATCCATTTATTTCAATTAACGAAAGGCTTGACAGACTTGAGAACACGATTAATGAACGATTACCACTCCCAACTCACGCATGCTTTGATACCCCCCCCTTACCACCACCAGATGAGTTCTTTTTTATTGATCGGGCTGCAGATTTTTTGGGGCTTTCAATCCCAACAGTATATAGTAAATCGTCAAAAGGTGAGCTTCCTGTAATTAAACGAGGTAAGCGCCTTTACTTCTCCCGTAACGACCTACTGGAGTACCTAAGGAAAGGTAGAAGAATGACTAACGAAGAAATTGAGGAAAAAGCAAGAAAGTACACAGGCTAATAATGGCAAATGACACTCACCCCCACTCTGTTATTACGCTCTACAGAAGCCTATGAACTTTCTTCCTCAAAATACTGAAACTATGAAAATTGAATTACTTCCTAAGCAATTCTTCGGAAAAGGCGAAGTCAAAGGGTTTTGTTTTGAACAAGTTCTGGCATCACCCAATGCCTACCTCTACAAAGTCCTTATAGCCTACGAAACTTACTATGACACCTTTTCAAGAAGGGTCGACACTCGATTTGGTAAAGAGTATTATCCCAAGTCAAATGCTTTCGGGTATTCTGCCTGGACTTATCGGAGCTTTGACGCTGCTTTCATAAAATTTAAAGAAATAATGTAATGGAAAAAATTATAACCAATAACAGCACAGCTGCTAATCCACTAAACGCCAATCACATTTACGCTGCAGGCAACTCACCTGGTTTTGATCTTTCATTATTTAAGCCAGTAGAAGTAGCTGCAGATATTAAAAAAATGACAACGGAATACAATGAGGATTCAAGGAATGGAGTTTACACGGCAACGGAATTGCTTAACCGTAACATTTCAAAGATTCCTTGCCTTTTGGAACCAATTCTTCCTAAGGTTGGACTTTGTGGCTTTGCAGGAAGCAGTGACACGGGGAAAAGTACTTTTTTAAGGCAGCTAGCAATTGCAGTCTGTATTGGAGAAAAGGAGTTTTTAGGTTTCAAATTGAATACCCCAAATAAAAGAGCAATCTATGTAAGCACTGAAGATGATGATGATGCAATTTCGTTCTTACTAAAAGAGGCTTGCAAAACGAAGAACCTAAAGCCTGAAGAATACTGCGGCTTAACTTATATTTTTGACACAGAGAACCTTCTCAGTAGGTTAAAATCACTACTCCTGACCCAAAGTGTTGATTTAATTGTAATTGATGCGTTTACGGATATCTACGGGAGAAGTATGAACGATTCAAATCAAGTTCGTACATTTCTTAATTCGTATAGCCAATTGGCCCAAAAATACAGGTGTTTAATCGTTTTTCTCCATCATACAGGTAAGCGCACCGAGGAACTTGCACCAAGTAAACACAATCTTCTCGGGTCACAAGGATTTGAAGCGAAAATGCGAATCGTCATTGAACTCAGAACCGACAGCAACACCCCTGACTTTAGACACTTATGCATCGTAAAGGGCAATTATCTTTCAGCCGAATATAAGAATGAAAGCTTTGTCTTACGATTTGACAATGATCGTCACTTTACAATGACAAAAGAACGACGACATTTTGAAAGGCTAACGACCTCAAAAAGGTCTGAAAACAAGGAGCTTGCTTTAAGAATGGCCTCGGAGGGTAAAACTCAAGCAGAGATAGCAGGGCATCTTGAAATCTCTCAAGCCACGGTAAGCAGATATTTAAAAACGTAAATCATTCATTATTCAAACCCTAGAGGGTGAATAATGAATAACCCCACTTAGTGCACATAGTCAGGAAGTTAAAGCAAGTTGTTGAAATAACAAAGAATGCCATGAATAACTATAAATACCAACTTGAAACCTACTCCGGAAAACGAAGCCGGCATACTTGTCCTCTGTGTGGGAAAAGTGCATCTTTTGTTCGCTACATTGACTCTTATTCAGGCAACTACATTGCGGAGATGGTAGGGAGGTGCAACCGTGAGCATAAATGCGGTTACCATTATACACCTAAGCAATATTTTGCCGACCACGGTCTTTACGGTTCGCAAGATATCAAGCTTAAAACACCTGCAGAATCACCTATCCGCCTGGCTTCTCAGATTGAGTTTAAGCAGCTTGAAATGAGCTTGAAAAAATACGATCAAAACAACCTTGTAATCTTTTTGAACAAACTTTTGGGAAATTGTGCAGCTAACCAGCTTGTGGCAAAATACTATATTGGAACTTCAACACATTGGAACGGAGCTACGGTATTCTGGCAAGTCGATATCAATGGAAAAATAAGAACAGGAAAAGTAATGCTCTATGACTCAGAATCCGGGAAACGAGTTAAAGTACCATATAACCATATTACTTGGGCGCACAACCTACTGACTGGAAGCAACTATCATCTAAATCAGTGCTTCTTTGGAGAACACTTACTCCGAAATAATTCAAAAACCGTGGTTATTGTTGAGTCAGAAAAGACTGCAGTTATTGCCTGTTACTTTTTTCCTGAATTTATATGGCTGGCTTCAGGTGGTTCAAGCAATCTAAATATTGAAAAGTTCAAGGTTTTAGCAGGACGAAAAGTTGTACTATATCCTGACCTGGATAACTATACCCAATGGGCATCGAAGGCTAAAAGCCTACAAAATGAGGTTCAGGTATCGGTATCACGTTTATTGAATTCAATAGCCTCTCCCCTGGAAAAAGAAAAAGGTCTTGATCTGGCAGACTACTTAATTAACTACCACCTCACATGCATTAAAAATGAATCACCCAAAACAATAAACACAGAACGGCTCTTAGAGGTGGCATTAAAAGTGATTGGACAAAACAATCATGTACACAGAAGTCTAATACCTCATATTGAGGAAATGATCAAGCAAAAAATAATCTCCAAAGCCCTCCCGTTAACCGACTACTTCTATCTGGCTGAATCCTTCCCATTCTAATTCTTTTAAATAGCCTCATATAATGGCATTTTTGCCATTTTAAAGTCTAGCCTGATACTTTTGTCGCTCATGAAAAGTTTTTGGGTAAATCATCAATTTATACTTCTAAAATCAGGAAATAGAAGACTCTCTGCTTATCCTGAAAAGAAAAACAATATGTTTTGACTTTAATTTGATGTGCCCCAATTATAGAATGTCTTAATGGTTGATTTTTTCTTAGTGTTATTCAGAAAACAATCCTATTTCAAACTAGATTTATAGGAACTTGTTTTTAGGCTGAAATAGCTTTTTATCACAGATTAGAAGCTGGATTTCATTTTTTTATTGTGTGCATGCAAAAATAATTATGAAATTTGAAGCAATTTTTCCTTGAAAACTTTGACAAAAAAGTGACTATATTAGTTATATAATAGTTATTTAATAATAATGAAAACGCCACAGAAAATTTTAGCTCCACCTCAAACACGGAGAAAAGAAGACCAAATAAATTCAGAATAAAATAGAAACGAATATGAAATCAAAACCCATAACTATCTCTGCTGTATGGATTCTACTCTAACTCCCCCATTGAAAGCACCTGGTGTAATTCCCCCCAAATAGATGCATTTGTGCTTATTGGGCAAAATTAGAGCTATGCACCTTAGATTTTCAGTAGCCTTTAGAATGAAACTAAATTACCTTATCTGGAATAATTATACGGTTGAATTGCATACTTTGCAGGATTTTCAAAACAACACTCATAATAATTAATATTGAGTGGAAAAGGTTGTTATGACCCGAAAACTCATAGGCATCCCAACTTAGGCCAATCGGCTGACATTGTGGTGTGCATCAAAATAAGCAAAAAGAAATGACTCAAAACACACACTCCGAATAAGTCGGACTTATATGGAATATTGCCAATAAATTAAGAGGACCTTATCGCCCCCCCCAATACAGGAGAGTAATGCTGCCAATGATTGTTTTACGCAGGCTTGATTGCGTACTTGAGCCTACTCATGAAGCAGTAGTAAAAAAGTATGAGCAATTATTAGCTCAAGGTCAGCCCGAAAAAGCGATTGTAAAAATATTAGGCAAGACTGCTTCAGGTGACCGAAAACATCCTTTGTACAACACAAGTAAATATACCTTCAAAAAATTATTGGCTGACCCTGACAATATTTCGCGTAACCTGGTTACCTACATCAATGGATTCTCCCCCAAGGCCAAGGAAATTTTCGAAAAGTTCAAGTTTGAAGAAGAAATTACCAAGCTTGATGATGCGAACCGGCTTTACATGATTATAAAGGAGTTTGTGCAAACCGAGGATGGCAAATCTGTTGATTTACATCCCGACCGTGTCACGAACCTACAGATGGGTTATGTGTTTGAAGAGTTGGTGCGTAAGTTTAACGAACAAGCCAATGAGGAAGCTGGAGACCACTTTACACCGCGTGAAGTGATTCGCTTAATGGCCAATCTGATTTATACCGATGAAGAAGATGTGTACAAACCTGGTATTATCCGCACCATCTATGACCCTACTTGTGGTACCGGTGGTATGTTGTCCGTTTCTGAAGAACATATCCGCAAAGAAAATACCAATGCCCACTTAATTCTCTATGGTCAGGAGTACAATGGTGAATCGTATGCAATTTGCTGTTCCGACTTGCTGATTAAAGATGAACCTTTAGACAACATTACCTATGGCGATACACTAGGTGATGGCAAAACAGGAGATGGTCATCCGGATAAAAAGTTTCATTATATGATGGCTAATCCACCTTTTGGAGTGGAATGGAAGCCGCAAAAAGATACTGTTGAGAAGGAGTACAAGAGTTTTGGTTTTACAGGGCGCTTTGGTCCTGGATTACCACGCATAAACGATGGAGCATTATTGTTTTTGCTGCACATGATTTCTAAAATGCATCCAAGTCCGGAGTTTGGTGGTGATGGTTCAAAAATTGCCATTGTTTTTAATGGGTCACCGTTGTTTACTGGTGATGCCGGTTCGGGTGAAAGCAATATCCGTCGTTGGATTATCGAAAATGACATGCTTGATGCCGTGGTAGCTTTGCCTAACCAGTTGTTTTACAATACAGGTATATTCACTTATATCTGGCTGGTAAGCAATAAAAAGACACCTGAGCGCAAAGGTAAAGTTCAGTTGATTGATGCCACCAAACATTACCAGAAGATGAGTAAAAGTTTGGGGGATAAGCGTAACCTGATGTCAGACGACCATATTCAGGAAATTACACGCCTCTATGGTGAGAATGGACACGATTCGGTTTCTAAGTTCCTGTGTGAAGGAAAAGGGCAGGAAAAAGTAGCTTCCAAGGTGTTTGATAACCGTGAGTTTGGTTACCTGAAAATGACCGTTGAACGGCCTTTACGCTTAAACTTCCGGGTAAATGATGAACGCATTGCCAAACTGCATGATGAACCTGCCTTTAAAGGGCTTGCAGAATCTAAAAAACGCAAGAACAAAGAAGAAATTGACAAAGAAATAGCCGAAGGTAAAACCTTCCAACAAGCCATTCTTGAAATGCTTGAAGGCATGAAAAGTGATGAGCTGATAATGGACCGAGCTATCTTTTTAAAGTCACTGAAGAAAGCAATAAAGGCAGCCGGTTTAAAATTAGATGCCCCAGTACAAAAAGCCATTCTCTCTGCCTTATCAGAAAAAGACCCCAAAGCTGAAATTTGCCGCGATGCTAAAGGCAACCCTGAACCTGATGCCGATTTGCGAGATACCGAATTGGTACCTTTGCCAAATGATATCATGTTGCCTTTGCCATTTGATTACGACAAGAAAGCGAAAAATACGGATTTGTTAGAGTTGGTAGAGGAGCACTGCGAAGCTTATCTAAAAAAAGAAGTATTGCCACATGTGCCTGATGCCTGGATTGACCATAAAAAGACCAAAGTGGGTTACGAAATACCACTCAACCGACATTTCTATGTGTATGAGCCACCGCGTGAATTAAATAAGATTGAATCGGATATAGAACACGTGGAAAATGAGATTTTAGGAATGCTTAAAGCCTTAAAGTTATAATCATGAAAACTTACGAAATCTATTCGAATACAGATATTTCATGGATTGGTAGAATTCCTAAAGGCTGGACTGTTCGTAAATTTGGTCATGTGTCATATATGAAAGGACGGATTGGTTGGCAGGGATTAAAGCAATCGGAATTTAATAATAATCCAGAAGACCCCTTTCTAATAACTGGTATGAACTTTAAGGATGGTGTAATTAGGTGGGATGAAGTTTATCATATTTCACATGAAAGGTATAACGAAGCCCCTGAAATTCAACTTAAAGAAAATGACTTGTTATTTACAAAAGATGGAACAATTGGAAAACTTCTTTATGTTGATAAAATACCTGCACCAAATAAAGCATCTCTGAACAGTCATTTACTTGTTTTAAGACCATTTGATGAATATTACGATACAAGGTATATGTATTACCAATTGGCAGGTAAGCATTTCAAATTCTATATTGACCTTGTAAAAACAGGAACAACTTTCTTTGGGATTTCTCAAGAGGCAATGAGTCAATGCAAGCTCATATTTCCTCCGAAAAAAGAACAAATCCAAATCGCCTCTTTCCTCGACAGAAAAACGGCACAGATTGATAAGCTTATAAACGAAAAAGAAGAGCTATTGAAACTATTGGCCGAAAAACGCACAGCCATTATTACCCAGGCCGTAACCAAAGGGCTTCATCCGGATGCGGAAATGAAAGATTCGGGTATTGATTGGTTGGGGCAGATTCCGAAGCATTGGGAGGTAATACCTCTAAAATATCAACTAAAATCTTTAAACAGAAGAAGAATACCATTGAGTGCCGAAGAAAGGAGTAAAATGTCAAAAGAGTTCCCTTATTATGGAGCCTCGGGCATTATAGATTATGTGGAAGATTATATTTTTGATGAAGACCTAATACTTATAGCGGAAGATGGAGCAAATCTATTGAGCAGATCAACACCTTTGGCTTTTATTGCAACAGGTAAATACTGGGTAAATAATCATGCTCATATTTTGTCATCTGCCCCTGAAACATTCGATTATTGGTCTAATCTATTATGTATTATAGATTATACTCCGTGGATAACAGGTGCAGCACAGCCTAAGTTAACAAAAGAGAACCTTGGGGGTATTCCGCTACCAAAACCACCGCAAGAAGAACAACTACAAATATCTGATTTCATAAATAGAGAACTCATCAAATATGACCCTTTAATCGAAAAAGCAAAATTGAGCATTAATCAACTCAAAGAATACCGTGGAGCTTTAATCACTGCAGCTGTAACAGGCCAAATAGATGTAAGAAAGGAGGTAATTGATGAGCATCCATAAAGAAATAGAATTTGAAAAAGCAATAGAAAGGCATCTGATTGATAAGGGTGGGTATGTTAAAGGCAACCCCAATACTTATGATATTGAAAAAGCGCTTTTCCCATGTGATGTTGTAGATTTTATATCCAAAACACAAGAGCAAAAATGGAAAGCTTTGCAACAACTGTTGGGTAACCAGGCTGAAGAGACTCTGATTAACGACCTTTGTAAGCAATTGGCATTAAAAGGCGCATTGCACGTGTTGCGCCATGGTTTTAAATGCTTTGGAAAAAAGTTTCGCCTTGCGTTTTTTACACCCAATAGCAAATTAAATGAACAGGCCTGGGAAGATTATAAAAACAACATTCTTACCATTACGCGCCAGGTTCATTTCAGTCCTAAAAATCCAAATCTTTCGCTCGATGTTGTTTTGTCCTTAAATGGGTTGCCGGTGGTTACCATGGAGCTGAAAAATCACCTAACAGGCCAATCCATTGATAACGCCATCCATCAATATAAGGTTGACCGGCAACCAACTGAACCTATCTTTAAATTTAAGGAACGTGCATTGGTGCATTTTGCAGTCGATACTGATTTGGCATCAATGACTACCCGATTAGCAGGAAAGGATACGTTCTTTTTGCCATTTAACAAGGGATTTAATAATGGAGCCGGTAATCCTCCCAATGAGGATAATTACAAAACAGGCTATTTGTGGGAAGAAGTATTAGTAAAAGATTCTTTGTTAGATATCCTGGCGCGTTTCATGCACCTTCAGGTAAGTGAAACCAAAACAGTAACTAAGAAGGGCATTATCCGAAAAACGAAGGAAACCATGATTTTCCCTCGCTATCATCAGTTGGATGCCGTGAGGGATTTGGTTGGTAGTGCTAAACAGAAAGGTTCAGGGCATAACTACTTAATACAGCATTCTGCCGGTTCCGGCAAGTCCAATTCCATTGCCTGGTTAGCACACCGATTGTCAAGTTTGCACAATGAACAGGATGAAAAAGTATTTGATTCAGTCATTGTTATTACCGATCGCCGAGTTCTCGACCAACAGTTGCAAGATACCATCTATCAGTTTGAGCACAAACAAGGTGTGGTTCAAAAGATAGATGAGAATACGCAGCAGTTGGCTAAGTCACTTTCAGGAGGAGTGCCCATCATTATTTCTACCATTCAGAAGTTCCCATTCATTGCGCAAGCCATCGAAACCTTGGAGAAAAAGGGAGAGCAGGTTAAAATAGATACTGCCGGTAAACGTTTTGCAGTTATTATTGACGAGGCGCATAGTTCGCAGTCCGGTGAAACTGCCATGGAATTGCGCAAGGTCTTAAATAAAGAAGGCATTCAGGCAGCCATTGCTGAACAACTATTGGACATGGACGAAGATGATCTATCTGATGAAGCAAAAGAAGCCTTATTGAGAGAGATGTTAAAGCGCCCGCAGCAAAAGAACATCAGTTACTTTGCCTTTACTGCTACACCAAAATTTAAAACGCTTGCTGTTTTTAATGAACCAGGTAAAAACGGAAAAGCACCTTTCCATGATTACAGCATGAAGCAAGCCATTCAGGAAGGCTTCATTATGGATGTATTGGAGAATTACACGACCTATAAAAGATACACAGGGCTTTTAAAGAATATCAAAAACGACCCGGAAGTACCTAAAAAGAAAGCAGCTCTGGCCTTAACCCGTTTTATTGATTTGCATCCGCATAACATCTCGCAAAAAGTAGAAATCATTGTGGAGCACTTTATCAACTCAACGAAGCATTTATTAGGGGGAAGAGCGAAAGCAATGGTTGTTACGAAGTCGCGTTTACAGGCCGTAAAGTATAAGCTAGCTTTCGATGAATACATTAAAGAGCATCAGGAAAAAGAAAAGCATCTGCCTTTAAACGAAAAAAGGTATACCGGCATAAAATCATTAGTCGCTTTTTCAGGTTCAGTAGCTGACCCGGATAATTCAGATATATCCTACACTGAAACAAGTATGAATAATGGGATTAAAGAATCCGAATTGCCCGAAAAATTTGATACCGATGAGTACCAGGTCTTGTTAGTCGCCGAAAAGTATCAAACTGGTTTTGATCAACCCTTATTGCATACTATGTATGTCGATAAACGATTATCGGGTATCCAGGCCGTTCAAACCTTATCTCGATTAAACCGCATTGCCCCAGGTAAAGAAAGTACCTTTGTGTTAGACTTTGTGAACGAGCGCGAGGAGATTTTTAATTCATTCAAACAGTATTATACTGTTACCGAAAAAGGAGATGATGCCGATCCTCATACATTATACCGCTTACAACATGCGTTGCAAGAATATCAGATATATACAGATGACGAAATCACGGCATTTTGCAATGTATGGTACAAAAATCGTCAGGAGCCAACACCAGGAGACCATAAAAAAATAAATAGTGTCTTAGATTTAGCTGTAGAGCGTTTTAAAGGCTTGTATGAAGAGGAACAGGAAGAGTTTAAAGGGAAATTAATAAGCTTTAGACATCTATATGGTTTTCTATCACAGATAATTCCGTATCAGGATTCCGACTTGGAGAAACTCTATACTTACTTGAAATTTTTGCATTCAAAATTACCCAAACGGCAGACCGGCAAATATGAACTTGAAGATGAAGTTGTTCTGAAATATTATCGACTACAGAAGATAAGTGAAGGAAGTATTAATCTTGAGGCAGGTGAAGCAGAGCCCGTTTATGGTCCTGATGAAGTTGGAACAGGTAAAGGGCAGGATGAGCATGTGCAGTTATCAACTTTAGTAAACAAGCTCAATGAACGCTTCGGAACTGAATTTACCTTAGCTGACCAATTGTTTTTCGACCAGGTAATTGAAACTGCTTTGGAAGATTTTAAAATTAAGGAAGCAGCCGAAGTAAACACCTATGAAAACTTTATGCAGTTTTTCGGTAAGATGTTAGAAGGGCTATTCATTGACCGAATGGAAGGTAACGAAGAAATCTTCACCAGGTTAATGAATGACGATGATATGATGAAAGTAGCGGCTCAGCATGTTGGTAAGGATGTTTATAATCGGGTAAGGAAGTAATTCTGTTTTTTTGAATAAAAGAAGATTCAAAGACGTGAATCACCTTGGTACAAAAATAGCAGCATCTTAGAAATGCTGCTTATACCCTATCTTGTCGAAACAGGGATAATAGAAGGTACTCTACCCTGTTCAACACGCTCATAAGCATTCTATTCCCAATTTACAGGGGAAAATCATTGATTTAAGTTGACTGAGCTAAACTCTCTTGAGTTGCTTTTGTATTAAGTTCCGCCAGTTCCTTTTCGAGTTCCGCTATTTTAATCTCTTTTTCAAGGCGATGGATTTTCGCATCGTTTGGAAAAAGCAGCCCCCAAGAATAATTGAAAAACAATATAAACGGGAAGATAAAAGCAGCCCAATAGTTTAATATTTTTCCGAGTGGCCAACCAATCGGCATTTCAAAGAAAAATTTAGAATAAATGATATACCAAACAATAATGCCGATCATCGAAATAATTGTCGTTACTAAGTGTAATATTTTCATGGCCTATTGGATTTAGAAATGCTTGCATTTATTTTATTCAACTCAGCTTTTAATTTAACCGATCTGATTTTACTTTTCAGCTTATAAATCTTAAGATCAAGGTGGAGAGAAGCTAGTTTGTATGAACTAAAAATTACACATAGCGCAACAAAGATTCCGATGAATTCTATTGTGTCGAACCAACCATGATAATACAAGATTGCCAGCATGTCAAAAAACAAGAATACAGCCAACAAAACAGACAAATACCTTATTAGCTTGATCATCTTACTCATAACTATTTGATTTAATAGAAAAAAGATACGGAAAAATCCCAAATAGATAAGTATTTTCAGTTGCTTTATATAGCCCTCTTCAATGGCCTCAATAATCAGAAGGAAGATAATTTGTCTGTAAAAAGATGCATGGTAACACCTAGTAGGTCGACTTCGGGTAATCATCAACTAGAGAAAATTGCTTTCGAAGTCCCACCCCCTACTTTAGCTCGATCTTGAGTTTCATAAAGATAGGCATGGCCCTTGGCATTGAAACAGGCCGACAGCCGAGAACCGGTCAGAATGTTGCTTTCTTATCGAATATTAATCAACCTTTTTAAATTTTAGGACAATGGAAACAAAAAAGATCCCTTTAACAGAGGAACAAGTTTTAGCCATGCAGTAAATAAAAGCAATGCAAAAGGCCGCTTTCGGAATTGCCGAAGCTTCAAAAGTTACCAAAATTCCAATTTCCGAACTAACCGAAGTTTTAAACTACATGGCACTAAACCATTTAAACCGCATTCGGGAAATACCGCTACCAAAACAGACCGAGAGTTAATCCCGGCTTTGTGAAAAATGTGAAGAATGTGAAGCCGTGAAAACATCTTTTTTTTACGGTACATTCTTCTAAAGTAGATTGAAATAGAAAACGAATCTAAATTGTCAGGCTGTTCACTCAAATAGTCTCTATTCCTCAGATAGATAAGAAAAAATCAGCTATTCAGATCTTTTTTTGAACAATAAATTTCCACCATTGGCATACTGTTGTAAATCGATTTTTATCTATTTTTGCTACCAGTTGGTGGATTTCTCTTTATCAGGAGAAACCTTAATATGGGAATCCGGTGCTTCTGCAACAGAAAATTCCGGAGCTGTACCCGCAGCTGTAAGTCCATAATCAGTTTTTGAGAACACTTTTGCCACTGTTTGGTTTTCCAAACGGGAAGGCCTCAAAAAAGGACGAGCCAGAAGACCTGCCAATTGTGAATTACAATGCTTTCGGGAATAAAGGCGAATGGACACCAACTTTTGGCATTCATTTACAAACTTTCTTTTTCTGGTTTCGAAACAGTTTTCGTAGCTATTTTCCGGGCATTGCGTTTGATGAGTTTAATAATTTTAATAAACAGAAAAATGCAAAAGCAAGCGGTTATTATTGTTGGCCATGGTAGTAAATCAAATCAGGCAGTTGAAGATTTCAATTTCATTGTAAAATTGCTGAAAGAGAAATTGAATGAGCGAACTGTATACGGAGCTCACATGGAGCTAGCATCACCTTCGCTGGAAGAAGTTGTTGGCGAAATTGCTCATTCAGATATCAATAAAGTACTTGTTATACCCTACTTTCTGTTCAACGGAAATCATATCAAAGAAGATATTCCGGAAATTCTGGCACAACTGAAAGAAAAATACCCCCATTTAGATTTTCATTTTGGCAAACCAATTGGCCGCGAACCATTGATGGCTGAAATCATGTACCGAAAAGTGCAGGAGATTGCCTAATGACAAAGAAAAAGCTTGCCTATCTGGGGATCAGCCTTTTGTTTCCGGGTGTTGCTAACAGCATGCATATTGCCGAGGGATTTTTACCGGTTTCGTGGTGCATGGGTTGGTGGATCGTTTACCTGGCTGTTTTAGTTGCCGGCTTCTCCCGGCTAAAGACGACGATTGAAGCTCATCCGAATGCCAAATTGCTTTTTGCGGCAGTAGGCGCTTATGTATTCATATTAAGCTCATTGAAGTTGCCGTCCATCGCCGGAAGCAGTTCTCACTTAACAGGTATTGCTCTGGGAGCATTGTTATTTGGTGCATCGAGTATGTCGGTAATCGGATTGATCGTGCTGCTGTTTCAGGCACTTCTGCTTGCCCATGGTGGTTTAACAACATTAGGGGCCAATGGTTTCTCAATGGCGGTTTGCGGCGCTTTTTCGGCTGTTTGGGCTTATCGTTTTCTGAAAGGAGTAAAAGCACCGCAATGGCTGGCTGTTGGCGGAGCTTCATTCGTTTCGAACCTGGTTATTTATAGTTGCACCTCAGCCCAACTGGCTGCAGCCTTTGCTGATTCTACCGCAACTTTTGGTAGCAACCTAATTAGGTTTCTATCCATTTTTGCAGTAACGCAGCTCCCCCTGGCCTTTATTGAAGCCATTTTTACTGTTTTGGCATTTCGTTACATACAGCGAACAAGTAAAGCAGAAATTGAACAACTCAATCCGAATCTTTATGAAACGAAAAACAATCATATATCTGCTTAGCGGCTGTCTGCTGGTATTGCTGATCCAGTTTTTTGCCACCGAGCTGTTCCCCGGTTTTACGGGAACTGACGATCAGTCCGTTGAGCTAATTGAGCAAATAGCGCCAAAGTACCAGCCCTGGGCCAATCATTTACTTGAGTTTGATCAGCCCTGGGCCGAGCCTGTACTGTTTGCACTTCAGGCAATAATTGGCCTCAGTGTAATTAGTTATTTCATTTGGAAGCAAAGCAAAAAGAAAGTTTAATGTGGATTACTGAAATCTATAAACACGATCATCGTTTGAGCGAGCTGTCGCCAACGATTCGGGCCTTATACTGGGCTCCGGCTATGGTTTTAACATTGGTTTCGGACTCATTTTACTTTAATTTTACGATGTTCCTGATGGTTAACCTGTGCCTGCTGTATGTCAGTCGGATTCGCTTATCAAATTTGGCTCGTCTGTATCGGATTCCGATCGTCTTTATTCTGGTCGGAAGTATGGCGATTGCCCTGGAGATTCCGTCAACTAAAGCATTCGTCTCTTTTGGCAAGCTGTCGATTGGCTTTTCATCTCACGGAATACAACTGTCATCCTTACTGGTAAGTAGAAGTTTAGCGCTAATCAGCATCATGTATTTTATGGTTCTAACCAACACTATATCTGAGCTTGCAGAGCTAATGCGAAAGTTTAGGATTCCCGCCTTGCTGATCGATTTATTCGTCATCACTTTTAAGTTTATTGAAAACCTACGGAACACCGGTGTTGAAATGCATCGGGCTCAAAAATGCCGCCTGGGATATTCCCAAAAGATGAAGCGCATTCCACTTTTTGCCGGCTTAATGGCAGCGGTATTTCATCAATCTATGAAAAACGCCAGGCAGCTCGAAACGGCCATGCAGGCGCGTTGTGCCGGAGAAAACTATTGTTTCTTGCAAGAAGAAAGACCTTTTGCGATCTCTCAGTTACTAATACCAGTTGGTCTGGCATCGATGTTGGTCTTTCTGCTTCTAATTTGCGGCAATTATGGTTGGTAGTCTGATTGAATTAAAAGTAGCAAGCTATCGCTACCCCTCTGGTAAACAAGCAATAGCCGAAGTTGATCTTGCACTTCCTGAAGGCAAAAAAATTGCGTTGATGGGTGCCAATGGCGCCGGAAAATCAACGCTTCTGCTTTTGTTGAATGGAATTTACAAACCCACGAATGGTGAACTCCACTATCGGGGAAAACAATACCGCTACAACCGGAAAGCTTTGCAGGAGTTGCGGCAAAAGGTGGGCATTGTATTTCAGGAAAGCGATAACCAGTTGGTGGCTCCATCGGTTTACGAGGAAGTAGCTTTCGGTCTTAGCAATCTGTTTTCAGATAAAAAATGGATTCGGGAACAAGTTGAAAAGTACCTCGACCATTTCGATCTACTGGAATTGAAACATCATTCGCCCCATCAGTTAAGCTCTGGCCAAAAGAAACGGATATGCCTGGCATCAGTTTTAGCCATGGAGCCAGAATTGATTATTTGTGACGAGCCAGCCTCAAATCTAGATCCGCAAAGTTCTCGTGCCACCTTTGAATTACTCGATGCCCAAAATAAAAAAGGGAAAACACTGCTCATCTCAACGCACGACGTGAATCAGGCCTACGTTTGGGCCGACCTGGTAATTCTGCTGAAAGAAGGTGCGGTACTCAGTATAGGATCACCCAAACAGGTGTTTAGCGATGCTGAAACATTGGCGGAAGCAGGATTGGAACAACCCTTATTGGTCAAGCTAGCCCGAATGCATCAACCAGATATGAAAGCCAAAGAGCTTCCTGAAAATGAAGCCGAATTAGTAAACAGACTAACAAAAAAATTATGCACGGATTTATAATAGCTGGCACAAACAGTGGATGCGGAAAGACAACAGTCACCATTGGACTGATGGCTTTACTGCAATCAAAAGGAGTGCAGGTTGCACCTTTTAAAACCGGTCCCGACTATATCGATCCGGCCTTTCACCGACGCGTAACCGGAGTGCCATCGTACAACCTCGATAGCTTTTTATTGAATGATAATTGCTTGCAACACCTGTTCCACACGCACACTGCTGACAGCGATATTGCTGTGGTTGAAGGTGTCATGGGCATGTACGATGGGTTGGGAAAAGAGGGCTCAGGTTCAACCTGGCAAATGGCGCAAAAACTGAAATTGCCTGTCGTTCTTGTGGTCAACTGTAAAGGACTTTACCAATCGGTCATCGCAATCATTAAAGGATTTGCCGAACTAAAAAATCCGTCCTATGTGCGAGGCGTGATCTTGAATCACGTGTCATCCAAAGCACGGTTTGAATTTCTCCAAACACTTATCGAAGAGGAAACAGGCATTGCCTGCATTGGCTACCTGCCTACCCGAAAAGAAATCGGGCTGGAAAGTCGTCATTTGGGTTTGATACAGGCCAATGAGGTTGATACGCTTCCCCGTAAAGTAAATCTTCTTCGGCAAACAATGGAAGAAACCATCGATATTTCAACATTGTTAAAAGTTACCGAAATCGGGCAACCTTCACCTGTTGCAATTGATCTTCCGGATCTGGATTTATCCGACCTGCACATTGGAGTGGCCCACGATAAAGCATTCAGCTTTTATTATCAGGATAATTTGGAGTTATTGGAAACGCTGGGAGCCACATTGTATTATTTCAGCCCATTGTACGACTCTTGTCTTCCTTCCGCCTGCAACTGCTTATACCTCGGTGGGGGTTATCCTGAAGTATTCTCCGCAGAACTACAGCAGAACAGAGCTTTGATGCAGGAAATCAAGCAAAAAATCGAATCGGGCCTGAGTGTTTATGCAGAGTGCGGCGGATTAATGTATCTGACAGACAGCATCATTTCGCTGGAAAATGAAGAAACGCCCATGTGTGGAGTTTTTAATGTTTCGGTACAAATGACTACCCGGCTACAACGTTTTGGTTATGCGCAAATCAACTATGCCAACACAGTTACGCCCTGTCATGAATTTCACCGGTCTCAACTGGTTCAAAAGAAAACACACAAGAACTACACAGAAACTTATCATCTGAGCAAACCCAACAGATCCGTTGAATGGGAATGTGGTCTTAGTCGCGAGAATTGCCTCGCAGCCTATGTCCACGTGCACTTTTACTCCAATTTCGAATTTCTAAAAGCAATTAGTACACTATGGAAAAAAGCAACTACGTGAATTTAAATCCAATGGGAATTGAAAGCGACAGCATGGAGATTATTTCCAGGGAGCTTTCGCACCTTCAGATACCGGAGCAATACGACTCCATCGTGAAGCGGGTTATTCACACCACTGCCGATTTTGAGTATGCACAGCTGTTCGAAGCCCACCCTGATGCAGTTGAACTCGGCAAAAAGGCTTTGCTGCAATCCTGCCGGATTTATGCGGATACCAGCATGATCGTAGCCGGAGTAAGTAAGCCTTCATTACAAAAACTGGGTTGCGAGCTGCAATGCTTTGTGCACGATGAAGAAGTTGTTACAGAAGCCAAAGCACAAGGAATTACCCGTTCCATTTGCGGGATCAACAAGGCCGTTCAAGACGATCGCTTTCGCATTTTTATAATCGGAAACGCGCCTACAGCACTCGTTCGGTTATGCGAGTTGTATGCCGAAGGTAAAATTAACCCCGACCTCGTGATAGGTGTTCCGGTAGGTTTTGTGGGCGCAGCCGAATCCAAGCAAATGCTGAAGGAATCCGGACTTCCCTATCTCTTGATTCGTGGCCGGAAAGGCGGCAGTACCGTAGGCGTTGCCATGCTGAATGCCATTTTGTACGAAATGATAAAACGAAATTAGCGAAAGCCGGAGATGTCAGAACAACGAACATTGCGAAACGGATTAACCACAGGGACCTGTGCTGCGGCGGTAGCTAAAGCTGCTGCCTGGATGCTGGTGCATCAGGAAAGCATACACGAGGTTGGCGTAAAACTGCCCAATAAGGATGAAGTTTGGCTCGAAATTGAAAAAGCTTCGTTTTCACCAGAAGAAGGATTTGCTTCAACAATAAAAGATGCCGGCGATGATCCGGACATCACCCATGGTGCGGAGATCGTTGCGCGGGTAAGGACTGGTTCTCACAGCGGTGTTAAAATTATTGGTGGACAAGGTGTAGGCACGGTGACCAAACCGGGGTTAGCCATTGCACCCGGCCAGGCAGCCATCAACCCCGTCCCCTTAAAAATGATTCAAGAATCAGTTGCTGAAGTATTGCCTCCCGATATGGCTGTGACTGTTGAAATCAGCATCCCGAAAGGCGAAGAACTTGCCCGTAAAACCTTCAACCCAAGCTTGGGTATTGTTGGTGGTTTATCGGTGCTTGGCACCACCGGAATTGTCCGTCCCATGTCTGAAGAAGCTTTGAAAGACTCGCTGGTTCTGAAGCTGGATCAACTAAAAGCATTGGGTTGGAACAAAGCCATTTTCAGCCCGGGAAATTACAGCACCGCATTTTCGAGCGCGAACCTGCCGATTAGCGAAGCGCAGGTTGTTATCACCAGCAACTACATCGGTTTTATGCTGGAACAGGCGGTTGCCCTAGGTTTTAAGCAACTCGTATTGATTGGCCATTTGGGCAAATTGGTGAAACTGGCTGGCGGCATTTTTCAAACGCATAGCAAGGTAGCTGATGCCCGTAACGAAATTCTGGCAGCGCACTATTTTCAATTCAGCAAAAAGCAGGAAGCCTTTTCAAAAATCATGAATGCTAACACAACCGAAGAGGCACTCGATTTTATAGACGACGACAAATTTTGGCCAGCATTCTCAGAAAGAATCAAAGAACGTGCAGAACAACGTGTATTTGGAGAGCTGACTGTCGAAGTCATTTTACTCTCGCAGAAACAAGGCCTCTTGGGCTGCACAACGCAAGCTATGAATCAATTAAACAAGTGGAATGATGAGTAAAACGAAGGAACTGTGTATTTGCGGAATTGGCCCGGGGCATCCGGATTACATTCTCCCGGTTGTTCATCTGGAGGTGAAAGCAGTAGACCTGCTTGTTGGTGCGCGCCGCCAACTGGAAGCTTTTAAAAGCTATGGCAAACCCGAATTACTGTTCACAGGAAAATTGGAACAGTTAAAACAGGATTTAGCCAATCGCAATGAAGCGAAAATAGTCGTATTGGTTTCGGGTGACACCGGTTTCCACTCACTCCGTCGGTTTCTGCAACAAACTATAACTGACCGGACTATTCGCTGCGTACCGGGTATCAGCTCCTTTCAGTATTTATATGCCAAGCTTGGTCTGGGTTATGAGAATGCCTTCAAAACATCTTTACACGGAACAACGACCGACTTTATAACGAAACTACAAACATACGAATCGATTTTCCTACTTACCGATCGTCAGAATAGCTGGAAAACAATTGCCGGAATGCTGGTGGACGAAGGTTACGGCAAGGCAACCATGCATATTGGTAACCGCCTCTCCTATCCCGATGAGCAAATTATAACGACAACGGCAGAGGAAGTGCTTAACGAAGAATTCACCTTCTCGCTGTGTGCCGTCATTATTGAAAGAGTAACAAATTAAAAACCGATGCAATAAACATGAAAGATTCATCATTTATACGCGGCTCCGTGCCCATGACCAAAGAAGAGGTCAGAACGCTGGTATTAAGCAAACTGGAACTTCAGCCCAACGATCGGTTTATGGATATTGGTGCCGGCACCGGTTCAGTTTCCATTGAAGCAGCGCTTCGGCTAACCGAAGGACAAGTGATTGCCCTGGAGCGAAAACCGGAGGCGGTTGAGCTGATCAAACTCAATGCAGAAAAACATGGTGTTGTCAATCTCGAAATCATTGAAACTGAAGCTCCACTTGGCATGGAAAAGCTGGAAACTATCAACAAATATTTCATTGGTGGCAGCGGTGGCCAACTGGAACAGATTCTCGATTTAGTCGATAGGAAAGCTCCTGCAGACAGCATCATCGTTTTAACAGCAATTGTTATCGACACCATGTTGCGGGCGTATAACTATTTCAAAAGCAAAGGATGGTCGTTTGAGCTGAGCCAGATTGCAATTAGCAAAGTCGATACGCAATCGGCTGTGGCCATGTTGAAAGCCCAAAATCCGATCTTCCTGTTTACAGCGACAAAAACAAAATCAATATGAATACAACCAACGGAACTCTTTACGGAATTGGCTTAGGGCCGGGTGATCCGGATTTGCTCACCCTTAAAGCGGTGAAAGTGTTACAAACCGCCGACCTGATCTGTGTGCCCAATTCGAAAGGCCAGACCAGTACTGCACTGGAAATTGTCAGGCCACACTTGTCGTCCAAAGCCAGCACATTGGCTATGGGATTTTCCATGTCTCCGAACCTGGACACACGCCGGGCAGCACGCCGCGAAAATGCAGAGCTGATTCAGGAATACCTGCGTAAAGGCCAAAATGTAGCTTTTCTTACTTTGGGTGATCCCATGCTCTATAGTACTTACAGCTATATTCTCGATTATTTGCCCTCTGAATTTGAGGTGGAAACCGTGCCGGGCATTTACTCTTTTTCAGCCATCAGCAGTTTGCTTTCGCAGCCATTGGTGAAGGGTGATGATAAGCTCGCAGTGATTTCCTCTTTCGACGAAGTGGCAAAAACAATCATCCGGTCAACTGAAGCTGTGGTTTGCATGAAAGTTTCAGCCTATCACCAGGAGCTTTTCAAGTACTTGTCGGAGCAAAACGACTACCAATTCACAATGATGACCGATGCCGGGAAACCAAGTCAAAAGTGCTATACAGACATCACTATTTTAAAGGAAAAGGTCCCCTATTTTTCAACGGCCATCCTACTTAAAAACTCAAACGAAAAACCATGTCAGAAGTAATTTTTATAGGTGCAGGGCCGGGCGATCCGGAACTCATCACCATTAAGGGGCAAAAGGCAGTCCGCAACGCCGATGTTATTATTTACGCCGGTTCTCTGGTTCCCGAGGCTGTGATTGAGGATCGCAGAGCCGACGCCAAAGTGTTCAACAGCGCCACAATGGACCTGAAAAGCATCATCGATACCATGCGCAAAGCAACCGAAAAAGGCCAAACAGTAGCCCGGGTACATACCGGCGACCCATCGATCTACGGAAGTATTCGCGAGCAAATTGAAGAACTTGACAAACTTGATATTCCGCATCGGGTCATTCCCGGAGTTAGCTCTTTTGTGGCTTCGGCTGCAACCCTACAACGTGAATTTACGGTTCCGGGTATTTCGCAAACCGTTATTTGCACCCGTATGGAGGGTCGAACGCCTGTGCCCGAACTCGAGAAGATTGAATTGCTGGCCAGTCACCGTGCTTCCATGTCTATTTTTTTGTCGGTAGGCATGATCTCGAAATTGGTTGAAAAACTAACAAAGCATTATCCATTGCAAACGCCTGTGGCCGTCATTCAGCGCGCCAGCTGGCCCGATCAGAAGATCGTGCAAGGTATGCTGGCCGACATTGCACAAAAGGTGAAAGAGGAAAAAATTACCAAAACGGCCATGATTTTGGTGGGCGATTTTTTGGGTGACGAATTTGAAAATTCGCTGCTCTATGCCTCTCATTTCACACACGAGTACCGCAAAGGAAAGCAAGACGACATTTCTAATTAACGCATGCAAATGAAGCAGTCAGTAGTCATCATATCCATCAGTTTACAGGGCAATCAACTGGCCAGGGAAATCAAACAACATTTTCCGGAAGCCGATTGCTTTACGCTAGCCAAATGGAAAGCCGCTGGTTTTCGTCCGATAGAAGGAAAGCTCAGTCAGTTTTGCCAGCAACTGTTTCATAATTACGATAGTTTGATCTTCATTATGGCTACCGGAATCGTGGTTCGTAGCATTGCACCCTGGATTCAGGATAAATCAAGCGATCCGGCAGTGGTCGTGCTCGACGATGCTGGCAAACACGCGATTAGCCTGCTGAGCGGCCATCTGGGTGGAGCCAATGAACTGACAACTCGTATTGGCCGCTTAATTGAAGCCAATCCGGTTATCACGACCGCCTCCGATGTCAACCAATTACCATCAGTAGATATGTTGGCCCGGCACGCCGGGCTGGTTATCGCTTCGATGGAAAATGCCAAACTGGTAACAGCCTGCTTTGTGAATCGACAGGCGGTTGAACTTTGTGATGCGGGAAACTGGTTGGGAGTACTTGAACTTCCGGCATGTCAAGGTGAACCACATGCACGGATCATCGTCTCCAACCGATCGATTATTCCCGCTGATTTACCCGCTGTGCAACTTATTCCACCAAACATTTATTTGGGCATTGGCTGCAAAAAGAACAGCTCTCCTGAACAACTTTGGGCTTTTATCAACCAACAGATGGAGCAGTTGCAACTGGACAAACGCAGTATTACAGCGGTTTGCTCTATCGACATTAAAAGCTCAGAACGGGCAATTCTGGAAGCGGCGAAAAAACTGAACTGCAAAACAAAATTTTACGAAGCCTCGACATTAAAAACTGTCGAGCACCTGTTTGAAGGCTCCGATTTTGTAAAAAAAATTACCGGCGTTACATCGGTGAGCAGCACCGCTGCCTACCTAGCTGGTGGAAAAAACGGAAATTTTTTGGTTCAAAAAGCCAAACAAACAGGAATGACATTATCCGTATTCGAAACAAAACCATATCAATGCAAGGAAAAATAATACTGGTGGGCACTGGCCCCGGAGATAAGGACTACATTTGTCCGCGAGCCCTGCAGGTGCTTGAACAGAGCGATATTATTGCTGGCTATAAAACCTACATCGAGTTGATTAAATCGCTTTTCCCCGACAAACAATATGTATCGTCGGGCATGAAAAAAGAGGTTGATCGATGTGTGGAAGTGCTGGAACTGGCCGAAGCCGGCAATGTGGTGAGCCTGATTAGCAGCGGTGATGCAGGGATTTACGGTATGGCGGGAATTATGCTAGAGATTGTAGCTGAGCGCCAATCCGAAGTATCGGTCGACATTATTCCTGGTATTAGTGCGGCCACATCGGCAGCTTCACTTCTAGGAGCGCCTTTAATGAACGATTTTGTAACCCTTAGTTTAAGCGACCTGTTAACGCCCTGGGAACTAATTCAGAAGCGAATTCGGGCAGCCGGAGAAGGTGATTTTGCTGTTGCCTTGTACAACCCACGTAGCAAAACCCGCATTAAACAGCTGGATACCGCCATCGACATTTTGCTGGAATATCAGAAGCCGGAAACACCGGTGGGAATCGTCAAACAAGCCATGCGCGAGGGGCAACAAGTGGTACTAACCACGCTGGGCGAACTCAAAAATGCCGATGTTGACATGCTAACGACCGTAATTATCGGAAACTCGCAAACGCAAGTCATTAACGGAAAAATGGTTACTATTCGGGGATATCGCTTATGATTTGGATTATCGGAGGGACAAGTGATGCCAACAAGCTTGCTGAGCGTTTTCGGTGCGAAGGCCATCAAGTGCTGATTAGCACAACCACGGCTTATGGTGCACAACTGGCGGCGCTGCAACACTGTGAGGTCATTGAGCGACAACTGAGTGAAAACGAAATGGAGCAACTACTGATTGAGAAAGCCAGTTCCGTGGTAGTTGATGCCAGTCACCCTTTTGCAGAGCTTGTTTCAACCCAGGCGATGACTGTTTGCGAACGACTACAACGCCCATATCTGCGATATGAACGGAAACAGCTTCAGGTGCCCGGAGCCAACTATTATCCCGACTACGATGAATTGATTGAATCCCTAAAGCAAACCAACGGCAACATTCTGCTAACAATTGGCTCGAAGAATGTGCATCGCTTTTGCCCGGAGCTGAGCGAGCGAATTATTGCCCGTGTTCTGGCGGTAAGCAAAAGCCTGGACGAATGCCAGGCTGCCGGGCTGCAGGCTCACCAGCTCATCGCCATGAAGGGACGCATGCGCCTGGAAACCAACCGGGCTTTGATGCAGGAATACGAGATTACGCAACTGGTCACAAAAGAATCGGGCGAAGCAGGCGGGCTACCCGAAAAATGCCAGGCAGCACAGGAACTTGGCATCGTGGTGCACATCTTATCCCGCCCCCGGCTATATTATCCGCTTGTTTTTTCGGATATGGAGGAGCTTGTGCAACAACTGAATGAAACAGTGAAAGCAATACAAACATGATAAACGGACACGGTAACAACATTCAAGGATTACAACACCTGCTGAAAGCCGATTTCAGCACCAATGTTTTTGATAATCCGCAAACCGGCAACTTGTTGGATTTCCTGCAAACGCAGCTGCGGGCCATTCGTAATTACCCGGATCCCGAGTGCCGGATTTTACGCGGAAAGCTGGCTGATAAATTCAACTTAAGTCCCGGCTGTATTATGGTAACGAATGGCTCTACCGAGGCTTTTTACCTGCTGGCCCATGCCTTTCAGAATCAATGCTCGGCTATTCGCACACCGGCTTTTGCCGAGTACGAAGATGCCTGCACGCTCTACAATCATCAAATTTTGTTTGTTGAAGATCTGAACGAACTCAACAACATCAAGCCGTCTGTTTTGGTGTGGATTGGCAACCCGAATAATCCCGATGGTCGTTACCTTAGGCCGCGACAACTGGTTGCTTTCCTGGAACAAAACCCCAAGCGCCTTTTGGTGGTTGACGAAGCTTACATCGATCTTTGCGAGGCGGCAGAAAGCATGGCTTCCCTGGTTGGTCAGTATCAAAATCTGGTGGTGATCAAATCCTTCACCAAACTGTTTGCCATTCCGGGAATCCGGATCGGTTATCTGCTTGCTAATCCGCAAATTATTAAAAAGCTTCAGGCTTGCCACATGCCTTGGGCTGTGAATGCTCTGGCTTTGAAGGCCGGTGAGTATATTCTGGATCTGCCAGAAAAGCCCACAGATGCGCTAGTCCATCGATTGCAAGAGTCAAAACGCATGCAAGCGGAACTGGCACAGGTAGAGGGACTCCGTGTATTCCCCTCGCCCACCAATTATTTTCTATGCGAGTTGCAGCAGGCCACGGCGGCCGAGTTAAAAACGCAGCTGTTGGAGCAGCATGGATTTCTGATACGGGATGCTTCTAATTTCCGCGGTTTAAGGCCTGGCCACTTCCGGGTTGCCGCACAAAACAAAACATTAAATAACGAATTTATACCCGCTCTAAAGGCGGGCATTAATGCCATACAACCATGTCTTTCTTACCCATCTCATTAAACCTGGCCGGTAAAAAAATCGGCTTGATTGGCGGCGGCCAGGTAGCTGCTCAAAAACTCAAAAGCTTAGTTCGCTACAGTTCCAACATTTGCGTGGTAGCTCCCGATATAGCAACCGAAATTGAAGCGAACCCGGCTGTTCAATGCATTCGTAAAATCTATCAGCCAAAACATATCAATGGGCTTTTTCTGGTATTTGCCTGCACCGATTCGCCCGAAGTGAATGCCCAAATTCAGGCCGATTGCGAGTCGCGTGGTATATTGTGCAACCGCACAGATGATGCAGCGGTGTCCGGCTTTCATTCTTCAGCTTTGATTGAAACCGACGACTTTATGGCTGCCATAAACTCGAAAAACAAAGAGGTGAAGAAAACAGTTCTGCTTTCGCAGGAAATTGAGCACTTTATACGCGAACGAGAGCAGCTGCTTAAAGAGAAAGAGCAGTTGGCCGGCAAGGTGTATTTGGTTGGTTTTGGCCCGGGAAACCCCAACCTACTGAGCCGACGCGGCGAACAACTTTTGTTTCAGGCCGACATCATTTTCTACGACGACCTGCTCGATCACGAGTTCCTGGCGCGCTACCGGGGCGAAAAACATTATGTGGGTAAGCGCCGGGGAAATCATAGCAAGGAACAGCACGAAATTAACGAGGTGTTGTACCAGGCGGCTCAAAGCGGCAAAATGGTTGTCCGCCTCAAGGGTGGCGACCCGCTCATTTTTGGCCGAGGCAGCGAAGAGCGTTTCTATTTGGAGGAACGTGGCATCCTCGTGGAATTTGTACCGGGAATCAGCTCTGCCATAGCTGCTGCTTCATTAGCCAACATTCCGCTAACCCACCGCGGTATTGCCTCGTCGGTGAGTTTTGGAACAGCGCACGGCAAGAGTAGCTACAAGATTCCCAATTCTGATACAGCCGTTTACTACATGGGCGCTTCGCATATGCACGAAATTGCCACCAACTACCTCGAGCAGGGTTACCCGGACGACTACCCGGTTGGATTGGTGTACAAAGCCAGCTTTCCCGATCAGGAAGTTACCCGAACCACAATAGGCCGGCTTTCACGCAAAGAAATAGTGGCTAAAAGTCCGGTTATTGGTATTTTCGGTAATACGGTTAATTATTGCGAAATTCTAAAAACAAAAAAATGAAGAGCTGGAAGATCCAAAATTGATTAGTTCATTTTGCATCTTTTTCACACTTCGACCATCGTAAATAGCGGCCGGTTAAACAGTTGCAAATCCTGTATCGGAAAGTCAAATGAACCGCTACCTGATTTTGTGCCAATTTTATATTTTTCATACCTTAAAATGCACCCTATTTGTACCTTTTATCTTTAGGCCTATATATAAAGGGAAGTTACTTTTCGTGTCGAAGTGAATCAAACAACTACCCTATTTTGCGGAGTTTTGTATATTTGAGGACGTTTTTGGCTCCTATTTGTATCTCAAATGCCAAAATATCTATAAACATTGAATAATTACTTTCTGTATCTGAAAATGAAACTAAAATGAAACTAAAAAAACTATATCCAGAACTAGTCTCAGGCATTATTGATCAAGCTTTTGATAAAGAGCCTAAAGAAATTCAGACAACTTGTATTCCTAAAATTAAGTCGGGGGCAGACCTGCTTGTGTTTGCGCCAGAAGGATCTGGAAAATCAACAACAATTGTCATGGGCGTAATTCAACAGCTTAAAGAAGCCCTTGAGGAAGCACCTCGAGCTATTGTAATGGTTGAAAACAAAGAAAAAGCCTTCGAGCTAGAAGAGCAGTTCAAAATTCTTGGAAAACATACCAACCTACGCACATTTACCGTCTTTGACCAGGGAAGTTTGTTATATCAAAAAGACACGATTTATGAAGGGCTAGATATTTTGATCGGAACTCCCAAACGAATTAACGAACTTTTAAGTAATACCGGAATACCTTGTACTAACCTTAAACTATTGGTGGTTGACGATGCGGAAACGATCTTTCCAAATCGTCATCATCCTGTTGTATATCGTATTTCTGATGGTTCAATAAAAATTCAGTGCTTATTATTTGCAAACAAGCGGCACGAGAAATTTGATGACCTTTTAGAACGTATTGAGAAAAAATGGGAAATTATTGTAAGCATTCGGTAAACCCCGTCTTGTTTCATGTAAAATTAGCATCCTGCTTTCAAAGTTTCTCTTAAATGTTCGGA